>JBCDKL010000251.1:0-4531 GCA_038746695.1 Pseudomonadota bacterium | reverse complement strand
GAAAAAGAACATCAGAAAGCCCGCGACGATGAAGGTGATGTCATCGGTCCGGATCGGCGCTGTGCGCCCGCCGATGAAATTCATGAACAAATAAAAGGTCAGCGCGGTCACCAGAACCGTGCCCGAGGACAACAGAATCCCCAGAGCAGCGCTCTTATTCTCGGTCCTCAGATCGCGAACAGTCAGGGCATAGGCCAGTGAAGCGAAAGCGGCCGTTGCCACAGGCAGCGACTGTTTCGTGGTGATACTCGGCTGAACTTGTCCGAATTCCATCTTTTTACGGCTCTTTCTTGCCTTTTGGCGCATAATCCGCTGCGGCATGACGCCGTCATCCCTGTATCCCACAAGCCGGTATATAGCCGGTGAAGGCGTGGGAACCAAAGGGGCAAACGCGGGAGCGGGATATGGCAAGCGATCTGGGGACAGAAAAAGACAGGATTGAGACGGAGCTCAGGGATCTGGCCTTGAAGGCCGGGCAGGCAATCATGGCGGTCTATGCGCAGCCGGATTTCGAGACAAAGGCGAAGTCCGACGCCTCGCCGGTGACCGAAGCCGATTTGGCCGCCGACAAGATTATCTCCGAAGGACTGGCGGCGGCGTTCCCCGACATCCCGGCGGTCACCGAGGAACAGGCCGAGAGCCATGCCCAACAGGGTCTCGAGCGCTTTTTCCTGGTCGATCCGCTGGACGGCACCAAGGAATTCGTCCAGCGCCGAGGCGATTTCACCGTGAATATCGCGCTGATCGAGCAGGGCCGTCCGATTATAGGTGTCGTCTATGCTCCAGCGAAGGGCAGGCTGTTCCGCACGCTCGGCCAAGGTGCTGTGCAGGAACAGGTGGACGAGACATGCGCACCGGTTCCGGGCAGCGAGTCGCCGATCAAGGTCTCCTCGCCAGACAATGCCGCGCTGGTCGTGGTCGCCTCGAAATCCCATCGCGACCAGGCCACGGATGACTTTATCGGCAAGTTCCAGGTGGCGGATTTCAAGGCCGCCGGATCCTCGCTGAAGTTTTGCCTGGTGGCGGGCGGCGAAGCGGATTTCTATCCTCGGCTGGGCCGCACCATGGAATGGGACACGGCGGCGGGGCATGCGGTTCTGCTGGCCGCGGGTGGGCAGGTGTTGCGTTTCGACGACAAGAGCGATCTCACCTATGGCAAATCTGGCTTCGAGAATCCGTTTTTCCTCGCTGTAGCCGCGGGTGTCCGGCTCTGATCGCATCAATTCTGGAGAGGGAACGCTGAAGCAAGGGGAGGGGAGAATTGACCGTCGCCATCGTCATCCCGGCCCGATATGCCTCCAGCCGCTTTCCCGGCAAACCGCTGGCGCTGCTGACCGGTGCGGATGGGCAGGCGAAATCCCTGATTCAGCGCAGTTGGGAGGCAGCGATCGCCGTGCCCGGCGTCGCGCAGGTGGTGGTTGCCACCGATGACGGGCGGATCGCCGAGGCGGCGGAGCGGTTCGGCGCCCAGGTGGTGATGACCTCCGAGACGTGCCGCAACGGCACCGAACGCTGCGCCGATGCGCTCCCGGCTCTGGGAGATGCGGAGATCGTGGTCAACCTGCAAGGCGACGCGCCTCTGACCCCTCCCTGGTTTATCGAGGCATTGATCGCCGCGATGACCACCAGGCCAGAGATTGAGGTCGCCACTCCGGTTCTTCGCTGCGACCGAGCCGCGTTGGACGGGTTTCTGGCCGACCGCCGGGCCGGGCGGGTGGGTGGTACCACCGCCGTGTTTGACCGGACCGGCCGAGCGTTGTATTTTTCGAAGGAAGTTATTCCATACACGGGTGCGCTCGATACGAGTTCAAAGGGCGCAGGATCGAACCCGGATGCGCCTTTGCCGGTTTTTCACCATGTCGGCGTCTATGCTTACCGTCCGTCAGTGCTCATCGCGTATGCTGCGATGGAGGATGGCCCGCTTGAGAGGCTCGAAGGGCTCGAGCAATTGCGGTTCATGGAACAGGGCCACCCCGTCCATTGTGTCGAGGTCGACGCACGCGGCGCCGGGTTCTGGGAGGTCAACAACCCCGAGGATATCCCCCGGGTGGAGAGAATGCTGAAGGAGCGAGGGCTGGCGTGAGCGGCACTATCTCGGTATCGATCGTGATCCCGTCTCGGGGCCGGCCCTATCTGATCCCAGGGCTGATCCAGGCCTTGCGCTATCTGCGTTATCCCGCATTCGAAGTGATCCTGATTGGCGAGTACCCCGAGATCTCGGCCTATGAGGTCCCCGAGGCTCTCCGCGAACAGGTGCATTACTTTCCCTGTTTCGAGCCGAATATCTCGGCCGCGCGAAATATCGGCATCCGGGCCGCCCGCGGTGAGGTTGTGGCCTTTATCGACGATGACGCGGTGCCCGAACCCGATTGGCTCGACCTCCTGGTCGCTCCCTTTGCCGACAAACGCGTCGGGATCGCCGCTGGGCGGGTCCGCGACCGAGATGGTGTGAGGTTCCAGTTTGCCGGCGCGCGCTTTACCCATCTGGCCGAGGAAGATGCTCTGGAGAATTCGGGCCGTGCGCAGCTCCTTCCTCCCGACCCCGTCCACCCGGTGGCAGTGATGGGCACCAATTGCGCCTTCCGCCGGGCCGCTCTGACCGCAGCAGGAGGGTTTGACGAGAGCTATCACTACTATCTCGACGAAACCGATATGGTGCTCCGCCTGGTCCAGGCCGGGTGGTGGACCGGCTGGGTGCCCGAGGCCGAGGTGCATCACCATTCCGACCAGAACGGCATGCGGGGCAAAAACCGACAGCCGCGGGATCCGTTCCAACTGGGGGCCTCGAAAGCCTATTTCTGCCTCCGGCATGCCGCCGAGGCTGACCGCGACCCGGCGATTGCGCGGTTCCGGGACAAGCGGCGGCGAGATTTCGACCATCATATCTCGATCGGCCGAATCACCGGAGCCGACCGTAAGTTTATGGAGCACCGGCTGGAAGACGGCCTTCTTGAGGGACTGACCCGCCGCCCGCGCCTGCCGCTGATCTCCAGCAAGCGCGAGCGGGTGATCCTGACCTTTGCCGAGCGGCTGCCGAACAACCGCCTGTCCCTGGCCGTGGTCGCGGGCTGGAGCATGACCGAGGCATTGCGCACCGATCACCTGGCCCGGGCGCTTGTGGCGCGGGGGCACCGGATTTCTCTGATCAATCTCGACAGCGGTCCTATGGGGCTGACCGTCACCCTGACCGATGGTCTTTGGGAGCATGTCGGCAATATCTCGGGGCTCTCGCAGGGCGGGCGGCTGGGGGCGGCCCTGGACGCGTTCCGCGGTCATCGAGCCCGAACCGAGATCCAGCGGGTGGCCGCCAGACGCGGCTTTCACGCGGTGCTGCGCCCGCGCAAATGGTCGTGGTGGCCCGGCAGCAGCAAAGGCCATCCTGTCGAATGCCGCGATGACCGGCTCTGCCTGTCGGTCGACCTGCTCGCCGATGCTGAAACCGGCCCCGCAACCGAGCCAATCGCACCCCTTCTCGCCCGGATCGCGGGCGAGGTTGCCGCCGCCTGCGATCAGGTCGCCTTCGACCCGGCCGGCGAGCCCTGGATCGGCACCGACGTCCATGGTCCGCGTAAATCCGCCACAGTTTCGCCCGGATAGCCTCCTAACCCGTCGGAGCGGGAAAACTGGTGCGTGAGGTCTTCACGCGATATTATTCTGCGCGCAGGTATCTCATCAGCCGGCGCGGCAGGTTCGAAGAGGGATCGACATGACGAAACCGGTACGCAAGGCAGTCTTCCCGGTTGCTGGCCTTGGAACACGTTTTCTTCCCGCAACGAAGTCGGTACCCAAGGAGATGCTGCCCCTGGTCGATCGTCCGCTGGTGCAATACGCGATTGACGAGGCGCGCGAGGCCGGTATCGAGGAATTCATCTTCGTCACCGCCAAGGGAAAATCCGCACTCGAGGACTATTTCGACGCGTCGCTCAGCCTGGAACGCGCGTTGGAGCAGAAGGGCAAGACGGATCTTTTGGAACTGGTGCGCAACTCCACCATGCCTTCCGGCGCTATCGCCCATATCCGCCAGCACGAGGCCCTGGGTCTCGGCCATGCGGTCTGGTGCGCACGCAATCTGATCGGTGACGAGCCCTTTGCGGTGATCTTGCCCGACGACGTGATCGCCTCGGAAACCGGCTGTCTTGGCCAAATGGTCGAGGCCTATGCCGCCAATGGCTCCACCGGCTGTATCGTCGCCGCCATGGAGGTTCCGCCGGAGAAGACCTCCTCCTACGGCATTCTCAAGATCGCCGAAGATATGGGGAGCCTGGTCGCCGCCAGCGGCATGGTCGAAAAACCGCAACCCACGGATGCGCCGTCCAACCTCGCTGTGATCGGGCGTTATATCCTGACCCCACAGGTGATGGAGAGCCTCAACGCGATGAAGATCGGTGCGGGTGGCGAGATCCAGCTGACCGACGCGATTGCTGATCAGGCCGCGAGTGGGCGGCAAGTTTATGGCTTCCGGTTCCGCGGCCAGCTGTTCGATTGCGGCTCGAAATCCGGCTATCTCCAAGCCACTGTCGCTTTTGCCCTG
>JBCDKL010000250.1:0-4534 GCA_038746695.1 Pseudomonadota bacterium | reverse complement strand
CTGCGCAACCTGCTCGACGCCGCCCTGCGGCAGATCCCGGGCCTGTTCCCGGCGATGCCGTCCTGACCACGGGCGATGCAGATATCCAAGACCTGATCGAAACCACAGAACGAGGACAGTGAGATGACCAAGAAGATCCAAGAGACCCCTGAAGTGCTGGATGAAGGCGCGCTGGACCAGGCCGCTGGCGGCTTTCGCTATGAGTTGAAGAACGTGATGGTGACCAGCTATCAAACCAGCGGATCGGCGATGTCGGGCGAGGGCCACAAGAAGTGGATCGATATCTTGTCGGTCGACCAAGGCACGGCGAAGGGCGATGCGGTGCCGACCGAAGACTTCTCGCTGAATTTCGAGGAGATCAAGGTCACCTGACACGCTCGACTTCCCCGTGACCCGGGACCAGTGGCGCCTGATTTCGTCGCGCCCGAGGTGACAGGCCGGACCTTGGCATGCTAGCCCTCTTCCCGCCAACGGGGAGGGGGCTTTGCCGTTTCACCATCTGCTCAATCTGGCTCTTCTGATTGCCTATCCGCTGGCCTGGCTGGCGCCTTTGGCCACGGCGGGTGTGCTGCCATGGTTCTCGGGCGATGAGATCACGATCGCCGGCGGGGTCATCGATCTCTGGGAGGTCGATCCGGCGTTGAGCCTTGTCGTGGCCTTGTTGGCCGTGGTGGTGCCCTGGGGCAAAACGGCGATGCTGGCAGCGATCCATCGCGGCTGGCGAGGGCCGATTTGGGTGATCGAAGCGATCGGGAAACTCTCGATGGCGGATGTGTTTCTGATCGCGCTTTACATCGTGGTGGTGAAGGGGGTCGGGATCGGCCATGTAACGCCTGCTTGGGGGCTGTGGCTGTTCACCGCCTGCGTGCTCGCCTCGATCTGGGTGAGCTGGCGGACGGCGAGGGAAAAGCCCGGCTAAACGGCGTTCGCGCAGGGCGCTCACATTCCTTCATTTGCGTTTTCTCCGAAAACGCGCGCCGAGTCTGGCCGGTACCTGCGCCTTGCCCAAGCTTGGGTGCGCGTGTAGGGCGGGGACATGCTCGTTATTCTTCTGAAAATCGTTGCGATTTTTGCCGGGATTGCGGTGGGGATGGGCGCCCTGTTCTCGATCGGCCAGGCGATACTGGCAACCGGCTGGACCCGGGCCGCGCATCTTTTCGCTCTGATCGCCATTCTGGCGGTGATGTGGTTTCTGTGGGACGGTGAGCCGGGCGTGGCGCGGCTATTGTCGCCGCTTCTGGTGCTGGCCTGTCTCGGCACTTTTATCGTCGAACGGGGCTGGTTCAGGATCTTGCCTCTGATGCAGGGGGTCTTTGCGCTCTTGGTGTTCTTCGGCATGGTCTCGATGCAATGAGCAAGCGGGCGCCGGGATTTGTCTGCCGGGAATGTGGGGCGGCGCATCAGAAATGGGCCGGGCAATGCTCCGCCTGCGGCGCATGGAACGCGATCGAGGAAGATTCGGGGCTGAGCGCCGCGGGGCCCGGTGCCAAGGCTCTGGGCCCGGCCAAAGGGCGTGAAATGGCGCTGGTGGCCCTGTCTGGCGATGAGCCGCCGCCGTCGCGTGCAGTCTCGGGCCTGGCGGAGCTCGACCGGGTTTTGGGAGGCGGTTTGGTCGCGGCATCGGCCGTTCTGGTCGGCGGCGATCCGGGGATTGGGAAGTCCACGCTTTTGCTGCAGGCCGCCGCGACCTTTGCCGGGCGGGGGATCGCCACCGTCTATGTCTCGGGCGAGGAGGCCGCGGCCCAGGTCAGGATGCGGGCTCGTCGGCTGGGGCTCGACGAGAGCCCGGTCGATCTGGCCGCCGAGACCAATCTGCGCGACATTCACCCCCCCCGGGACAGGCAGCGCCCGGGCCTGGTGGTCATCGACTCGATCCAGACCATGTGGTCGGACAAGGTCGAGAGTGCTCCGGGCTCGGTTGCACAGGTCCGCGCGGTGGCGCATGAGCTGACCTCTTTTGCCAAGCGCCATGGCGTTTCGGTGATCATGGTTGGGCATGTCACCAAGGATGGGCAGATCGCCGGGCCGCGGGTGGTCGAGCACATGGTTGACACAGTGCTCTACTTCGAAGGTGAGCGGGGGCATCAATTCCGCCTGCTCCGCGCCGTGAAAAACCGCTTTGGCCCGGCCGACGAGATCGGGGTGTTCGAGATGACCGGGCGGGGCCTGGCCGAGGTGGCAAACCCCTCGGCCCTGTTTCTCGGCGCCCGGAACGAGGCGGTGGCAGGCTCGGCGGTCTTTGCCGGGATCGAGGGGACACGGCCGCTGCTGGTCGAGATCCAGGCGTTGGTCGCGCCCTCGCCCCTGGGCACGCCCCGCCGCCAAGTGGTGGGCTGGGACAGTGCAAGGCTTGGCATGATCCTGGCTGTGCTTGAGGCGCGCTGTGGGATCACTTTCTCGGGTATGGATGTCTTCCTGAACGTGGCCGGTGGGATGCGGATTGGCGAGCCTGCGGCGGATATGGCGGCTGCTGCGGCATTGATCTCGGCGCTGACCGGCCAGTCGCTTCCGGGCGACGCCGTGATCTTCGGCGAGATCAGCCTCTCTGGCGCGTTGCGGCCCGTTCCGCAGGCCGAGGCGCGGTTGAAGGAGGCCGAGAAACTCGGCTTTGCCCAGGCCTTTCTGCCGCACCAACGCACCATCGAAGCGCATTCCGGCCTCGACATAAAAGGGTGGAGCGATCTGCCGGGCTTTGTTAACAGCCTAGGCGGTGAGGACGTCACCGCAGCGCCCTGACCCCTCTAAAAAAGGGGCAGATGGGTGAGATCGAGGGGAGTGGTCATGGAGTTCACGATTGTCGACGGCGCAGTGGCGGTCATCATCCTCTTATCCGGCATCCTGGCCTATTCGCGCGGGTTCACGCGTGAGGTGTTCGCCATCGGCGGCTGGATTATCGCCGCAGCACTCGCCTTCTATCTGACCCCTTCGGTCGAACCGCTGATGAGCGAGGCGCCGGTTGTGGGCGAGTTCTTCGCCAGCTCCTGCGTGATATCGACGATTGCCGCCTTCACCCTGATCGTGGCCGGATCGTTGCTGGTCCTGTCGGTGTTCACTCCGATCTTCTCCTCGGCCATTCTGGATTCGTCTCTGGGTCCGGTCGACCGGGTGCTGGGCTTTTTGTTCGGCGTGGCGCGCGGCATCTTGCTGATCGCGGTGGCCTATCTGATTTACTCCAACCTCTCCGGCGCGGCCGAGGAATGGCCGCCGCTTGCCAATGCGGAAAGCCGGGTCCTGCTGGATGAAGTGGTCGCCCAGCTCAGCCAATACATGCCGGATCAGATCCCCGAGTGGTTCGCCGAGCGTGTAGATGCCCTGGCCGCTCCCTGCGGTGCCGAAGTGCCAGGGAGCGCACCGGCCGAGACCGAAACAGGCGAAAACTGATCCCTCGGACGCGGGCCGGGGCCGTGCGGTGACCGAGCGGCTGCACCGGCAATGGCGCCGCTTGATCTGGCACGCAGTCTATGGCGCGCTGATGCTGGCGCTGCTCCGCGGCGGGGTTGATTTCGATGCCGGGACGCTGCTGGCAGCTTTGGAAGGGATCGGCCTTTCCGTGGCGGCGATCCTGATCCTGCCCTCGCTCCTGATCGTCATCGACATCCTGCTCCTCGGCTTCCTATGGGTTCTGATCCTCGACCGTGATGCATTGGCCTCTGCCCTGGAAGCGGGAACCGGGATCGCTCTGCCCGGGCCGCTGAGTTGGGTCCTCTATGGGGCCGTCCTGCTGGCGGGGATCGGGCTCGCCTATCGCGCGGCAAAGCTGACCTTGCCCGGGCGTCATGTGGTCGAGCGCAGCCGCTGGATCGCCGCGACGCCGGAACAGGTCTGGCACCGCTTCGCCCATGCGGATGGGCGCCCTTGGGGGCCCGCGGTGAGCCGGATCGAGGGGGAATTCGCACTCGGCCAAGACCGGATCTTCCACACAATCGCAAGCAGTGAGACCCGGCCCGAGCGCTATGTCGAGACGCTTGTCGCCATGGAGCCCGGCATGAGCCTGACCAAAAGGGCGGTTTCCATCGATGATGGATTCGATCTCGACGTGATGCACGCTTTTACCGTGACGCCCGAGGCGGGTGGCACCAGGCTGGCCGTACGGGAGGAGATCGCCCGCTTCCCGCTGCTGATCGCTTTGGCCGGATGGTTCGACGATTTCATGGCCGACGATCTGGCCCATTTCGCCGCGATCATGGAGGGGCGACAGGATTGGTCGATCAAAGCCGCGATGCTGAAAGCCGTCAGGGCCGACACCGACTGATCAGGCGGGCCAGCACGGCGGGGTCGCTGCACACCGGGGGTAGGGGCGAGGGCTCCGCCTTGCCAGCCCGGCCTCGCCGCCGGTTGCCCTCCCCCCGCGAAAGGGGGAGGGCGTGTTAATTGTGCGGAACGCTTCGCCCTGATCAGGCGTCGAGCCACCAGCGCTTGATGAAGTGTCCGCCATCCATCTCCCAGCCGCCGCCGAGATCGCCATGCAGGACCTTCTTGTTGAGGCCCGCCACATCCTGGCCGAAGGCGGGGATGATCGTGCCGCCCTGTTTCG
>JBCDKL010000249.1:0-4536 GCA_038746695.1 Pseudomonadota bacterium | reverse complement strand
GCCACCCCGCTCACGCATTGTTGCGGATTCGCAAGGGGCAGGTCATCATTGGGTTATGTCCGCCGCCGGGTCCACTGATGCGCAATTTCTGGAAGGGCAGATCCTGATCGCCATGCCGGGGATGCGGGATCCGCGGTTTCATCGCACTTTGGTCTATCTCTGCGCCCATTCCGCCGATGGGGCGATGGGGCTGATCGTGAACAAGCCGGCCGAGACTCTGTCGGTCGGGGATCTCTATGAACGCCTGGACATTCCGCATGCGCCGGGCGGGGCGGAGGAACCGGTCAGATTCGGCGGGCCGGTCGAGACCGGGCGGGGCTTTGTGCTGCATTCGGCCGATTACCACGCGCCTGATGCGACGCTGCGGGTCGATGAAGAGACCTCGATGACCGCGACTCTGGAGATCCTCTATCAGATGGCCGATGGCAAGGGGCCGAGGCAGCGGATCGTGGCCTTGGGCTATGCCGGCTGGGCGGCGGGGCAGTTGGAGGAAGAGCTGCAGATGAACGGCTGGCTGCTCTGCGTGCCGGACCGCGAGCTGTTGTTCGGATCGGACGATGCCGCGAAATGGGATCGGGCGATGGCCAAGCTGGGTATCGATCCGAGCGTCTTGTCCACCGGGGGGAGCGCCTGAGCCTTTTGGCCGGGCGAGAGCGGTTGGTTCTTGTGCCAGGGCGACAGATTCAAAGAAGCTCTCACAACTGAAGCGCCTCACGCCACCATCTTGTGGGGGTTTGCCCTTGTCCGCTTCACAGAAGGCCATCTTGGATCGCAAATCGGGGCAGCCGCCTGGTGTTGAGATGAGACTGCGGGTTGTCTCCCGTGGGAACAAGGGTTCCGAGCGCATCAGCACGGAGGGCTGTTACAAGGGTCTACCACGCTTGGTTAGAACCTAAACAACGCCTTTTCGATCGTGCCGCACTCGGAAACTGGCCTGCGCAAAGCGGCATGCGGCTGGCGCCGCATATTTCTTGTGTTGCGCGTTTCCTCCGGAAACGCTCGTGGCTCCTGGGTTCACGTCGGCGCAATAGATCAGGCGGTTTCGGTGCGGCCACGGCGGTCGGGACGGAGGGCGGCGTAGAGCACATGGTTGCGCCAGCGTCCATTGATCTGGAGATAGGCCTGCGCGACGCCCTCATATTTGAACTGGCAGCGCTCCAGAAGCCTGCGCGAGGCCTCGTTTTTCTCCAGACAGGCGGCCTCGAGCCGCGAGAGATCGAGCGGGCCGAAGGCATGGTCGCGCAAGGCGGCCAGCGCTTCGGACATGTAGCCGCGGCGGGCATGGGCCTCGCCGATCCAATAGCCGAGCGTGCCGGCCTGGGCGGGCTGGCGGCGGATATTCGAAAGCGTGAGCCCGCCGAGCAGGTCTCCATCGGCGCGGCGCACCAGGAAGAGCGGCCAGGCATCGCCGTTTTGGATCGCCCGCTCGGCCCAGGCCACCCGGTTTCTGAAGGCGCGCATGGTCAGGTGATCGCGCGACCATTTCGGCTCCCACGGGGTCAGGAAAGCCCGGCTGTCGCGGCGCAGATGGGCCCAGGGCGCATGGTCGCGCATCACAGGCGGGCGCAGCAAGAGGCGCTCGGTCTCGATCTCGACCTGAGCTTTGCTGCGCCGGCTGAACAAGTTCATGCGGCCAGGCGCCGGGCCAGATCGCCGATGGCGGGCGTGCCGGAGACCGGGCCGTAGAGCGCGAGCACTGGGGCTTCGGCGATCAGCCGCGCGGCCATGGCCCGGGCCTCGGCTGCGCCAACCGCGTCGATCTTGGCAATCGTGTCCTCAAGCGTCGGGATCTCGCCCCAGATCGACAGCAAGGCCGCCATGCGTTCAGCGCGGTTCGAGGAGCTTTCGAGCCCCATCAGGAGCCCGGCTTTGGTCTGGGCCCGGGCGCGGGCGATCTCGGCCTCGCTGAGATCCGTCGCCGCCCGGCGCAATTCGTCGACGGTGAGTTCAGCCAGACCCGCGACCTCCTCGGCTCCGGTGCCGGCATAGATCGAGAGCAGACCGGTATCCTCATAGGCTGCGCAATTGGCGAAGATCGTATAGCAGAGGCCGCGTTTCTCGCGCGCCTCCTGGAACAACCGAGAGGACATGCCGCCGCCCAAGGCGACCGAGAGGATCTGGGCGGCATAGTAATCGGGGTCGCGGTAATGCGGGGCAGGAAGGGCGAGCGCCATATGCGCCTGCTCCAGGGATTTTTCGCGGCGCAGCTCTCCGCCGCGATAGGCCGCGGGTTGACGCAGGGGCTGGGCCTGCGGGGTCATATCGCCGAACAGCGCCTCGGCCTGTGCGACCAGTGCGCCATGATCGACCTGGCCCGCGGCGGAGAGGATCATCCGTTCGGGCCGGTAATGGCTGCCGATGAAATCCTGGAAATCGCTGCGCGCGAAGCCCCGCACCCGCTCGGGCGGGCCGAGGATGGCGCGGCCCATCGGCTGGTCGGGAAATGCTGTCTCCTGCAGCCAGTCCCAGATGATATCGTCGGGCGTGTCGAGGCATTGGCCGATCTCCTGCAGGATCACGCCCCGTTCGGTCTCGATCTCGGCCTCGGCGAAGACCGGGTCGCGCAGAATGTCGGCCAGGACCTCCAGTGCCAGCGGCACATCCGGGCCGAGAACACGGGCGTAATAGCCGGTGCGCTCGCGGCTGGTATAGGCGTTGAGATAGCCGCCGACATCCTCGATCGCCTCGGCAATATCCAGGGCCGAGCGGGTCGACGTGCCCTTGAAGGCCATATGTTCGAGGAAATGGGCGATACCGTTCTGGGCGGCGTCCTCGTTGCGGGCACCGGCCTCGATCCAGATGCCGAGCGTGGCGGAGGCCAGGCTCGGCATCGCCTCGGTGACGACGCGGAAGCCGTTGGAAAGGGTGGCGATTTCGATGCTCATGCCGCCACTCCTTCGCTGACATCGCGGATCACGGCTTCGATCGCGGCCCGATCGTTCGCCACTTTGCGGAACCGTTCGGGCCGGTCATAGAGACCTTCCATATGCGGCGGCAATGCGGGGCGGATGCCCGAGGCCGCCTCGACCGCATCGGGGAACTTCGCCGCATGGGCGGTGCCGAGCGTGATCATCGGCCGGCCGGGATCCAGATGCGCTCTTGCTGCGGCGACGCCGATGGCGGTATGCGGATCGACCAGCGGCCCGCCCTCGGCCACGACCTGGGCAATCACGGATTTTGCCTCGGCCCCGTCCACCCGGGCCGAGCCAAAGCCCTCGCGCAGCGCGGACAGCGCGCCTTGCGGCAGGGCGAAACCCTTTTGCTCTGAGAGATCCTGCATCGACCGGCGCACGGCTTCCGGCTCCTTTCCGTAGAGATCATAGAGCAGGCGCTCGAAATTGGAACTGACCTGGATGTCCATCGAGGGGCTGATCGTGGCGGTGACCGCACCGCGCTCGTAGCGCCCGGTCTGGAGCGTGCGATGCAGGATGTCATTCTCGTTGGTCGCGATCACCAGGCGGCCCATGGGCAGGCCCATCAGCCGAGCGATATGCCCCGCGAAGATATCGCCGAAATTGCCGGTGGGGACGGAGAAATCCACCTCCCGGGCCGGGGCGCCGAGAGCGGTAGCGGCGGTGAAGTAATAGACCACCTGGGCGAGCACGCGCGCCCAGTTGATCGAATTGACCGCGGCGAGCCCGACCGCGTCGCGGAACTCGAAATGGTTGAACATGGCCTTCACATGGGCCTGGCAATCGTCGAACGTGCCGGCGATGGCAAGCGCATGGACATTGGGGGCCGAGGGCGTGGTCATCTGACGGCGCTGCACCTCCGAGACCCGGCCATCGGGATAGAGCACGATACAGGTGACCCGGTCGAGCCCGGCAAAGGCTTCCATGGCGGCTGATCCGGTATCGCCCGAAGTGGCGCAAACAATGGTCACGCGGCGGTTGCGGCGGGCGAGCACGCTCTCGAACATCTGGCCGATCAGCTGCATGGCGAAGTCTTTGAAGGCCAGAGTGGGGCCGTGATGGAGCTCGAGCACCCAATCATTCGGCCCGATCTGCACCAGAGGCGCGCGGGCCGGATGGCTGAAGCTCTGATAGGCCCGCGCGATCAGGCGGCGGAAGCTCGCATCGTCGAAAGTCTCGCCGATGAAGGGGCGCATGACCGCGAACGCTGTGTCCTCGTAGGGCTGGCCCGCAAATCCGGCGATCTGCTCGGGCGTGAGGTGCGGCAGGGTCGCAGGGATGTAGAGACCGCCATCGCGGGCACGACCGGTCAGCATTGCGTCTTCGAACGAGATCTCCGGGGCCTGGCCCCGCGTGGACACATAGCGCATCTGATATCTCCGATGATGTCTCCGCGCGTCCTATCCCGGTGCTGGGGCAAGCGCAATCATGCGTTTTGGCCCCCTCTCTTTCGACGCAGCCCCCGCCCACCCCCACCCGCCCCCCTGGCGGGCGGTGGCTGCGTCGAAAGAGAGGGGGGTGGCTGCGTCGAAAGAGAGGGGGCCGAAACGCATGATTGCGCTTGCCCCAGCACCGGGATAGGACGCGCGGAGACATCATCGGAGATATCAGATGCGCTATGTGT
>JBCDKL010000248.1:0-4543 GCA_038746695.1 Pseudomonadota bacterium | reverse complement strand
TAGAAACGCAAGAGGAGGACCCGACATGGCCTGGAGCAAACCCAAAACGAAAGAGATCGCCTGCGGCATGGAAATAAACATGTACGCCCCCGGCGAAGACGACACCCGCGACACTGGCGAGACGCGCGACCGCACCTGAGCCAGGCGCCTCCGTCCGCCATGCGGGTCATCGTGCTCGGTGCCTCGGCCGGAGGCGGTCTGCCGCAATGGAACTGCGGTTGCCCCAATTGTCAGGCGGCGCGGGAGGGCCGGATCCCGGCGCGAACCCAGTCTTCCCTGGCCATCTCAGCCAATGGCCGAGACTGGGCTGTCCTGAACGCCAGCCCAGACATACGCGCCCAGCTCGCGGCAAACCGGGCGCTTCATCCCACCGGCCTGCGCGAAAGCCCGCTCAAGGCGGTACTGCTGACGAACGGTGATATTGATCATATCGCCGGGTTGCTGACGCTGCGGGAGAAAACGGGGTTCGCACTCTACGCGACAGGAGAGATCGCCCGAATTCTGGACGGAGACAGCGTTTTCGGGGTGCTGGATCCGGCACTGGTCACGCGGCACCCGATCCTGATAGGCCGCGCGATGACACCGGTGCCCGGGTTGACCGTCACGCCCTTTACGGTGCCGGGGAAGGTGCCGCTTTTTCAGGAGGCGGGCGAGGTGGAGACAGAACTGGTCAGCGAAAACACCATCGGGCTGGAACTAAGCTCGGACACCGCGACCGCACTTTACGTCCCGGGCTGTGCTCGCATCGATGCCGATCTGATCGAGCGGGCCGAGCAGGCGGATCTGCTGCTCTTCGACGGGACTGTCTGGCGCAATGACGAGATGGCCCGAACCGGCACTGGGCAAAAGACCGGGCTCCGGATGGGGCATTTGCCAATGGCCGGTGAGGGAGGATCGATGGCGCGCTTTGCCGAACTAGACCGTCCGAGGCGAGTTTTCGTCCATATCAACAATACCAACCCGGTTCTCGACCCGGCGAGCCCGGAGCGTTCAGAGGCCGAAACCGCTGGCTGGACCATCGCCGAGGACGGCATGGAGTTTACCCTATGACCCACCACGAGACGCCGCGCGTAGGCACACCGGCGGCTATGGCCGCTGATAGCCGCGACGCGTTCGAGGCGCGGCTGCGCGCCATCGGCGAAGCCCGCTATCACGACAAACACCCCTTCCACGATCTGCTGCATGACGGTCGCGCCAGCCACGATCAGGTGCGCGCCTGGGTCATCAACCGCTACTATTACCAAAGCCGAATCCCGATGAAGGATGCCGCTTTCATGTCCCGCATCGAGGATCCGGCGCTGCGGCGGGCCTGGCGCTCGCGGATCGAGGACCATGACGGCAGCGCGGCGGGCGAAGGTGGGATCGCACGCTGGCTGAAACTGGCCGAGGCGGTGGGGCTCGATCCAGACTATGTTTCCGGCGGGACGGGCATTCTGCCGGCGACGCGGTTTGCCGTGGATGCCTATGTCGCCTATGTTCGCGAAAAGCCGCTGTTGCAGGCGGTTGCCTCCTCCTTGACGGAGTTGTTCGCGCCGAAGATCCATGCCGACCGTATCGCCGGACTCCTGGAGCACTACGATTTTGCGACCCCGGAAACGCTGGCCTATTTTCGCCACCGGTTGACCGAAGCGCCAAAGGACGTCGCCTTTGGTCTGGGCTGGGTGCTTGATCACGCAACGACGCGCGAGGCCCAGGATGCCGCCGCCGAGGCGCTGATCTTCAAGACCGATGTACTCTGGGCGCAGCTCGATGCGCTCTATTCGGGCTATGTCGCGCCGGGGTGCATTCCGCCGGGTGGCTGGCAGCCCAATGAGGGGCTTGCGTGAGCGACCCGGTGCCCTTTCTGCCGCGCGGCGTGCGGCGGCACTTTGACAAGGTACGTGGCTGTGCTGTGCTGCTGGGTCCGGAGCGCGCGTTGATGCTCGATGAGATCTCGGATGCGATCCTTGGCGCCGTGGACGGGGAGCGGGGTCTGACCGCAATCTGCACCGTTCTGGCAGAAACATACGATGCGCCGCTCGATGTGATACGGCCCGACACAGAGGCGTTCCTGGCCGATCTGGCGGGCAAGCGATTGCTGGACTACCGCGGTGGCTGAGATACCGCTGCCGATCGCGATGCTGGCAGAACTGACCCATGTCTGTCCGCTGGCCTGCCCCTATTGCTCGAACCCTCTGGAGCTGACCAAACGGTCTGCCGAGCTCGATACCGAAACCTGGGCGCGGGTTTTCCGTGAAGCGGCGGAGATCGGGGTGTTGCAGCTCCATCTTTCGGGGGGCGAGCCGGCATCGCGGCGCGATCTCCCGGATCTGGTTTCTGCTGCCCGGGATGCCGGGCTCTATACCAACCTTATCACCTCTGGCATCGGGCTGACCGACCGGCGGCTGGAGGAGCTTGACGCGGCGGGGCTCGATCACGTGCAGCTCTCGCTGCAAGGGGTGAAGGCAGAGCTTGCGGATCGGATCGGTGGTTATCGCGGCGGGTTCGATCGCAAGATGGCTGTGGCCTCGAAAATTGCCGAGATCGGTTTTCCGCTGACGATCAATGCGGTGATGCACCGCGAGAACCTCGACGACCTTGCTGAAACGCTGGCGCTGGCCGAAAGGCTCGGCGCGCGGCGTATCGAAATCGCCTGTGTTCAGTTCCACGGCTGGGCCTCCGGTAATCGTGCGGCACTTCTACCAACGCGAGAGCAGGTCTCCGCGGCCAAGGCTCTGGTTGCGGAGGCGCGGGCCGATCCGGGCTGTCCGATGGTCATCGATTTCGTCCCGCCGGACTACTATTCCGACTATCCCAAGGCCTGCATGGGCGGATGGGGAAGCACCGGGCTGAACGTGACGCCCTCTGGGGATGTCCTGCCTTGCCACGCGGCCGAGAGCATTCCCGGCATGGTGTTTGAGAATGTGGCGTCTCGGCATCTGGGTGAGATCTGGCGCCAAAGCGACGCCTTCAACGCGTATCGCGGCACGGAATGGATGGCGGAGCCCTGCCGATCCTGCGACCGGCGCGAGATCGATTTCGGAGGCTGCCGGTGTCAGGCGCTGGCAATTGCCGGCGATGCGGCGGCAACGGATCCGGTCTGCCGCCGCGCGCCCACGCGGCCCCTCGTGGAGGCGATGCTGTCCGACGCGATCCCCGAGACTGCGCCGGAACTGATCTACCGCGCCCGCGTCTCGGGTTAGCCGACTGCGCCGCCGACAAAGGCCCGCGTCCGCGGGTCCTCCGGGTTGGAAAACACGTCCCTTGTCCGTCCGATCGTGACGATCTCGCCAAGATGGAAATGCGCCACCCGGTCTGCGACCCGCGCCGCCTGCGCCATGGAATGGGTGATCACCACGACCGAATGGGTCTGTCCAAGCTCCAGCATCAGTTCTTCGATGCGCTCGGTCGCCACCGGGTCGATGGAGCCGGTGGGTTCATCCATCAACAGCACATCCGGTTTGGTGCCGAGCGCGCGGGCGATGCAGAGGCGCTGCTGCTGGCCGCCGGACAGGTCGACCCCGTTCTTGGACCTGAGGTCATCCTTGACCTCATCCCAAAGGAGCGCGCGGCGCAGGCAATCCTCCACATGGTCGTCGAGCGCGGCCTTGCCGGACACGAGCCCGTGGATGCGCGCGCCATAGGCCACGTTTTCGTAGATTGACCAGGGAAAGGGGTTCGGCTTCTGCGCGACCCAGCCGAAGCGCCGGCGATAGATCGGCGGATCGATCTCGGGGCCGTGGATATCGGTACCGTCAAAGCTGATCCGCCCCTCGATTCGCACGTCCCGCAACCCGTCATGCATCCGGTTGAGGCATTTCAGGGCCGTTGACTTTCCACAGCCGGAAGGCCCGATGAAAGCGAGGACCTCTTGCGGGTAAAGGTCGAAGCTGACGCCCTTCAAGGCCTGTTTTTCACCGTAACAGAGCGTCAGATCCCGGATGATCATACGGGGCGCACGGTTGTGCCCCGGGATGGGCAAAGCTGGCGGGGCCTTGGTCATGATGTCGAGCACTCCTCCGGTCCTCCAGACGGTTTCCCCTCGCAGACGCGTTCTACCAAGGCGTCGCCGCCGCCACGTTGATCCAAGTCTACTTTGCGGGTGTGACCATTGCTTGACAGCAGCGGCGCGCGCGGGTCTTCCCTTGGGCTGCAGATTGCTCACCGAGGACAGACATGACCATCGCCTATGACGACCAGAATATCTTCGCCAAGATCCTGCGCGGCGAGATCCCAAGCGAAAAAATCGCCGAGACCGAGCACAGTGTGGCGTTTCGCGATATCCGCCCTCAGGCTCCGGTCCATGTGTTGGTGATCCCCAAGGGCGCCTATGTCACCTATGCCGATTTCGCGCGGGATGCCTCGGAAGCCGAGATCGTCGATTTCACCCGACTTTTGGGCAAGCTGGCCGTGGATCTCGACCTGACCCCGACCGCGAGCGATGGCGGACACCGGATGATCAGCAATGCTGGCGCTGATGCCAATCAGGAGGTGCCGCATATGCACATGCACCTGGTCGGCGGCCGCACGCTCGGCGGGCTGTTGCCCGGCGCTTGAGCCTGAT
>JBCDKL010000247.1:0-4570 GCA_038746695.1 Pseudomonadota bacterium | reverse complement strand
GGGACTGACTGCTTGATATTCGCGCGCGTCGCGGATCCCCGCGGCGCGCTCGCCTTTGCCTCTTTGCAGGCTTAAGAGCTACTGGCAGACCGGCAGTAGAACGCCCGTTCATGGACGTGACGGGTCTGCCAAAGGCCCTTCTCCGATCAGAACGCATAGCGTCTCGAACGCGATGACTAGTGCTTCCGGATCGCTTCCCTCACATACCAGCAATGCATGGGTCATCGCCTCGGAGCGGCGGCGTTTCCTAACTGCCTTCAGGATCGATATTAGATAGCGCTCTTCCTGGGTGATTGTCCGGCTACAGATCGGGCAATCCGGCGGGATAAAGTTAAATGTGGTGCTCCGCGCACCGCGCAGCACCTGGATCGCGCGCATCACCGCCACCGCGAGAGTGGCGCCAAACGGCGGCGAGAGTTTGCGCTCGGCCGTCTCGAACGCCTCGACCCAGCCATGGCTCTCGGGGCGGGAGAAGGTGATAAAGAACCGACGCGCAACCTCGAGCACGGCGATCTCGAACGCGTCGAACCCGCAGGCCGAGAGCGGCAGGTCATTCTTCGCCGGAAGGACATTCCCAAGTCGCCCCAATTCATCCATCGCGCGCCGCCTCCTTGATCAAATGTCGATGATGACCGGGCGAGCGTTTCTGAAAGCGCGGGGCTGGGCGATCGGTAGTTGACTAAATCGCTCGGTCTCTGTCAACTCTGAGATCGAGATATACGTTCTGTTGATGCCCGCTAGGTTGCCCCAAGCAGTGCCCTCCCAGCCCGCCAAAGCAAAACGCCGAGTTGACCATGGGAGGGGACACCATGCCCGACGGCGCAAACGAGCCTATCCTGGAGATCCGTGACCTTTCGATCCGGCTGCCCGAAGGCGCAGACCGGCCTTATGCAGTCGAGAACCTATCGCTCAATCTCAAGCGCGGCGAATTGCTGTGTGTGGTCGGCGAGTCGGGCTCGGGCAAATCGGTCATGACCAGCGCGATCATGAACGATATCAGCCCGAGGCTGGGGATCGCGGGCGGCGAGGTGATTTTCGACAATCGCGATATGCTGAAGGTCACGGGGCCGGAGCTGAACGAGATCCGCGGGGCGAGGATCTCGATGATTTATCAGGAGCCTATGGCAGCTCTCAACCCGTCGATCCGGATCGGTGCACAGGTCGATGAGGTGTTTGCCCTGCACCGCCCCGACATCACGGCCGAACAGCGCAAGCAGGAGACGTTGAAGCTGTTCGAGCAGATGCACCTGCCCTCGCCGGAACGGATCTATCGCAGCTATCCCCATCAGGTCTCGGGCGGGCAGTCGCAGCGGGTGGTGATCGCCATGGCGCTGGCCTGCAAGCCCGATATCCTGATCGCAGATGAACCGACCACCGCACTGGACGTGACCACGCAGAAGGAGATCTTGCAGCTCTTCAACGAGCTCAAGGAAATCTACGATAACTCGATCATCCTGATCACCCATGATTTCGGCGTGGTCGCCGAGGTGGCCGACAGGGTTGCTGTCATGTGCTGGGGCCGTCTGGTCGAGGAGGGTACGACCCAAGAGATCCTGATGACTCCGAAGGAGGATTACACCCGTCTCCTCGTGGATGCGATGCCGCTGCTAGAAACCACCCGCATCCCGGACGAGACCCGCAACGATGCGCCGATCGTTCGCGCCGAGCATGTCCACAAAGTCTATCAAACCGGGGCCAACACGGTGCATGCGCTGAACGACGCGAACTTTACCCTGCGCACGGGCGAGACCCTTGGGGTTGTGGGCGAGTCCGGCTCGGGCAAATCCACCCTGGCCAAGGCGCTGATCCGGCTGATCGAGCCGAGCGAAGGTGCGATCCTGGTCAATGACCAGGATTTCCTCGCACTGCGCGGTCGCTCGTTCGACGAGGCGCGGCGGCATATCCAGATGATCTTTCAGGACCCGTTCGGCTCGTTGAACCCGACCCAGACTGTGGGCGCCATGATCAGCCGCAGCGCGGAATTGCGCGGTCTCGGCGAAGCAGAGTCGCAGGAGAAGGCCAAGGAACTGCTGGAACTGGTGGGCCTCGGCCCTGAAGCTTATCACCGTCGACCGCGTAATTTCTCAGGCGGGCAGCGCCAGCGGATCGGCGTCGCCCGGGCACTGGCGATGGAGCCCGAGGTCGTGATCGCGGATGAAAGCGTCTCAGCCCTCGATCTCTCGGTACAGAAACAGGTTCTGAGGTTGATGAACGATCTGCAAAGGCGGCTGCAGATTGCGATCATCTTCATCACCCATGATCTCAGAGTGGCCGCACAGATCTCGGATTACATCACCGTGATGCAGAAGGGCGTGATGGTCGAATTCGGCACGGCGGATCAGGTCTTCAACAATCCGCAGCATGAATACACCAAAAAGCTCTTAGACGCCGCGCCTGGCAAAGGCTGGCATCCGCCCAGACTGACCCAAGAGGAGGCGGACCGGATCGCCGCCAATGTGAGCCGGGGCTGAGGCAACAGGTCGCCATCGGCAAGAAAGCGCCGCAAGATCAGGGTCCTGCAGGGGCAGGCTCGCTATTCGCACGTACTCCGCTGGGCAATTTGTCTTGCACCGGATGCAGCTTCGCGTCACCCTAGTCACGCCTTGCCACATGTTCATTCGTGCAGCCCCGGCATCTCGACGACAGGGGTCACAAATGAGCGGCGACATGCGAAACCTTCTCCTCCTTCACGATCTTGCAGCGCCTTTTGGGGGAGGGCTGAAGCCCGAGCTTGAAGCCCTGTTGCGCAGCGAGACCGAGATCGCGGCTCAGGGTGCGATCCCCTTGCCCGTGACTCTGCATTCCGCCGGCCCCGCCAGGCAGCATGCGAGCGCGGCCGAACTGGACTCGGAGGAAGTTACGGTTCTCGCCATGGCGTCCACGGCGGGCACGCGCCGCAGCACGGCGCAACGCTGACCCTACACGCTCCACGCCATCCTTGGATGGCCGGGACGGGCGGGAGAACCGGGTGCAGATCGAACTGCGCCCCCAAGACATTGGAGGAAACCCATGAATGAGATGACCCTAATCGATGGCGGCACCCACGCGTCGCCTTTCGCCCGGCGCTATGACAATTTCATCGGAGGCAGTTTCGTCGCCCCCAATGGCGGGCAGTATTTCCAGAATGTAAGCCCGGTGACCGGCGGGATCATCGGCGAAGTTGCCCGCTCGGATGCAAGCGATATCGACCGCGCGCTGGATGCCGCACACAAAGCCGCGGATGCCTGGGGCAAGACCAGCGCCACCGACCGCTCAAATATCCTGATGAAGATCGCACAACGGATCGAGGACAATCTGGAACTGCTCGCGATCTGCGAATGCTGGGACAATGGCAAAGCGATCCGAGAGACACGGGCTGCCGACATCCCGCTGGCGATCGACCATTTCCGTTACTTCGCCAGCGTCATCCGCGGTCAGGAAGGCTCGATGAGCGAGATCGACAGTGACACGGTGGCGTATCACTTTAACGAACCGCTGGGCGTGGTCGGCCAGATCATCCCGTGGAATTTCCCGCTGTTGATGGCTGCTTGGAAACTGGCACCGGCCCTGGCGGCGGGCAATTGCGTCGTGATCAAACCAGCCGAGCAGACACCGGCCACGATCATGGTATTTGCCGAGCTGATCGCCGATCTTCTGCCCGCCGGGGTGATGAATGTGGTCAACGGGTTCGGGCTCGAGGCAGGAAAGCCGCTGGCGCAATCCGACCGGATCGCAAAAATCGCCTTTACCGGAGAGACGACGACCGGACGTCTGATCATGCAATATGCCACCGAGAACCTGATCCCGGTGACGCTCGAGCTTGGTGGGAAGTCGCCCAATATCTTCTTCCCTGACGTGGCGGCCGAAGACGATGCGTTCTTCGACAAGGCGATCGAGGGCTTCGTGATGTTCGCGCTGAACCAGGGCGAGGTCTGCACCTGTCCCTCGCGCGCACTGGTGCATGAATCGATCTATGACCGGTTCATGGAGCGGGCGATGCAGCGCACCCAGGCGATCCGCCAAGCCGATCCGCGCGATGGCGAGACGATGATGGGCGCCCAAGCTTCCTCGGAGCAGAAGGAGAAGATCCTCTCCTATTTCGACATCGCTCGGCAGGAAGGAGCTGAGGTGCTGACCGGTGGCGAGGAAGCCAGCATGGCCGGAGATCTCGCGGGCGGCTACTACATCAAACCGACGATCTTAAAGGGCCACAACAAGATGCGGGTCTTCCAGGAGGAGATCTTCGGGCCCGTCGTCTCGGTGACCACGTTTAAGGATGCGGACGAGGCGCTCTCACTGGCGAATGACACGCTTTACGGGCTTGGCGCCGGGGTGTGGTCGCGCGACGCCAATACCTGCTATCGCTTCGGGCGCGCGATCAAGGCGGGCCGGGTCTGGACCAATTGCTACCACCTCTATCCGGCTCACGCAGCCTTCGGAGGCTACAAGCAATCCGGGATCGGGCGTGAGAACCACAAGATGATGCTGAACCACTATCAGCAGACCAAGAACATGCTGGTCAGTTACAGCCCGAACGCAATGGGCTTCTTCTGAGTCTAAGCACAATAGAGTGGCCCGCCGTCACCGGCGG
>JBCDKL010000246.1:0-4611 GCA_038746695.1 Pseudomonadota bacterium | reverse complement strand
GCATAGGCTTTGCCAGCGATATTCGACATTTCCCTCCCCCACTTCAACCGGCGCGGGAAGCTCCCGCTGACCACCAGCCCTTTAAGGGTGACATAGATTCGAAGACCTCGCAATCGCCCCAGGGTCAATTTGAGACAAGTTCGATACATTCGGAAGAACGGCGGAAGACCCTAGCGCCCTGGCCGAGTATGCGTCAGGTTGGTGGTCATAGGCGGCGATTGCAATCTATCCAGCCCTTCGAACAGCGCGTTCGGTTTGATTCAAACCAGCATGCCCAGCGGTTCCTCCAGATGGGCTACCAGGGCCGCGAGCAGTGTGGCGCCCAGGGCGCCGTCGATCACCCTATGATCGCAGCTCAGCGTCACCGACATGGCCGTGGCGACCGTCACCTCTCCGCTCTCCGCCACCACCGGCTGTGCCATTCCCGCCCCGACCGCCAGGATTGCGGCCTGGGGCGGATTGATCACTGCGTCGAAACTTTCGACTCCATACATGCCGAGATTCGAGATCGCGAAACTGCCGCCTTGATAGTCCTCCGGGGATAGCCGTTTGTCGCGGGCGCGTTCGGCCAGATCCTTCATCCGGGCGGAGAGTTCGGCCAGCCCCACGGTCTCGGCATCCTGGATCACCGGGGTGTAGAGCCCCCCCTCCACTGCCACTGCCACGGCGATATCCGAGGCCGCAAATTGGAGGACCCGGTCACCCGCCCAGACCGCATTTGCCTCGGGCACCTCCTGCAGGGCCAGCGCCGCGGCGCGGATGATGAAGTCATTGACCGAGAGCTTCACCCCCCGCCCCTCAAGTGCTGCGTTCATCCGGCGGCGCAGATCCAGCAGCGGGTCCAGCATCACGGTCCGGCGGAGATAGAAATGCGGGATGGTCTGTTTCGCCTCGGTCAAGCGCTGCGCAACCGTGCGGCGCATCGGATCGAGGGCGCGTTCCTGAAAGCGCCGTCCCTGGTAGAGCCTGGCGACCGAAGCGGCCGAGCTGCTGGCGGGCAGGAGGGCAGGGGCTGGCGGGGTGCCTCCAGATTGGGCGGCGGGGGCGGGCATTGGTGGCGCGGGTGCATCGACTGTCCCCGATGCCACCGCCTCGACATCTGCCTTCACGATACGCCCGCGCGGGCCAGAGCCGGTCAGAGCGGTGAGATCCACACCCTTCTGCGCGGCGATCCGCCGGGCAAGCGGCGAGGCGAAGATCCGGGCGCCATTGGACCGCTCGGCCATAGGAGGAGGGGCAGTGGGTGCTTCTGGTGTTTCTGCTTGCAGAGCAATGGGTTGCGGGCTGGCAGTCGCGGCTTGGTCGAGGCTGCCAGGGTCCTCTCCCTCCTCGAGCAAGAGTGCGATCGGAGTGTTGACCTTCACCGCCTCGGTGCCTGCTGCGATCAGGATCTTGCCGATCCGGCCCTCATCGACCGCCTCGACCTCCATCGTCGCCTTGTCGGTCTCGATCTCGGCGATCACCGCACCTGGGCGCACTTCCTCGCCCTCGCCGATCAGCCAGGCGGAGAGCTTGCCCTCCTCCATGGTCGGGCTGAGCGCGGGCATGAGGATCTGGATTGGCATCAGCCGCCCAACATCCCACCTTCGGGCGCGTCGGTTGGGTCTTCAAGCTCGTTGACGAAGATATCCAGCATCTCGTGCAGCGCGCTTTCGGCAGTGTCGGCCTTGCCGGATTGGGCCAGCGCCTTGGCCATGTGCTGGGCAAAATCGGCCAGCATCACCCCGGCTGCGCCCGCTTCCGAAAACACATCCGTATTGATCCGGACTTCCAGCCCGTCGCGCGGGTCCAAAAACGCTTCGAATACAGGTTTTCGTTTGGAGAACAATGCCATGGAGATCCCCTCTCAACGATAGCAGACGGATTTGGCGGCGGCGGCGACCTCGTCGGCGGTCACCAGGGCCAGCCGTTCTAGATTGGCGGCATAGGGCATCGGCACATCCTTGCCGGTGCAGGTGATCACCGGCGCATCGAGCCAGTCGAATGCCTCCTGCATCAGAACCGCGGCGATCTGGCTGCCGATCGAGCAGACCGGGAAGCCTTCCTCCACGGTCACGCAGCGATTGGTTTTTTGCACCGAACGAATGACCGTCGCGGTATCCATAGGGCGCAAGCTGCGCAGATCCACGATTTCAGCCGAGATCCCTTCTTCGGCCAATTTGTCAGCCGCTTCAATTGTATGCGCCATACCGATGCCGAAGCTGACCAGGGTCACATCCGTACCTTCGCGCCAGATCCTGGCCTTGCCGATGGGCACAGAATAGTCGATCTGAGGCACCTCGAACATGCGCCCATAGAGGATCTCATTCTCGAGGAAGATCACCGGGTTCGGATCGCGGATTGCTGACTTCAAAAGGCCCTTAGCGTCGGCGGCGGAAAAGGGCATGACCACTTTCAGCCCGGGGATGTGGGCATACCAGGCGGCGTAATCCTGGGAATGCTGGGCGGCGACCCGGGCGGCGGCACCGTTCGGGCCGCGAAACACGATGGGGCACCCCATCTGACCGCCGGACATATAGAGGGTCTTGGCCGCCGAATTCACGATCTGATCGATCGCCTGCATGGCGAAGTTGAAGGTCATGAACTCGACAATCGGTTTGAGCCCGGCGAAGGCGGCGCCGACGCCGATACCGGCAAATCCATGTTCGGTGATCGGGGTGTCGATAACCCGGCGTGCGGAGAATTCCTCGAGCAGGCCTTCGGTGATCTTGTAGGCGCCCTGGTATTCGGCAACCTCCTCGCCCATCACGAAAACATCGCCGTCGCGGCGCATCTCCTCGGCCATGGCATCGCGGAGTGCTGTCCGCACGGTCTGCTCGGCCATAGTCGCGTCGGCGGGCCAGTCGGGCGCGGGTGGAGAGGCGGCCGCCCCGGAGCCGTCGGCCCACCCGCCCACCCCCGCCGCCTCCGGGGCGGCAGTGGCGCTGGCGGGAGGTTGTGACGGCGCGGGCGCGAGTGGAGAGGATGGAGGTGGCACGGGTTCACCCTCTTCCAGCAGCACCGCGATGGGCGTGTTGACCTTTACCGCCTCGGTGCCTTCCGCGACCAGAAGCTGGTGGAGCCGGCCCTCATCCACCGCTTCGACTTCCATTGTGGCCTTGTCGGTCTCGATCTCGGCGATGATATCGCCCGCGGTGACCGCATCGCCTTCGGCCACCAGCCATTTCGCCAGCTTGCCCTCCTCCATTGTGGGTGAGAGGGCGGGCATCAGGATCTGGATGCTCATGGTGCCGGGTCCAGAGGCATCAGGATATCGCTCATCAGCTCCTCGACGGGGGGCAGGGGGCTCTCCTGAGCGAAGGCGGCGGCGGTGTTGATCTCGGCGCGGATATCCTTGTCGATGGCTTTGAGCGCCTCTTCGTCGGCGGCGCCCTGGGCGAGGATCGTCTTTCGCAGCCCCTCGATCGGATCGCGGGTTTCGCGCATGCGCGAGACCTCTTCGCGGGTACGGTATTTCGCGGGGTCCGACATCGAATGGCCGCGATAGCGATAGGTCATCACCTCGAGAATGTAAGGCCCCGCCCCGGACCGGCAGCGGGCAAGCGCGCGGGCCCCGGCCGCGCGCACCGCCAGCACATCCATGCCGTCGACCTCCTCGCCTGGGATGCCGAACGCCTCTCCTCTCGTATAAAGCGCAGGCGTCGAGGTTGAGCGTGCCTGCGCCGTGCCCATGGCGTATTGGTTGTTCTCGATCACAAAGACCACGGGAAGCTGCCAGAGGGCGGCCATGTTGAAGGTCTCGTAGACCTGGCCCTGATTGGCCGCGCCCTCGCCGAAATAGACCAGGCTGACCCGCCCGTCGCCACGGTAATTATTGGCGAAGGCGAGACCCGCGCCAATCGGGACCTGGGCGCCGACAATGCCATGCCCGCCATAGAAGCTCTTCTCGCGGCTGAACATATGCATCGAGCCGCCCTTGCCCTTGGAATAGCCGCCGATCCGGCCGGTCAACTCGGCCATCACTCCTTTCGGATCCATACCGCAGGCCAGCATATGGCCATGGTCGCGATAGGAGGTCGTGACCTGATCGCCGGGCTCGCATTGGCTCTGCAGCCCGATCACCACCGCCTCCTGCCCGATATAGAGATGGCAGAAACCGCCGATCACACCCATCCCATAGAGCTGCCCCGCCTTCTCCTCGAAGCGCCGGATCAGCAGCATAGCGCGGTAGAAGCCAAGCAACTCATCGGGTGAAGGGACTGCGATCGAGGGCGCTTCGGTGTCGAGCTGGGCCATGATCCTCCTGTCCAGGCCGGGGCCCGGTTTTTGTTGTTTGACCGCAGCATACGCGAAATGCCGCAAAACGCACGTCTTGGGAGGTTCGGCCTGGAACGCCCAGACCAAGGGCGGAAGAAAAGGTGTGCGGAACCGGCGATCTCGCGGCGGTCAGGTCGGCTTGGTACAAGCGCCGAACGCCTGATCCAGCACCCATTGCGCGGCTGGGTGCGTATCGCATTCCCCGTGAAAGCTGTGCATGGCATACCCAAAGGCGATGAGCAGCCAACCGGCCACCAGAACCGTCCGCGCCCGGTCGAGGAGGAAGGCCATCCGGCTCTGCCAGCCCAGCGAGGGGATCTGCCGCTCAGCCGCCACATCCTTGCCGATGGCGTC
>JBCDKL010000245.1:0-4622 GCA_038746695.1 Pseudomonadota bacterium | reverse complement strand
GCCAGACAATGCGCAATCAACATCCTCGCACAGGTGAAAACGGCGCTGGAGGGCGACCTGGAGCGGATCGAGCGCTGTGTGAAGCTGACCGGTTTCGTCTCTTCGACCCCCGATTTCACCCAGCATCCGCAGGTGATCAACGGCGCCTCGGATCTGATGGTCGATGTGCTGGGCGAACGGGGACGCCATGCCCGTGCTGCGGTCGGCATGGTTGCCCTGCCCTTAGGCGTGGCCGTCGAGGTCGATGCGGTGTTCGAGGTGCGGATCTAGTCCGCCTCGTCAGGTAGTTCCGCCAGCAACCCCTCGACATCGACGATGTTCAATGCGCCGCCACCCTTGCTCAGGATTCCCTTTTGGCGCAGCGCGCTCATCTCGCGCGAGACCGCCTCGCGATGACACGAGATCCTGGCGGCGATGTCGAGATGGGTCGGCGCGGGGCGGATCTTGGCTCCATTGCCCCTTATACCCGCGCTTCGGGCCTGGCGCACCAATTCCAGGACCAGCCGCTGGCGCACGGGTTTGGTACTGAACTCGTAGATTCGCCCGGTCATTTCGCGGACTTGATGTGAAAGATGGCCGAGCAGCCGCCACATGACATCGGGATTGGCCTCCACCATCTCACGAAACCTCGCCATCTTTAACCTGCCGACAACCAGCTGCTCGCTGGTCGCCACAACACTGGCCGAGCGCGGACGTCCATCGATCGCAGCCAATTCGCCGAAGACCTGACCGGCCTGGATGCTGCGGAACGCAACCTCCTTGCCATCGACCGAGTAGAGATTGACCTGGGCATAACCTTCGAGCACGAAAAATACGTCCTGGCTCTGCTCTTCCTGGCCGATAACTACCTCGTGGCGACGATGAGTCGAAGTGACCATCGCATTGTCCAAGATCGCACGGCCCTCCTCTCCCAGCTCTCGCAGAAAGTCGTACAACGGGACCCCTCCACCGTTTTGCTGAGAGCCTAATCAGCGTCAAGCGGCCAGGCCAGCGGCAAGCCGTCGGGGGAGGCAAAAAATGCCTGCAAAGTCCTGGCTGCCACTGCTGAAAATCTCAGATTTGTGGGAAATACCACATTCTTTGGTGTCTCGCCTGGCGCTTACTCGAAAGGTTAATGCAGAAGTCGAGTCGGTTCTGGGGGGAAGCCATGAGACGCTGCTGGGTTCCGGCATCGTCCGGCCCGTTGTTTCGTTTGTTGCGTTGTACCGGGCAGGATCGCCATGCCCGATGATCGCGCGCCGGAATATCACGCGGTCCGGGGTGACCCCTATCCGCCTTTCGAATGGCTCCGAGCACGGCGTCGCGAGATTGTTCTGGCGGTCGGATACCGGTTCCTATTCCATCTGCTCTCCCGGCCCTTCTATCTCTGTCTGCTGCGCCGTCTCTTCGCGTTGTTGCGCTGGATCAGCCCGATTGCGCGGGTCTCCAGCCTGGTTATCCCGACCCGACATGCCGATATCCGCGAGGCGTTGACCAGGCCGCACGACCTCAACACAGCCGAGGGGATGGTTCCCCGCCTTCCCATGGGCGCCATCGTGCAGGCAATCGACTGGCCCGAGCGCCACCGTGCCGAGCGCGCGGCGATCGAGACTGCCTTCGCCAAGACCGCTGCCGGGGATTACGCAGCCCTCAGAACGCTGGTGCGGGCACGGCTCGCGAAGCAACTGCCGCCTACCGTCACGGACAATGAGATCGACATCGCCAGCGCTCTGACCGAGGAGGTCGCGCTCGACGTCGCCATCTCGTATTTCGGGGTCGGTAGCGCGCGCCATCTCGCCCCGGGCTCCGAGCGCGAGCATCTGCGCCGCATTCTCCGCCTGCTCGCCAGCCAGATCTTTCGCGCGCCGCCCAAGGGCAGCAAAGCCGCGGGGGAGGTGCAATTCGCCAAGCAGGATCTCCTTACCCTGGCGATGGAAGCCGCCGATGTCGCAGGGGCGATCTACAGACCGGGCCAGACTGACACAGTGCTCGCCCATATGCTCGCCCAGGCCCGCAGCGGAGCAGAACCCTGGTTGACCGAGGACTGGGCGATCCGCAATGCCGCCAGCCTGTCGGTCTTCGGGACGGCGACCACCGCGCGGGCTCTGACCCAGGCGATCCTCTGGATCTTGAAGAAGGGCGGTGCGGAGCAAGCGCGAGAGGCCGCGCAAGCCTATCATGCAGCGCCCAATGACCCGGCAGCGCGCGACCGCCTGCGGCTGATCGCCTTGGAGGGGCTCCGCTTTAACCCGATGCTCCCGATCCTGGGGGCCCGTGCATGCCTGCGTCCAACAGCCCTGTCGCTGGGCACCGAGAACCGGGTCCATCTCGCACCCGGTCAGACGGTCCTGCCAGCCCCCCTGGCAGCGATGTTCGACCCAGAGGTGTTCCCCTGCCCCAATGCCTTTCGGCCCGAGGATCGTAACGAAGCCGATTACCTCCATTTCGGCCATGGCCCACATATCTGCGTCGGCCGCCGCCAGGCTGAGATCCAATTCGAGGAGACGCTCGGCGCCCTGTTCCTGATCGACAACCTCAGCTTGGAGGACTGCAGGATCACCTATGACGGTCCCGCGGTCCATCGGCTGCGGGTGAGATACGATGCGTGAGCCAAACATCGTCACCGTGATCGCAGAGATCGCGCCGGACCGGCTTGCCCCTTTGCAGAAACTTTTGGAGACACGGGTCGAGCGCGGCGCAGGTCATTCCAGCCCGCTGATCCCGTTTCCCGGCCTCCCGCATCTCCATTTCGCCAGTTTCTGCATCGTCCGTTCCGTCGAATACGAGGGCCAGACACTGCCCGAATATCTGGTCATGGAGGCCACCTTCGATGGCCCGACCGAGGATTTCCTGGCCGATCTGATCGATCTCGCGAGCGCGGGATTATGCGCGATCTTCAAGCATTGCCGCGGCTTCCCGCAGCGGGTCGATGACGGTTTGCTGAGCGACTTTCTCACCCATCGGATCGTTGCCCAGAACGCCTATTTCACTGGATTTCCGGGGCGCAGCGTCGCCCAGATCCGGCTCGAGGCCCGGATGCGCGCCGCTTTGAGCGAGCTGGCGGCCACTCATTACGGGCCAGCGCATCCCCCGGCGCGGCATCTCGATCTCATCCGCCAGTTCCGGCGCCGGATCCGAGCGCGCCCAGATCTCGCAATCGCCGAGCAACTGCCGCGGCTGGCCTGGGCAGTGCGCTATGGCGATTTGATGATGCGCCTCGCGGCCGGAGTGATTGGTTTGGTGGCGCTGGCCGCCGGGGTGGCGGCGCTGGCACTTTGCGGGATGGGCTTTCTTGATCTGCTCGGCATGGTCGACGGGACACTGGCGGAGACTGGTGCGATCAGGCTGATCTTCATCGCGCTCCTGGTCCATATCTTGCTGCGTGTCTTTGAGGCGGCTTGTCTCGCCCGGGCCAATCCCGATGACCCGCAGATCGCCTATGATCGACTGGCCGCCTTCGCGAGCATGGCCGCACTGGGCGCGGCGGCGGGTGCGATCCTGGCCGCTCTCAGCCTGGCGATGCAACTGAGCCTAGGCGCCCGCTCGGCCCATGGCGCCGTCGATCCCTGGATCGGATGCATCTGGTTTCTTCTTACCTGCACCGCCGTTTTCGTCGGGTTGTTCTTTCGCAGCAAGGCCCGGCGCGATCTGAGCTGGCTCGACCCTCGCCTTGCCAAGGCCGACTGGCTGCGCGCGGGCGAGCGCTGTCTCACTCTGATCTGGCGGCTCGCGAAGATCGTGGTCCTGGTCGCGGTCTACTGGATGGCTGACCAACTCTTCGCAGCCTGGGTGATGGAAACCTTCGAACTTTTGATCCGCGCTGCCGCGGTGTTTGCAGTCTATCTTGTCGCCGGGGGGCTGATCCTTGTCACCGCCCAGACCATCGGCCTCGGGATCGTCCACCTGTTGGAGAAGCGCGAGAATGCCAGATATCTCGCCGCCCGCAGCCTGATCGACCGGCAGTTGGACCGCGACCATGTCTGGGCCCGCGAGGAGCATCACACCAACGCCACGCAGAACCATTTCGCCTCGATCGTGCTGGTCAAGCCGAATTGGCTGCGCCGCCAGATCCTCCGCGCCACCCTGGCGGCAGTGGATTATGTCGGCCGGTATCGCAATTACAGCGGCACGCTGGGAGGGATCCCGACCATCCAATCAGCCCGCTGGATCCTGCTCGACCGCGGCAAGCGATTGTTATTCCTAACCAATTATGTGGGCGCCTGGGACAGCTATCTCAACGAGTTCTCCGAGCTCGACGCTGTCAGCGCGGTCAATGCGGTCTGGTCAAACACCTATCTGCGCTTCGACCCCGGGCAGGAGGCGGGCCGAGGGCGCGAGGATGCCAAGATCAGCTTTCCCAAGACGCGGTATCTGTTCGGCAAGGGCGCCCGAGCCACCCCGGAATTCAAGGCCTATGTGCGCCAGAGCCAGATCCCGACCCTGGCCTGGTACGGCGCCTATCCCGATCTGAGCGTGCCCGCGATCAACCGCAATTCCGAACTGCGCCGCCGCCTTTTCGAGGAGACCAAATTGCCCGAGCGCGAAGACTTCCTGCGCAGGATCTGAGGGAGGCGGCCATGCAACAAGACCCCGTCGACTGGACCCAGGTGCAAGCCATCCTGCGCAACGGCTTCCGAGCCTAT
>JBCDKL010000244.1:0-4684 GCA_038746695.1 Pseudomonadota bacterium | reverse complement strand
TCGGACACCTCCCAGCGGCATTTGCGGGCGATGCCCACCCCGGTCAGCGCCGCTTCGGTGATTGCCTCGGCAAGATTGGTGGCGTAATTGCCGGTGATCTTCACTTCCACCGCTGCACCGTCCGGCGTGCGGAACTTCCAGGTGCGCAGATCACCCCGGATCAGGCAGTTGTGCCCGGTCAAATCCGCCGGTGACTTGGGCGCTTCATGCCGCGCCAGATAGCCAGGCGAGGCCACCACGATTCTCGGGCTGGCCGCCAGCCGCCGCGCCTTCAGGGCTGAGGGTGCCAATTCGCCCAGCCGGATCGCCAGATCATAGCCATTGTCGACGATGTCGAACACAGAATCGCTCAAATGCAATTGCGCGGTCACCTGCGGATGCGCCTCGAGAAACGCCGCCATATAGGGTGCGATATGCATTCGTCCGAATGAGGCGGAGCTGGCGACCCGCAGCTCTCCCCGGATCGATTTCGGATCGCGCTGCATGTCCGAGAGCGCATCCTCCAGATCCGCGATGATCCGTTTGGCATGGTCGAGAAAGATCTCGCCATCCGACGACAACGCCACCGACCGCGTGGTCCGGTGCAGAAGCTGCGCGCCGACAGCGCTCTCCAGAGCTTGGATGCGTTGGGTTGCGGCGGTGGGAGAAAGGCCGAACTCGCTCCCCGCCTTGCCGATCGCGCCCAGGGCCGCGACCCGGACAAACAGCTCTAGCGATTTCTGGTCCAGCGACATTTTTTGGAGATAACGCAAAGTTCCTTTGCTATGGGCCTGATTATTTGCCGCATCGCTGGGTTTTAGCCTCTGCATCGGATCTACCTCGCCCGAGACCGCCCAGAGCTACTGCAGGAGCCCGTTATGCCCCGTCCTTATCTCTTGATTGCTCTTGCGGCGATCATGCTCGCCGCGAAGGCACCGGCGCAAACCGCTGGAGATCCGGTGGTCGAAGTGGTGCCGCGCGCCGAGATAACGCTCCAGCCGCTCAACCCGCTGCGCGGCGATCTGAGCCCCAAGGCCGGGGTCCTCTGGGGCGATATCAAACAGGACGTCCCGACCGGGACGCTGATCGAATTCGTCGACGGGTTCGCATCTCCTCCGCATATCCATAACATCACCTATCGCGGGGTGGTGATCAGCGGCGAGGTCCACAACGACGACCCGGAGGCCGCGCGGCTATGGATGGGACCGGGCTCGTTCTGGACCCAGCCGGCGGGTGAGACCCATATCACCGCGGCGAAATCAGGCTCCACCGCGACGGCCTTCCTGGAAATCCTTGAAGGCCCTTATCTGGTGCGACCTGCTGAGGAGGAGTTCGACAATGGCGAGCGTCCGGTGAATATCGAGGCCCGCAACGTGATCTGGCTGGAAGCAGCGGATATCGCATGGATCTCTGCCGCGCCGGGATCGGGTGTCGAGATTTCGTTCCTTTGGGGCAGCCCACGTCCAGAGGCTTTGAACGGCACCTTCCTCCGGCTCCCCCCCGGCGCCGAAGGCCATCTACAAGGCGGTCAAGCTTGGCTGCGCGCGGTACTGATTTCGGGTCAGGCGCGCCACGCAGTGGAAGGGCTCACCAACCCTGTGGATCTTGATACTGGCAGCTATTTCGGCAGCACGGGGGCGGCGATGCATAATCTCGCCTGCCGGTCCGCGATCGCTTGTCTCCTCTATATCCGTACCGAGGGACGCTACCGCTTCACCGCTTTCTGAGCCACCAGCCCCAACGCGTTTTCGCCAGAAAACGCCAAACATCGCGTATGCGCCCTCTTGGGCGCATTCCGCTTTGATCGACCGGCTGCCGGTTTCTCCAGGCTCGGAATGGCAGACGCCTTTCTCGTTTAAAGAACACCGAAGGATCTGCGCGATTTCGATTGCTCGCCCTTTGGCTTTCGCATAGTGTTGTGACAAATGAACCAAAGGCGAGCTAGATAGGGCATGCGACCCAATCCCGAGCAAACCGAGACACCGCAAAGCGCCGAGGAGGTCATCGCCCGGCTGACCGAGGGATTCGATATCCTGTCGGCGCAATTGCAGGTCGCGGCGCGGTTCATCATCGATCATCCGCGCGAGGTCGGCGTGCAATCGATGCGCGCGCTGGCCGCCAAGGTCGAGGTCCATCCCAACACTCTGGTTCGCCTGGCCCAGACCCTTGGCTTCGACGGCTACGACGCGATGCGTGAGCGGTTCCGGGACTTCGTGGTCACCGGCGGAATGGGGGCTTTCCGCGACCGCGCCGATTGGCTGCGCGATCTCGCCGAGAATGGCGGCAGCGACGCGGTGATCGCCCGGATGGCCGAAACCACCGCAGACAATCTCGACGCGATGTGGCAGCGCCAATCGGCCGAGGCTCTCACCCTCGCAGCGGACCGGATGCTGGCCGCTAGGCGGGTCTACGTTCTCGGTATGGGGTCGGCCTACTCGCTGGCGCATCAGTTTTGGTATGTGGCGCGGATGGCGTTCGATCATATTCAGCCGATCCCGCGCCATGGCTCGCAGCCGGTTGACGATCTGGCTTGGCTCACGCCCGAAGATGCACTTATGGCGCTAACCTTCCAGCCATATCGCGCTGAGACCATGGCCGCCGTGCGCCAGGCGCGTCAGACCGGGGCGCCGGTGATCGGGGTCACCGACAGCCTGACCTCGCCGCTGGCGCGCTTCTGCGATCCGCTTTTGGTATCGCCCACCCATACGCCGCAATTCTTCGAGAGCCATGCCGCAGTGACAGCGCTTCTCGAAGGGCTTTTGGCCGTCATGGTCTCGCGTGCAGGCTCAGAGACCGCGGCCCGGATCGAGGCCTTCCATGCAAGACGTCTCGACGCGGGTCTCTACGAGGAAGCACCGGAGCTGGCCGGACTGGGATAAAGGGGGCAGAAATGAACGCAATCGATCCGCTTCCGCCTGCTCAGGCGCTGCCGGCGCGGTTCTATACCGATCAGATGCTCTTCAGCGCCGCGCGCGAGCGGATCCTCTTCCGCGCCTGGCACTATGTCTGCCATGTTTCGATGTTGCCCGAGACCGGCGATTACTACGCCTTCTCACTGCTTGACCAGGATCTCTTCGTGATCCGCGGGCGGGACGGGGTGCTGCGCTGTTTCTACAATGTCTGTCAGCATCGCGGGCACACACTGGTGGAAGATACGGGCCGGACCCGTGTTCTGGTCTGCCCCTACCACGCCTGGACTTATGAGCTTTCCGGCGGCTTGCGGGCAGCGCCAGGTGCCAAAACCACGCCAGGTTTCGACAGATCCAAGATCTGCCTCACTGAGGTTCGGCTGGAGGTCTTCCTCGGATTTGTATTCGTCAATCTCGACAGCGAAGCCATGACAATGGAGGAGACCTATCCCGGCGTCGCCGAGGCAGCCCTTGCCCTCTGCCCCGAGATCGAGACACGGGTCTTCGCCCATGAGCATCAGGCCCAGGAGTTTTGCAACTGGCTGGTGGCGGTCGAGAATTACAACGAGTGCTACCATTGCGGCCATGTCCACAAGGCGTTCTCGGACGGTGTGATCGAGCCCGGCTCCTATGATATCCAGCCCTTCGGCCAAGGCCGGGTCTTGCATCACAGTGCCGGTGCAGCCGGCGGGGACGGAGCTTGGTACGACACGTCGGGCAGCGATTATGGCTCGTTCTTTCTCTTTCCCTTGTTCTCGCTGCAGATCTATCCCGGCGGGGTGGTGAATACCTATTACTGGCGGCCTGAGGGGGCGGACGATACGGTGGTACATCGCGGCTGGTTCTCATGCGATGGCGTGGTGGACGATACGCTGCAGCAGGTGATCGATCTCGACCGCGACACGACTTTTGCCGAGGATCTGGAACTTGTGAAACGCGTGCAGCGGGGCCTTGGCAGCCGTGGCTATCGCCCCGGGCCCTTGGTGATGGCGCCGGAATTCGGGATCAATTCGGAACACTCTATCGCGGCGCTGCATCACTGGGTTCGCGAGGCCCTCGATGGTCTATGAGAAACCCGCCCGCTGGGCCGATCCGGCCAACAAGCTGTTTCCGAAGCAAGTCGGGTTCACCGCTCCACCGCATGATTTCGACGCGGCGCCGACCGATTTCCTAAGCATCGCGCCCGAGGGTGTCGGCGCCCATGGCCGCATGCTGCATGTGCCGGGCTATGCCCATCAACTGGGCCAGCGGGCTAAGAATTTCGACCTCTTGGAAGAGTTCGTCACCTGCATGGCCAATAACGGCGCCGATGTCTGCGGCCAGGTGGGCACCAATTGGGTGCATGCGGGCGGCAAGACCCCGGCCGAAATCGAAGCTTTTCTGGCGCGGATCGCCGAGACCTACGCAACCCCGCTTCATATGGCCGGGTACTGCCTGGTCGAAGCGGCGCGAGCGCTGGGGGTCGAGAAGGTCGCCCTGAACTCGGTCTATTACTGGCCCGATTGGCGCGACGGAACTGCGCGGTTTCTGGGGCAGGCGGGGCTGGACCTGACCTATACCGGCAATTTTGTCGATCTCGGGATCTACGCGAGCCAGGACGAGGTGAACGCCCTGACCTGGATCTTCCCCGGCGCGCATGCACTGACCTCGTGCCAACGCGCTTTGGAGCAGGCGCCGGGGGCGGAGGCGATCCTGGTGAACGGCATGCCGAACTTCCGCCGCGCCGATGGGCTGCCACAGCGGATGCTGCGCCTGACCGCCGAGATCGAGGATGCGCTCGGCGTCCCGGTGATTGC
>JBCDKL010000243.1:0-4685 GCA_038746695.1 Pseudomonadota bacterium | reverse complement strand
GGGCATAGGCTTCGTGGTTCTGTGAGATCCGGCCGAGATCGTAGCGATAGTTCACCATAACTCCGGCCGATTGCGCCTGACCGCGCTGCGAGGGATCGGCGCCGGCATGAAGCGCGTTGATCACTGCTCCATTTCCCAGATGGAACCGCGCCACCGGGTCGAGCGGACGGCGATCGGGGCGTTTGGCCTCAAGGAGGTAATGCGCTGCGATCTCGACCAATCTGTCGGCGTCAAGATCTTGCAGGGGGATCTCCGACTCTTCGGCCCATTGGCGTAGGCCCGGGATTGGCGACAGGGTGACGAAGGTCGAGATCCCCGGATGATCGGCAGAAAGATCCGCCACCACCTGCTTGATCAGCGAATTGCCGAACGAGACCCCGGCCAGCCCCGCCTGGCAGTTCGAGATCGAATAGAAGACCGCCGTGTCGGCGCGGGCCGGGTCCAGCTCCTCTCGGTCTTCGGCCAGAAGATCGGAGATAGAACCCGGGATGCCGCGGGTCAGGGCGACCTCGACAAAGATCAGTGGCTCGCCCGGCATGGCGGGGTGGAAGAAAGCGAAACAGCGCCGGTCGCCGGGCTCCAACCGGCGGCGGAGATCCTCCCAACTGTCGATCCTGTGGACCGCCTCATAGGCGATGATCTTCTCCAACACCCTGGCGGATGTATCCCAATTCACCGGGCGCAGGACTAGGAAGCCGCGGTTGAACCACGAGGCGAAGAGATGCTGAAAATCCAGATCGAGCGGCGCCAGTTCGGGGGTTGTGCGCATTTGCTCGAGCAGGTCGTCGCGCATCCCAACCAGGGCCGCAGTGGCGCCCGGGGCTTGGTTCAGGCGGCGGATGAACTCCTGTCGCCTAGGTTCGGCCGCGGTCATCAGGCCGCGATAGCTCGCCTTGCTGGGCTCGGCCTCATAGGCGGCCAGGGCGGCGCGCAGATCGGGGCCCGAGAGGTCCATCTCGGTGGTCAGATGGCGAAAGAAGGCGGCCTTGCCATCCGCATCCAACGCGCCGAAGCGGCGCAGGATCTCGCGCGCCATCGCCATGCCGGAGATCTCGCCGCGTTCCGAAAGGAGGTCACCCGCCAGATCCTCTAACCCGCGGTCGCGAAACTCGGCTCCCTCGGCCCCACGATCCGGCCGATCCAGCACCGAGGCGAGGAGGTCGGCCAGAAGGCTCACAGCCGCGCTCCCATGACTGCATCGGGCAGCCAGGTGGCGATGCCGGGGAAGACGCAGAGCAGCACAATGGCGATGACCATGCAGGCAACGAAAGGCAGCGATCCCTTAAGGATCGTCTTCAGCGAGATATCCGGCGCGATCCCGTTGATAACATAGAGATTGAGCCCCACTGGAGGCGAGATCAGCCCGATCTCCATATTGATCGTCAAAACCACGGCGAACCAGATCGGGTCGAAGCCTGCGGCAGTGATGATCGGCAACAGGATCGGGGCCGCCATCAGGATCACCGCGACCGGCGGCAGGAAGAAACCCGCGATCAAAAGGAACAGGTTCACTGCCCCCATCAGCACCCAGCGGTTCACGTCCAGCGTGCCGATCCATTCGGCGATGCTCTGCGTGATGAAGAGGCTTGATAGCATGTAGGAGAACACGCCCGCCGCGGCGATGATGAACAGGATCATCACCGATTCCTTGGTCGAGTCGCGCAGAACGACCCAAAGATCGGCAGGGTTCCATAGCTTGTAGATCACCATCGCGATCAGAAGGCACATCAGGGCGCCGACGGCAGCGGTCTCCGAGGGCGTGGCGACCCCGCCATACATCGCGTAAAGCACGCCGATGATGATCAGGATGAAGGGGAGAACCCGTGGGAGCACCTCGACTTTCTGGCGCCAGGTGTAGCGCACGGCGCTGAGAACCGAGGTATTGCCCGAGGCCCAGGTTGCGTAAAGCGACCAAGCCATGAAGAGGCCGACCAATAGAAGCCCTGGAAACACACCCGCCAGGAATAACCGCCCGATCGAAGTCTCGGTTGCGATGCCATAGACGATCATAGTGACCGAGGGCGGGATCAGAATGCCCAGCGTCCCTCCCGCCGCGATCGAGCCAGCTGCGATGCCGTCGGGATAGCCGCGCTTGCGCATCTCGGGAATGCCCATCTTGCCGATGGCGGCACAGGTCGCAGGGCTGGAGCCCGACATCGCCGAGAACAGCGCGCAAGCCCCGAGATTCGAGATCACCAACCCACCCGGCACGCGCGTCATCCACCGCTCCAGCGCCTCGTAGAGATCGGCGCCGGCTCGTGTCGACGCGATCGAGGCACCCATGATGATGAACATCGGGATCGCCAACAGGGCGAAATTGTCGATCTTACCGAACAGGATCTCGGGCATCAGTTCGAGCGCGCGCATCCCGTCGAAGATCATCAAGAACCCGGCCGAGACGACCAGCAGACCCAGCGCTACGGGCATGCCGGAGAACAGCACGATGACCGTCACAATGGCGACAATGCCGCCGAGAACGAGCGGGTCCATCTACTCCTCCAACCCGAAAGGCGGCTCGATGCGCAGCAGCAGAGCCACGAAATCGGCAATCAATTGCAGCAGCAACAGGCCAAACCCGATGGGGATCGAGAGATAGGGGATCCAGAGCGGCGGGCCCCAAACCGTGTCGGACCGCCAGCCCCGGCTCCAGGCGAAATGCCAATACTCGTAGCCATAGAGCAGCATGACGCCCACGATCGCCATCGAGAGGAGCAGCATCCCGCAGGCGGCATAGAACCGCGCCCGGCCCTTCAGCATGAGCGGAACCAGATCCACGTTCACATGGCCGCGGAGCCTTTGGACATAGGGCAGGCCGATCAGAGTAGCCGCGATCACCAGATAGATCACCGCCTCGGTCTGCCAGACAGTCGAGCCGTTCAAAACGAAGCGAATGAAGATCATCTGGCAGGTGATCGCCACCGCCGTCACGATCATCCCGGCAGAGAGCCAGCCCGCGAAGGTCGAGATCGCGGCGACAATGCGCAGGAAGATATTATCGCCGGTCTGGGCGATCCGAATTTGCGATTGCCCGGCCATGGAGCCCCCCAAAAATAGGCGAGGGCGGGTAAATCACCGCCCCCGCCAGAGTCTCATTCGACCGAAAGAGCCATATCGAGGAGCTTCTGCCCATCGGGCACTTGCTCGACAAAGGATTTGTAGGAGGTCTCCTGCGCGATGGCGCGCCATGCCTCGAACTCCTCCGTGGTCATCTGGGCGATCTCGACACCGGCTTCCTTATAAGCTTCGACCGAGGCGGCATCCTGTTTCTTGGCTTCCGCGAGATAGAACGCCTCGGCCTTCGCTGCCCCGGCTTTCAGCGCGGCCTGCTGCTCGGGCGTCAGGCCATCGAAAGTGGATTTGTTCATCAGGAGCGGCTGATACATGAACCAGAGCGCCACATCGGATGCGGGGGTATAGCAGGCCACCTGCTCGAAAATGCGATAGCTCACAAAGCTCGACGACGAGGTATTCGCGGCTTGCAGAACCCCGGTTTGCATCGCGTTATAGATCTCGGAGGACGCCATCGACGCGATCGAGGCGCCAGCACCGGCCAGCATTTGCTCGAACGCCTTGCCAGCCGCGCGGGTCTGCAGACCCTTCACATCATCGGGCGAGGTGATGCATTTGTCTTTGCCCACGAAACCGCCCGCGAGATAGCCATGGACAAGGACCATCACGTCATCTTCGGCCATTTTCGCTTCCATCTCGGCCATGAATTCTGACTCGTTCAGGCGTGCGGCATGGTCGTGGTTCTTCACCAGGCCCGGCATCAGGGTCAGGTTGAAGGCCGGTTGTTGACCGCCCGCGTAAGAGAGCGGGAAGACCGTCATATCAAGCTGCCCGCGGGACAGGGGCTTGTATTGCTCGCGCGGTTTGAACAGCGATTTCGAGGGGAAGATCTTGATCTCCAGCCCGACATCAGCGGCCGCCACGTCATTAGCGACGATCTCAGCCACTTGGTGGCGAACATCTTTGGTCGACCATTGATGGCTCAGCCGCAATTCGGTTGCACCGGCTAGACCGGCGCTCAGGGCGAGCGCGAGGGCTGCGGTCACAGTGTATTTCATGTTTATCCTCCCATATCCGGCCCTGGACGCATGCCGGGCTTGACGCAGGGGTATGGCCTCTGGCTTCGGCGAGTCAAGTTTCTTGTATACAATAATCGTAATATTGCACTCAATCTTGGGCATTGCTATGGTCGCCTGCATGGAGATGCGCCGCGCAGATCAGATCGCTGTCGCCCTGGAAGGGCTGATTTTCAGCGGCGAATATGCCGATGGCGACCGGCTGGACGAGATCAAACTGGCCGAGCGCTTCGGCGTCTCACGCACCCCGATCCGCGAGGCATTCCAGCGGCTGGCCTATTCCGGCCTGGTCGAATCGATTCCCCGTCGCGGTGTATTCGTGCGCGAGCCCGGGCCGCTGGAATTGCTCGAGATGTTCGAAGTTATGGCCGAGCTCGAGGCGGTCTGTGCCCGCCTGGCCGCCAGCCGAGTCTCTGAAGCCGCACTGACCGATTTTGCCGAGATCAATGCCCGCTGCCGGGCGGCGCTCGAGTGCAAGGAGGTCGATGTCTACTACGAGGAGAACGAGCGCTTCCACCGACTGATCTATGCGCAGGCGGGCAATGCGTTTCTCGAGTCAGAGACCTTGCGCCTGCATCGCCGCCTGAAACCCTTCCGCAG
>JBCDKL010000242.1:0-4694 GCA_038746695.1 Pseudomonadota bacterium | reverse complement strand
GGCGTGGATCTGGCGGATCTTTCGACCGGCGATTACAATTCCTATGCCGAGTACGATGTGAATTATCTCGTCCGTGAGGGGCTCGGGACGTTGGTCGCACTCTATGGCTCAGACATCCCGGTGAAGCTGAACACCGCCGTGACAGCGGTCGATTGGAGCGGCTCGGGCGTCCGCGTCGAGACAACCGATGGGACGATATCGGCCAAGGTCTGCATCGTTACGGTCTCGGTCGGTGTATTGGCTGCGGGCGGAGTGCGTTTCACGCCCGAATTGCCAATCGCCAAACAAGAGGCTCTGACCGATGTCCCCATGGGTCTTTTGGTTAAGATAGCGCTTCAATTCGACGGCAACCGCTTCCGCCTGTCGAAGAATGGGTTTCTGACATACGACATCCCCAACATGCTGCCTGCCGAGGCCTGTTACTTTCTGACCTTCCCCGCCGGCGCTCCGATCGTTGTGGGTTTTGTTGGCGGCGCCTTTGGCTGGGAGCTTTCGCGCGCGGGAGAGGCGGCGGCGGTCGACTTCGCGCTCGGCGAGTTCGCCAAGACCATGGGCGAGGACACGCGCAAGCATTTCATCAAGGGGCACATGAGCGATTGGGCGACCAATCCGCTCACCATGGGCGCCTATTCCGCGGCCAAGCCCGGCAAACACGCCTCGCGCCGGGTTCTGGCCGAGCCATTGGCCGAGAAGGTGTTCTTCGCCGGAGAGGCCACGTCGAGTTCCTACATCGCGCTTTGCTCGGGCGCGCATATCAACGGAGATAAGGTCGCCGGAGAGGTGGTGGCTGCCTTGGCTGGTGGTTGCTCCTCCTGTGATGCGAGAGGATCTCAGAAACGCCTGCTAACGGAGCCCGCCGACTAACAAAAGGATTGCCCGAATGAACAAGATCGACAGCCAGATCACGTCCCGGCGCGATGCGCGCTATGACGTGCTATTCGAGCCAGTGAAGATCGGCCCAGTCATTGCGAAGAACCGGTTTTATCAAGTGCCCCATTGCAACGGCATGGGGCATGCCTATCCCTCCTCGATGGCCGAGATGCGCGGCGTGAAGGCGGAAGGCGGTTGGGCGGTCGTCTGCACCGAGCAAGTCGAAATCCATCACAGCTCCGAGTTGACTCCGGTGATCGAAGGCCGGTTCTGGGACGACAAGGACATCCCGGTCATGGCCAAGATGTGCGACAAGATCCACGCACATGGCGGACTGGCAGGGATCGAGCCATGCTATGATGGGTATTCCTCGCCCAATCGGTTCAGCCGCGAAGCGCCGATGGGCCCCTCGGCCCGGCCGGTCACCTATCTCGAGCCGATCCAGTCCCGAGCCATGGACAAAATGGATATCCGCAATGTCCGGCGCTACTATGTCGAGGCGGCAAAGCGGGCTGAGAAAGCCGGGTTCGACATCATCTATGTCTATGCCGCCCATGATCTGAGCGTGCTCTCGCAATTCCTATCGCGCCGGTGGAACGACCGTGGCGACGAATATGGCGGGAGTTTCGAGAACCGCGCTCGTCTGTTCCGTGAAGTGTTGCAGGACACCAAGGACGCGGTCGGCGACAAATGCGGGATCGCCGTGCGTTTCGGCGTCGACGAGATGATGGGGGAAGACGGTCTCACCAAGGACGGCGAGGGGCGCGACATTGTCGAGATGCTGGCGGAGGAGCCGGATCTCTGGGACGTGAATGTCTCGGACTGGGACAATGACAGCCTGACCTCGCGTTTCGGCGCTTCGGGCTTTCAGGACGATTATGTCTCCTTCGTGAAATCGGTCACGACCAAGCCAGTGGTGGGTGTGGGACGCTACACTTCGCCTGATGCGATGGTCACGCTGATCCGCAACGGTGTGTTGGACTTGATAGGTGCGGCGCGGCCCTCGATCGCCGACCCGTTCCTGCCCAAGAAGGTCGAGGAAGGCCGGATCGAGGACATTCGCGAATGCATCGGCTGCAACATCTGCGTCTCGGCTGATTACCATATGGTCCCGCTTCGCTGCACGCAGAACCCGACCATGGGCGAGGAATGGCGCAAGGGCTGGCATCCAGAGCGGATCGCACCGAAAACCGCCGAGGAAAGCATGCTGATCATAGGTGGCGGCCCCTCGGGGCTGGAGGCCGCGCGGGCGCTGGGGCAACGGGGTTATGAGGTCACGCTGGCTGAGGCCGGCGATGTCCTCGGCGGCCGCGTGACGCGCGAGGCACGACTTCCGGGCCTGGCCGAGTGGCGTCGGGTCGTCGATTACCGCGAATATCAGATCGGCCAAATGGCCAATGTCGAAACCTATCTGCAGAGCCCGCTCTCGGCGGCCGAGGCGTTGGAGTTTGGCGCAGATCACGTGGTCGTCGCGACCGGTGCGAAATGGCGGTCCGATGGAGTGGGCCGGGCAAATACCTGGCCGATACCCGTGGAGGAGGGCGCCTCGGTCCTGACCCCGGACGACATCATGGATGGCCGCATCCCCGAAGGTCCTGTCGTGATCTTCGATGACGACCACTACTACATGGGCGGGGTCATGGCGGAACTGCTCCGCGCCAGGGGGCTGGAGGTGACCTTGGTCACCCCGGCGGCGGATGTCTCCAACTGGACCCATAACACGCTCGAACAGCACCGTATCCAATCCCGGCTGATGGAGATGGGCGTGGCGATCCTGGCCAGCCATGCCATCACAGCGGTGAAGAAAGACCATGCGATAGCCACCTGCGGTTACACCGACCGCACGCGCGCGTTGCCTGCCGATGCCACGGTCATGGTCACAATGCGCTTGCCCGAGGATGATCTCTTTGCCCCGCTGGTAGCCGCTGATCGCTGCCGCTCGGTCACTCGGATCGGCGATTGCCTCGCACCCGGCACCATCGCCGCCGCAGTCTATGAGGGCCATCGCTATGCCCGGGAATTGGGCGAGACCCAGCCCGAAGGCGCGCCTTTCCGGCGAGAGTTGATCCAGTTGAGCCGAGACTGAAGGTTGCCCGCTCGATGACCCGCGACCCTCGCTATGATGTCTTGTTCGAACCGGTGAAAATTGGCCCGGTGACAACGAAAAACCGGTTCTATCAGGTCCCGCACTGCACCGGCATGGGCTGGCTCCGCCCGCGCATGGTCGCCGCGATGCGCGGCGTGAAGGCCGAGGGCGGCTGGGGCGTGGTTTGTACCGAGTATAACTCGATTCACCCAACATCCGATGATCTGCCCCATGCCTCGGCCGCCTTATGGGATGAGAGCGATATCCGGGCCAACAGGATGATGACCGAGGCGGTGCACGAACATGGCGGTTTGGCGGGGGCCGAACTTTGGTACTCCGGCGCCCGCAGCCCGAACAATCTCACCCGCGAAGTCCCGATGGACGTGGCCAGCCTTCCCAACCTCGCGGGCCATCCCAGCCAGGTCAGGGCGATGGACAAGACCGACATTCGGAACTTGCGCCATTGGCACCGCAAGGCGGCGCTGCGCGCCAAGGCGGCCGAGTTCGATCTGGTCTATGTCTATGCCACCCATGGCTATCTGCTCGCGAATTTCCTCGACCCGCGCGTCAATACCCGCGGCGATGAATATGGCGGCTCGCTCGAGAACCGGGTTCGGCTGATCCGAGAGTTGATCGAGGACACCAAGGACGCGGTCGGAGATCGTTGCGCGGTCGCCGTACGCATCAAGGCCGACAGCACCATCCTGGAGGATGGTCAGCCCGAACATGGCGACCGGCGAGAAATGTTCGAGATACTAGCCGAACTCCCCGACCTCTGGGACATCAATATCGCCGACTACTCGCTGGAGATGGGGGTGTCGCGTTTCACCAAGGAGGGCGCGCTGGAACCCTATATGGACTGGGTGAAATCGGTCACCACCAAGCCCGTGGTGACCGTGGGCCGCTTCACCTCGCCCGATACGATGGTGAGCCAAATCCGCCGCGGCGTGACCGATCTGATCGGTGCCGCGCGTCCCTCGATCGCCGATCCGTTTCTGCCGAAAAAGATCGAGGAAGGCCGGCTCGAGGATATCCGCGAATGCATCGGCTGCAATATCTGCTATTCGGGCGACAGCTTGGGCGTGCCGATCCGCTGCACTCAGAACCCCACCATGGGCGAGGAATGGCGCAAGGGCTGGCATCCTGAACGGGCACAGCATCGGACGAGCGCATCGAAGGTTCTGGTTGTGGGCGCGGGTCCGGCGGGGCTGGAAGCGGCGCGGGCGCTTGGGCTGCGCGGCTATGAGGTGATGTTGGCCGAGGCGAGCCGTACCCTGGGTGGCCGTGTCGCCCGCGAGGCCACGCTGCCGGGTCTCAGCGAATACATCCGAGTGCGCGACTACCGCGTCCAGCAACTCCGCAAAATGCCAAACGTCGAGATCTTTCTGGAAAGCGCGCTGACCGCCGAGGATGTTTTTGCCGTCGAAGCCGACCATGTGTGCATCGCGACCGGAGCGACCTGGCGCCGGTACCGGTTCGACGGCAAGACCTTTGTCCCGATCGGAGAGGATGTATCGACCCCCGACGACATCATCGAGGGCCGGCTGCCCCAGGGTCCGACGGTGGTCTATGATGCCGATACCTATTACCTCGCCGGAGTGGTGGCCGAGCGAATCCGCCAGACCGGCCAGAAGGGCACCTATGTCACCGCCAGCGACCGCGTTTCGGCCTGGGCCGGGAACACTGCGGAACGCTGGCGGGTGCGCAGCCATCTGATGGCCCTGGGCGTCGAGATTTT
>JBCDKL010000241.1:0-4695 GCA_038746695.1 Pseudomonadota bacterium | reverse complement strand
CGCGTGGCGGGCCTGACGCAGCGCGCGGATCTGAGGATCCGCGCGGAGGAGCTGCGCGCGGCGATTTCGGCGGCGATGGGGGAGATCCCGCTGCTTCGAACCGAGGCGGTGATCGGTAGCAGGGTGTTGGATCAGGGTGCCTCGACACTGCGCCGGGTCGTTGCGGATGGCGTGGTGCGTTTGCAGCTCCATCCGTTGGAGCAGCGGGTGGCGATTGAGATCGCGGAGGGTTGGCACCTGAACGCAGCCGAGCCCGGGCCGGATTGGCTGATCGGGGCGCGGGCTGAGGGCGTGGACCTAGACTGGCCCGATGGACGGTCTGTGCAGCTTGGCTTTTCCGAGGAGGAGATCAGGGTCTACGAGGGGCGTCTGGAATTGGCGCTGCGCGATCCTCGAGCAGAGGTGATTTTGCATCTGCAGGCCTGTTCCGACGCGATTTGCCTGGAGCCGGTGGAGACGCGATTCCGCTTGCCATGACCTGACTTTCGAAGCCAGGGCATCCCAAAATGCGTTCGCCCGGGCGGGCTCACATATATCGTGTTGCGCGTTTCCTCCGGAAACGCTCGTGGCGCCCGGGGGTGGGGTTGCTCTCGGATCGGTGCCGGGGCAGGGTGGGGCATGCGTTGGATTGCTCCGATCTCAATGTTGGTCACCCTTCTGACCGTTTGGCCCAGCTTTGCCCTGGAGCCGATCACACCCCGTGAATTCCGCGACTATGCAGAGGGATATACGCTTTACTTCGAGCGCGATGGCGAGGCTTTCGGCTCGGAGAGTTTCGAGCCGGGCGGATCGACCACTTGGCGCTATCGCGATGGGATCTGTGTCGACGGGGTCTGGAAGGCCCATGGTGCGCAGATCTGTTTCTACTATGGCAATGCGCAGGCGGTGCTTTGCTGGCGGATGCTGCGCGATGGCGACCGGTTGCTGGCGCGGCTTCTCGGCGATGGCGAGAATGCTGGGATGGAGCTCGAAATCACTCGGCGCGACCGAGCGCCTTTGATCTGCGGCGAGCCGGGCGAAGCGCTCTGAGATGGTCGAGATCGTTGTGGCAGGATGCGGCCGGATGGGGCTGCCGATGGCTCTCGCCTTGGAGGCAGCCGGGTTTGATCTGGCGGGGTTCGACCGGCGTCCCTCGGCGGAGTTTGGCGGTTTTTCGAAGCGGATGCTGACGACGCCTGCGGACGTAGCGCGGGCGCGCGTGGTCTTCAGCGTGGTTAGAGACAGGGAGGAGACCGAAGCGCTCTTGTTCTCGGAGCAGGCAATCCTTTGCCAGGTGGAGAGACCCGAACTTCTGGTCATCTGCTCGACCCTGGATCCCGGTTATGTGCGGGACTTGGCCCTGCGTCTCCCGCCGGGGGTCGCCTTGGTCGATGCGCCGATGTCGGGCGCGCCGGTGGCCGCGGAGGAGCGGCGGTTGAGCTTTATGCTGGGTGGCGAGGCCGCGGCGATCGATCGGCTTCAGCCGATGCTCGCCGCCATGGGCACGCGATTTCACCGGTTGGGCCCGCTGGGGGCCGGGATGACCACCAAGGTCTTGAACAATTTCGTCGCCGCCTCCTCGACGGTGGCAGTGCGCCGGGTTCTGGACTGGGGTGATCGGTTGGGCGTGGCGGAGACGGATCTGCTGGCGGTGATGGCTGACAGTTCAGGTCAGACCTGGTTCGGCTCGGCCTTCGATGAGATCGAGTTCGCCCGGGATGGCTTCGCGGCGGGCAACACGATCGGCATCTTGAAGAAGGATGTCGAAAGCCTGTTGGCCGCCTTGCCGGAGGAGGCTCGCGCGGGTCTTGCTGAGGAGATTATCGCGGCTCTGGAGGAGTTGCAGCCCCGGCCGGGATAAGTGCTGGGGTGCGGGCAGACTGATCTACCAGCCTCACACCGCTCCGTGGCAGTGTTTGAACTTCTTGCCAGAGCCGCAGGGGCAGGGTTCGTTGCGGCCCACTTTGCCCCAAGTGGTATCATCGTTCGGATCACGTTCGGCGGCCGCCCCGGCCATCTCGAAAGCGGGCATGCGCGGCATCCGCCGCTCCATGTCCTCACGCAGGCGGGCAAGTTGCTCTTCTTGCTGGCGCTGCAGTTCCTCCATCTCCTCCTGGGTCATCGGGCGGATCGCGCCGAGATAGCCGGTGACCCCGCGGCGGAGATTGCCGAGCAATGCCTCGAACAGGGTGAAAGCCTCGGTCTTGAACTCGTTGAGTGGATCGCGCTGGCCATAGCCGCGGAAGCCGATCACCGAGCGTAGGTGTTCGAGCTGGATCAGATGCTCGCGCCAATACTGATCGAGGATCTGGAGCAGGATCTGTTTCTCGAGGGTCCGCATATCCTCGGGACCGATCTTCTCGGCTTTTTCCGCCTGAGCGGCATCGGTCTGATCGATCAAACGGTCGCGCATCACGGCATCGTCGACGCCTTCTTCTGCGGCCCATTCGGCGAAGGGAAACTCGGTGCCCAGTGCCTTGCCCGCGGCTTGGGTCAGCCCTTCGATATCCCATTGATCGGCGTAGGCGCGTTCCGGGATATGCTGGGCGATCAGCTCCTCGATCACCTCATGGCGCATATCGGTGATGGTCTCGGAGAGATCTTCCGAATCCATGATCTCGCGGCGCTGATCGAAGATGACCTTGCGCTGATCGTTCATTACGTCGTCGAATTTGAGGATGTTTTTGCGGATGTCGAAGTTGCGGGCCTCGACCTTGCCTTGGGCTTTCTCGATCGCCTTGTTGACCCAGGGATGGACGATGGCCTCACCCTCTTCGAGCCCCAGTTTCTGGAGCATGCTGTCGATCCGGTCCGAGCCGAAGATCCGCATCAGATCGTCTTGCAGCGAAAGATAGAAGGTCGAGCGCCCGGGATCGCCCTGACGGCCCGAGCGGCCGCGCAGCTGGTTGTCGATCCGCCGGCTTTCATGGCGTTCGGTGGCCAGCACCCAGAGCCCGCCGGCCTCGAGCACCCTTGTCTTTGCGGCTTCGGTCTCTGCCTCGATCTCGGCCGCTTTCGCCTCGTCGATCCCGTCCTCGGTGGTAGCCTCCTGGGCGATGCGCATCTCGGCATTGCCGCCCAGTTTGATATCTGTCCCGCGTCCGGCCATGTTTGTGGCGATGGTCACTGCGCCGGGCACACCCGCCTGGGCGACGATCTGAGCTTCCTGCTCGTGGAAACGGGCGTTCAGAACGGAATGGGGAATGCCGCCCTGAGCGATACACTTCAGGACGTTTTTCGCCTCTGAGACAATGAACTCCGCCGCTTCCTTCGCATCGCTTTTCAAAGGTTTTTGGCCATCTTCTGGGGTCAGAAGGCCCTCGACATGAGTCAACAGCGTCTCCACGGTGCGAGGATTGGCGAGGGCACGCTCCAACTCATCTGCCGAACCTACCGAAAGACTGCCGATCTTCAGCTTCTCGCCTTTCTTCTCGGCATCGCGGAGCGGTTTGGCGACGAAGCGGCGCAGGCCGCGGCCCGCAGCCAAAGCGAGTTGTGTCTTGTCCGAGAGGAGCCGTGCCAGCAGTTCCGATTTATCGATCGAGGTCGTGCCAACCAGGATCGGCTGACCGCGCAAATGGGCGTCTGCGATGGCCCGCACGATGGCGTCGTATTTCTCGGCCATGGTACGGAAGACCTGATCATCCTCATCAAGCCTGGCCACCGCCACATTGGTCGGCACTTCGATGACATCCAGCCCGTAGATGTCCAGGAACTCCGCTTGTTCGGTCAGCGCAGTACCGGTCATGCCCGCCAACTTGTCATAGAGTCGGAAGTAGTTCTGAAAAGTGACGGAGGCCAAGGTCACGTTCTCGGGCTGGATCTGCACGCGCTCCTTCGCCTCGAGCGCCTGGTGGAGCCCCTCGCCAAAGCGCCGCCCCTCCATCATCCGGCCCGTGAACTCGTCGATGATCACGACCTTGCGATCCTTGACGATATACTCCTTGTCCTTGGTGAAGAGCTTATGCGCCCGAAGCGCCTGGTTCACATGATGGACTTGGGTAACGCTGGACGGGTCATACATCGACTGACCCTCGGGCAGAATTTCGCGGCGCCGTAATTCGCCTTCGATCCACTCGTTGCCCTCGTCGGTCAGAGTGATGGATCTTTGCTTTTCATCGATCTCGTAATGGCTTTCTTCAAGGCCCGGGATGACCTCGTCGATCGCCATATAAAGCTCGGTCTGATCCTCCACCGGGCCGGAGATGATCAGGGGCGTGCGCGCCTCGTCGATCAGGATCGAGTCGACCTCGTCGACAATCGCGTAATGGTGCCCGCGCTGATACATGTCCTCGACCGAGTGCTTCATGTTATCGCGCAGATAATCGAAGCCATACTCGTTATTGGTGCCATAGGTGATGTCGGCGGCATAAGCGGCGCGCTTTTCTTCCTCGGGCTGCTGAGGAACGACCACGCCGACGCTCATACCGAGAAAGTTGTAGACCTTGCCCATCCACTCCGCATCGCGCCGGGCCAGGTAATCGTTGACCGTGACAACATGCACACCCTTGCCGGTCAGGGCGTTGAGATAGACCGGTAGCGTAGCGACCAGGGTCTTCCCCTCGCCGGTTTTCATCTCCGAGATATTGCCCTGGTGCAGCACCAGCCCACCCATGATCTGCACGTCGAACGGGCGCAGGCCGATGGCGCGTTTGGCCGCCTCACGAACATTGGCGAAGGCTTCGGGCAGGAGGTCGTCCAGGCTTTCGCCCTCGG
>JBCDKL010000240.1:0-4733 GCA_038746695.1 Pseudomonadota bacterium | reverse complement strand
TCTTCAGCAGCGCCCGCTCCCAAGCAGTGGGATTGATAGGAGATATGCCGTCCGGCTCACCGGTCACTTGGACCTAAGTCGCAAATCCCTGTCTGACCAAGGAGGGCTTCACGCTGAACACCGCTTCGGGGACTATGTTCCTGGGCTGTGAAGCTGCTGCACCAGAGGGCCAAGTGAAACCTCAGATACCCCGCTTAAGACGCGGATTACTCTGAATAAGACGGCACCACCCAAATTGCGGAAGTGATGATGATCCTGGGTCCGACCAAAAATACTCATGCACTTCCAAAGGCCGTGAACTCCGCAATGCATAACGCAATCGACGGGCTCGCTGATTTTGTGGGTTGGGATGAGGTCGAAGATACTTGCGGGCCAATCGGCTCTCCTGCCCGCCTGATAGTCAAATGCTTCGAGGTCGAAGCGATCACCCGTCGCGATCTCGTAGCCTCTGGCCCCGGCGAAGTGGCTTTAGCCTTTCTATCAAAAATGAATCGCGGGGCGGTGCCCCGCGATGCGACTTTGTTGAGCCCTTCGCTGCGCTGCGGGCGGGGATGTGGCACGGTTGCGCGCGAGAGGTTTGCGTCGATCGTGTGGAGCGGTTGCAACCAGTGCTGGGGAAAGATCCATCAGCTTCTGATCGCGAGTTCTGCCTATCCGGCTCTGATAGGTGGGCCGGGTGCGGTTGGGTTGGATCTCATACTGCGAGGATGGTACGGCAAAGGCTAAAGCTGGTGGATCTAGCAGTGGAAGAAGCATGACGCATGATGAAGGGCCTTGAGCGGATCGGCGGCATTTGTCGGTTCTTTTCACAGTGAAGCTGAGCAACGGCTCGGTGACCGAAGCTCCGAAAGCACCGTTCGGAGTCGGTTCTATCCCGAAATGTGGAGTGCCGGTGTGCGTGCTCTCATCTTCAAGGATGCGGAGGCGGGTTCGGGTATCTTCGATCCGATCTGCGGGGCTCGGGACCCAGTGAGCGAGGTATGGAACCCAGAGGTTGTTTGCCTCCTGCAGAACCCAGCGTTCGCTCGCCTGCGCGTCATGCAGCATCTTGGGCTGCGGATAGCCTCGGTTTTGGGCTGAGCGTGGCGATGCGCGGGCCTCTGCTTTTGCTTGGCGCCACAGGGACGATTGGGCGTGCGATCGCTGTGGCGGCGCTGGCTCGAGGGTACTCTTTGATCTGTTCGGTCCGGCCTCACAGTACGGCTCCGTTACCACCAGAGGCCAACCGGGTGGTCTGCGATCTAACCGATCCTCCAGCGGTTGCGGCGATGCTGCGCGCGGTGCGGCCCGAGGCGATCGTCTCCTGCATGGCCTCGCGGACCGGGGCGGCCGTTGAGGCCTGGGCAGTGGATCATCTCGCCCATTCCGTGGTGCTTTCTGCGGCGCGCGAGGCCGGAGTGGAGCGGATGGTTCTTCTCTCGGCGATCTGTGTGCAGAAGCCGCGTCTGGAGTTTCAGCGGGCGAAGCTGGCCTTCGAGGCGGAGCTGGCCGCGTCTGGCCTGATCTACACGATCGTGCGGCCGACCGCGTTCTTCAAATCGCTGTCCGGGCAGGTGGCGCGGGTACGGGCGGGAAGGCCCTATCTTTTGTTCGGAGACGGTCGGGGAACTGCCTGCAAGCCGATCTCGGACTGGGATCTCGCGACGTATCTGCTAGCGTGCCTTGAGGAGCCGGAGCTTGAAAACCGGATCCTTCCGGTGGGCGGGCCGGGCCCTGCAGTCTCGCCGTGGGAGCAAGGTGCCTATCTTTTCGAGCGACTGGGGCAGCGGCCGCGCTTCCGGCAGATCCCGGTCCCGGCGATCCGTACCATTGCTGTGGGGTTGGAAGCGCTGGGGCGGGTCTCGCCCGCCGCCGGGCGCAAGGCGGAGTTCGCGCGGATCGCGGAGTATTACGCCACCGAGTCGATGCTGGTCTGGGATGCGTCCGCTGGGCGATATGATGCCGGGGCGACACCTAGCTATGGCAGCGATACGCTCTGGGCGCATTACGACCGGCTCTTGAGCGGTGAGGCGGAGGATGACCGTGGTGCGCATGCGATGTTTTGACCGCCGTCGCTGGCGGGGCGCCGTGCTTCCCTGGGCATAGGCGGACTGGTCAAGCTGTGGCTCGATTTCCGCTTCGACCGGATACGGGACCTGCCCGGCGCCTGCACCGCTCGAAGAAGCGGCCTTGCTGAGCGCGGGGCCGGTAGATCACCATCGCACCCGCTCTGTCTCAATCTGGGTCATTTGGCTTTGGCCCTGCTCGCTCTGCGTGATATGCTGCGCCGCAGCAATCATTTTGGGAGAGTTGCCATGTTCTTCGGGCCGAGAGATTTGAGCTTTGACGGCCCCGCCGCCTTGCCGCTCAAACGGCGCAATACGGCGGCGGATTGGGCGTTCTACGACATCTCCAATCTCAACGAGGCCGAGTTCGAGATGCTGGTCGCTCAACGCAATACCGAGGGATCGATCCTGGCGGTGAAACCGTCGAGCAAGGGCACAGCCTCGGGCATCACCAAGCATCAGGATCACGCGGCCCTCAAATCTGCCAAAGGCAAGATGCTGGAGCATTTCACCATCGCAGGTGTCGGCAGCTCGGATGTGGGCGCCGCCTCGCTGGCGCGCAGCCTGGCCGACCATCTCGGCAAACCCGTGGGGGCGATCGTGGCGGGCTACGGCGTCTCGGACCTGTTGCAGGAGGCTCTGGGCGGCTGGTTCTTCTTCGGCGCTGCCAACCGGGCGCAGGCCTGGATGGACCGGCTGTCGATTCCCAGAGGTGGCGAGACGGCTCATTCAGTCACGGCCCGTGCGCAGATCGCCGCCACGCTCGAGCCTGCGCAGGACGACACGCGCACGCTGCTCCGCCTGTTGATCGATCCCGACCGCACGGTGAGGACCCTGCTGGGCCATTCCAAGGGCTGTCTCTCGATCGCTTTCGCGCTCAACCATGTCCGCGACAATGCCGGGCCGGGCGAGTTCGACCAATTCACCGGGATCGAGGTGATCACCACCGGCGCGGTCAGCGAGGTACCGCGCGAGATGACCTCGGTCCGGCAATATCTCGGCGCGCTGGATTGGTTCGGCGGCATGAATTCGGTGGTCGGCACGCCCTTCATCCGGGTGCCCAATGCCTGGCATCATGTAAACACGGATCTGCCCTTCCATATGGATCTCGGCGAGGTGCTCTCCGGCGCCTATGACTGACAGGCGCGTTTTGCGGGTGTAGAAGGGGGGCCTCCGCGAAAGGTGCCCCTTCTTGCACGTTCTGCTCGACCTGCTGCTTTCGGCAACTCTGCCGGTCTTCGCCGTCTCGGCGATTGGCTTTGCCATGGCGCGCAAGGGATGGGTGGTCGAGCGCGATGCTGAAGGGATCAACCTCTTCGCGCTGCGCGTCGCGGTGCCGGCACTGGTATTCCGGCTGCTGGCCGAGGCGGATCTGGCGGGGTTCGACTGGCCGGTGCTGCTGGCCTATCTCGCGGCTGAGCTGGCGATCTATGCCCTGACCTTCGCACTCTGCCGTTATGGGCTCGGGATCGAGCGGCGCGAGGCGTTGCTCCTCGGCATGGCATCGATCTTCGTCAATGGGGTGTTCTTCGTGCTGCCGATCGCGGCGATCCTTTATGGGCCCGAGGCCGAGCAAGTGATCACCGGGATCGTGGTGCTCGATTCGACGCTGATTTTCGGGGGCACGATTTTCCTCTGCGATCTTCTGGGGCGCGGAGAGGCGGGTCTCGGCCGCGTGATGGGCCGGTTCGCCGGCAATCCGATGATCATCGGCATGGCGCTGGGGCTGGGGATGAGCGTCTCGGGCCTGACGATGCCCGCCGGATTAGCGACCTATGTCGGCTTTGTCGGGGATGCGGCCGCTCCTGCGGCGCTGTTCGCGCTCGGCGTGATCCTGGCCAAGGCGGCACTGGCCGAGGGCCGCCGCGCCGTGCCCCTTGTGATCGCCATGAAAATGCTGGGCCAGCCGCTGGTCACCTTCGCACTGATAGGAGCAGTGGCGAGCCCCGGCCTCTGGTCGCAAACAGCCTTCCTATTTACCGCGGGCCCGGCAGGTGCGATGCCTTTCGTGATTGCGCTCGGCTATGGGATCCGGACCGAGCGGATCGCGTTGGTGGTGATCGTAACCACGCTGATCTCACTGATCAGCCTGCCCGGAGCGGCGCTGCTGGCAGGATGAAACCAGCCGAAGGTGCTTGCGATCCGCGCGCTGGAGCCCTTGCTAAAGCGAAACGTGAGTTGGGAGCGTACCACCTGGCAAAACTGTGCGCGGCTCGCGCCTCCTTGAGGAATCCGGTCGCCGTCGGGCGGGCAGCGATGGATGCTGGACTTCTGAAAGCGTAATTGAGGCGGGGCGCGCCAGACTCTATTTCCCCGGCAAGTCAGGACGGGCCCATTCCGGACATGCTTGACAACCGCCCGGGCCGTGCCCAGCCTCCAGCCGGCAAAGCGGAGGGTGCCCCATGGTCGCGATACGGCCCATCACCGAGGGAGACGAGGCTGAATGGCGTAGGCTCTGGACCCTCTATCTGGAATTCTACGAGACCAGCGTGCCCGAAGAGGTCTATCGCACCACATTCGCCCGGCTCCTCGGCGACGACCCGCAGGATTTCCACGGGCTGATCGCCGAGCGTGAGGGACAGCCGGTCGGCCTCACCCATTACGTCTTCCACCGCCATTGCTGGCGGATCGAGAACACCGTCTATCTCCAGGATCTCTACGTCGATGTCGAGGTTCGCGGCACCGGGG
>JBCDKL010000239.1:0-4759 GCA_038746695.1 Pseudomonadota bacterium | reverse complement strand
TGGGTGTGGATCTCGATTCAGTCTGCGGCGGTCGGGGCATCTGTTCGAAATGCCAGGTCACGCCCAGTTTCGGCGCCTTCCCCAAGCATGGGCTGACCGTCACCGAGGATGCGCTCAGCCCCTGGAACAAGGTCGAGGAACGCTACAAGACCAAGCGCGGGCTGATCGACGGGCGCAGGCTCGGCTGCCAGGCGACTGTCCAGGGAGATGTCGTGATCGACGTGCCGGAGGAAAGCCAGGTCCACAAGCAAGTCGTGCGCAAGCGCGCCGAGGCCCGCGACATCGTGCTCGACCCCTGCACCAAGCTCTATTATCTCGAAGTGGTCGAGCCGGATATGCACAATCCGAAGGGCGATATCGAACGCCTGATGGACGCGCTTTGGGAGCAATGGCAGCTCACCGGCATCATCGGCGATCTCCGCATCCTGCAAATGCTGCAACCGGCTCTCCGCGAAGGCAATTGGAAGGTCACGGTGGCGGTCTACTGGGGCCATGGCCGTTCGAACGGGCGGATCACCCATGTCTGGCCGGGCTTTTATGAGGGCACGGTCTATGGCGTCGCCTTCGATGTCGGCTCGACGACGATTGCCGGGCATCTGGTAGATCTGGTCTCGGGCGAGGTCCTCGCCTCTGCCGGGCAGATGAACCCGCAGATCCGGTTCGGCGAAGATCTGATGAGCCGGGTGAGCTACTCGATGATGAACCCAGGCGGGGCGGCGGACATGACCGCAGCCGTGCGCGAGACGATCAATGCGATCATCGGTCAACTCGCCACTGAGGCGTTGATCGGGCGCGAGGAGATCATGGAAGGCGTCTTCGTCGGCAATCCGGTGATGCATCATCTGCTGCTCGGGATCGACCCAGTGGAGCTCGGCTGGGCGCCCTTCGCACTCGCCACCTCGACCTCGCTGACCCTCTGGGCCAAAGAGATCGATCTGACGATGCATCCCGATGCCAGGCTCTATGTCCTGCCCTGCATCGCCGGGCATGTCGGGGCCGATGCCGCCGCAGTCGCGCTGAGCGAGAGCCCGCATAAGCAGGACGAGATGACCCTGGTGGTCGATGTCGGCACCAATGCCGAGATCATCCTGGGCAATCGCGAGAAACTGATGGCATGCTCCTCGCCCACCGGGCCCGCCTTCGAGGGCGCTCAGGTCTCCAGCGGCCAGCGCGCCGCCCCCGGGGCGATCGAACGGGTCCGGATCGACCCCGCAACAAGACGCCCACGGTTTCGCATCATCGGCTCCGAGCTCTGGTCCGACGATCCGGGCTTCGCCGAGGCCGCGGGCAAGCGCGGGATCACCGGGATCTGCGGCTCGGGCATTATTGAGGCGATCGCCGAGATGCGGCTGGCTGGCATAATCGACGAAGACGGTGCGATCGGCCCGGCCTCGGCACTGGGCGATGCGGTGATCCAGGATGGCCGCACCTGGAGCTTCGTGCTCCATGACGGCCGCGCCGCGGGCGGCCCGCTGATCGCGGTCACTCAGCAGGATGTGCGCAATATCCAATTGGCCAAGGCCGCCCTCTATGCCGGAGCGCGGCTGTTGATGGACAAGATGGAAGTCGACAGCGTCGAACGGGTGGTGCTGGCCGGCGCGTTCGGCGCGCATATCTCGCCCCTGCATGCGATGGTTCTGGGCATGATCCCGGATTGTCCGGTCAAAAACGTGGTCTCGGCGGGAAATGCGGCAGGGACAGGCGCATTGATGGCGCTGCTGAACTCGGCCTCTCGGCGTGAAATCGAGATGATCGTGCGCGAGATTGAAAAGATCGAAACCGCCGTCGAGCCGCGCTTTCAGGAGCATTTCGTCGACGCGATTGCGGTGCCGCATAAGACGGCCAAAGCCCCTAATCTGGCGCGCGAGGTCGACCTGCCTGCTGTGGCCTTCGCCGCTTTGAGTGAGGATTCAGGCGGACGCAAACGCCGGCGCCGCGCAAGGTGATCGATATTCGCCCGGGCGTGGCTGGGCGGGCGGGCGGATGCGGGCTCCGCAGGAGCGCGCGACGGGCGCCCGGGCAGACACGCCCGGGCCCAGACTATAAATGCCGACAGATCCACCTCATCACATAACTCGCTAAACGGAATCCGGCTGCGCCGGATACGACATGCCCCGCCCCTGCTGCTTGCGCAGCCGGTTCGGGCGTTGACGCTTGTGGCAAACGCCGAGCGCGGAACATGCGCCATTCAGCTGCGGAGCAGTTGGAGAAGGCGCTCGGCTTCAAGGAAGGCGCCTTTTTGGCGCTCTGCCCTTACTTCGGCCTCTGCATCCGCGCCCCAGGTTTCGACGTTCCAGGTCTCATCGATCCGGCTTAGCCTCCACGCCGTCTCAGCATCCAGGCGCCCCCTGCTCACTGCCAGCGCCAGGATCAGCGAGCCCGAGAGCACCACCAGATCATGGAGCGCGGTGAGCGCCCAGGCGTCATGCGCTCTCACCACGCCCGCCAATGCGGCAAGCGCCGCGTCGTCCTGCGCCAAATGCATCACCCCGGTGGTGACCGCAAGCCGCACCCCCAGATCCTCTGCCGCCCAGGCGAGCAGCGGATCCCAAGCCGCCGCCTGCCGCGCGGCCAAAGCCTCGGGATGGGCCGCGCGATAGCAGAGCAGATCGCTGCCGCCATATCCCGCCAGATCGCTCGCCACCGCATCATAGCCTGGCGTCACCCGGTCGATGGCCGAGTTTGCCGCCCGGGTTAGCGGCATCCGCTCTGGGTGCACGTCACCGGTCTGCGCCCGCCATTCCGCAGCCAGCGCTTCGGCCAGCGCTTCGGTCGGCAGCGACAGCGCCGCCTTTGCCGGGGTGCGTATTTGGCGAGCATCGAGGCTGACGGCAAAGCCGCCCTCCGCCGCTGCCGTCACGCGCACATCCTTCCAGAAAACCTTCACACGGACCCCCAGATCCGCCGGAGCGCCGGCATCAGTCCGGAGAAGTCCGAGAGGATTTCCTCTGGCCCCTGGGCCGCCAGCCGCGCGCGTGAGTGATAGCCCCAACCGACACCGATCGCCCGGCAGCCCGCGGCCCTGGCCATCTCGATATCGAATTCGGTATCGCCCACCATCACCGCATGTTCCGGCGCGACCCCGGTCGCGGCCAGGCAGTTCAGCACCATTTCGGGATGCGGTTTCGAGGCCGCGTCATCCGCAGTCTGAGTGCCGAAGAAAAGTGGTGCCAGCCCGGTCTCGGCCAGCATGCGGTCGAGCCCACGGCGCGATTTCCCGGTCGCCGCCGAAATCAGCGCGCCGGAAGCCTCGACCGAGGCCAGCGCCTCGCGCGCGCCGGGGAACAGCGCTGGCGCCTCCCGCTCCTGACCGAGCGCGGTCCAGCTCTCCTTGTAGGCTTCGGTCAGTCGGGCGATCTCGGTATGACCCGCCTCGGGGGCTAGCACCGCCATCGCCTGGGGCAGAGAGAGACCGATCACGCCAAGGCAATCCGTCCGGTCGGGCGTGGTGCGCCCCAGCGCCCCGAACGCATAACGCATCGAGGCAAGAATATGCGCCTGGCTGTCGACCAGAGTGCCGTCGATATCGAAGATCACAAGGCGAAGGGGTTCGGTCATCGGCGGGCCAATCAGTTACGGAGCGCTTGGCCTAGCAGAGAGGTCCCGGCCGCACCAGCCGCCCGGATTGCGGCAGATGGCGCAAGGCGGGGAGTTGGAGGATCCGCCAGCAGCCTACGCGCTGGCAAGCAGCGACCGACACTAAAGAGAAGTGAGCAGTCGCGTAGCGGCACGACTTCTTTGAGCGCAAAAAAAGGACATGTGGATTGCTGCCCAAGAGCTGGCGCTCCCGCGGCACAAAAGTCAATCTATCGGATTTCTCAGGTCTCACCCCCTTCTCGACGGGGCCGGATAGGGGTCGCAACCAAAGGGTGGGCGACCAACTCCCGTCCGACAGACGCAACCTCCGGGGGCGCCTGGCTTGCTCGCACTCGGCTGCTCGGTTAGGCTCGTACGAGGAGGCGCCAGAAGAAGGCGCTTTTGGGGAAGAAACGCAGACCAGTTAGAAGGGGAAGAGCGATGCGCATCCTTGCCGGTATCGCCCTGCTCGGGGCACTCGGCGCCGGGCCGGCCTGGGGCGGCAGCTATCAAACCGTCCATTGGCCCGAGCTGAAGGCCGAGATCTACGGCGATGCGGAACTGCGCGCCGCCGGTGAACGCATCACGCTGGATGCGCCGCGGCGCAGCGTCAACGATGCCGAGGTGCCGATCTCCGTCTCGGCCCGACTTCTGGACGGCGAGGGGATCCGCTCGGTCACCCTGATCATCGACGAGAACCCGATGCCGGTCTCGGCGGTCTGGACCTTCGACCAGCCGCGCCAGAGCGTGACGCTGGGCGCCAATCTGCGCTTTGACGGACCCTCGCCGCTGCGCGCGGTGATCGAGACGACCGGCGGCGCGCGTTACATCACCGAGCGCTTTGTGAAGACCTCGGGCCTGGCGACCTGCTCGGCACCGCCGGTGGGCGATCCGAAAGCGGCGCTGGCGACGATCGGCCAGATGCAGCTCTTCGACAAAACCGCGCCAAATGCGGCGATACCGAACCGCCTGCATGCGCGGCTGGAGATGAAACATCCCCAGCATACCGGGATGCAGCGGGATCAGATCACGCTGCATTATATCCTGGCCCGCTATGTCGATGAGGTGGAGGTGTTCGCGGGTGAGCAGCGGCTCTTCACCCTGACCGGCTCGATCTCGCTGAGCGAAGACCCGGAAATCGGGTTTGACTTCCCGAATACCGGCACGGAAACCCTGCGTGTGC
>JBCDKL010000238.1:0-4779 GCA_038746695.1 Pseudomonadota bacterium | reverse complement strand
GTAGCTGAGCGTCAGCACGATCTGCCCCAGCCCTCCGGTCAGTCCCGCGCCGATCAACAGCGCCCAAAGATAGGGATCTGGCATGACCCAGCCGAAGGGCAGGGTGGCCAGGGCCGCCACCGAGCAGGCGATATGGAACCAGAAGACGATGGCCAGCGTATGCTCGGTCCGGGTGAGCCAGCGGACATGGATGATGGCCAGCGCCATCAGAAAGGCCGAGGCGAGCGCGATCAAGGCGCCCAACGCCTCGGCCTCGCTGACCCCGGGGCCCAGGGCCGTGAGCCGGGGCGCGATCATCACGGCCACTCCAAGAAAGCCGATCGCCACGGCCGACCAACGGTAGACACGGACGGTCTCGCCCAAAAGGACTACCGCAAGGACGGTGGTCAGCAGCGGGGCGGAGAAGCCGATCGCGGTAACCTCGGGCAGGGGCAGCATGCCGAGCGCTGCAAAACCGCAGGTCATCGCACTGGCACTGATCACGCCGCGCCAGACATGGCCGCGGACGTTTTGGGTGACGATGGCCGCGCGGAGCTGCCCGATCACCAGCGCCCAGACCAGGACCGGGACCAGCGCGATGAAGGCGCGGAAGAACACCGCCTGGCCGGCCGGCACCACGTCGCGCGCCGCTTTCACACAAGCGACCATGACGGCGAAAAGCGCGACCGAGAGGAGTTTGAGGGCGATGCCCCGGACCGGGTTCATGGGCGCCATGTTCGCCCGCCGAGGAGGAAGGGGCAATCTTGGATTGGGGAAAGCCGCCTTGGCTGTGCTGCATGGCTTGACCGGGGCCGGGCGGGCGAGGATGCTGCCGCCAAAACCCGAGGAGGCCCCCATGCTGTTGGACGTTCGGACCTATCGCTGCAAGCCAGGCACGCTGCCGGCGCATCTGGCACTCTACGAAGCGCATGGCAAGGCGCCGCAATTCCGGTGCCTGGGCACCCCGCTCTGCTATCTCAAGACCGAGACCGGCAATCCGAACGAGTATGTGCACATCTGGGTCTATGAGAACGCGGGCGACCGCGAGGCCAAGCGCAAGGTTCTGTGGTCGGATCCGGAATGGCTGGCCTATACCAAGAAAAGTGCTGAATTGGGCGCATTGGTCGAACAGAGCAACAAGCTGATGACCCCGGTGGATTTTTGTCCGCTTGCCAAAGCCTGACCACTCACTTCCCCGCGCTCCCACCCGGCCCCTTTGTTAGAACTATCGCAAAAGGGGGTTGTGCGGGGGCTCGGGGAGGTGAGTGGTTTAGAGCGCAAGCGATTTAGATACTACCGAGGGTAGATGTTCGATCTGCGTGCAAACGCGCCGTAACGAAACAGCCTAGAGCTTTGAGCGCCGCGCGTTCCCCTTCGCGGTTGCACGGGTTTGGGTGTCGGTCTGTGCCCACCCACCCGCGCGGCGCTGCTTCACCGTTCGGGCTTAGCGGCCGCTGAGAATCTCTCCTGGGCTGTAGAGCAGGCCGCGTTCCGACAGGCTTTTCCGGCGGCTGCCGCAGCGATCCTGGATATGGCCCATCGGGACCGGGTTGCCGGCAAAGCCCCATTGCCCGGTGTTGGTATTGAGCCAGAAATGCCCGTCCCAGACCGGGCCGCAGGAATAGCTGGCCAGCCATTGCTTTTGCTGAGCGTTCAGGCGCTGGCCGTTGACATAGGTCTCGGCCGCCACGGGGGTTGCTGCGAGCATCGACGCGGCGATGGCGAATTTGAGCAGGGCTTTCATCTTCGGCCTCCCGAACTTTCTGACGGTGGGTTGATCTGCCCTGAGGATACGCTGTGGAGCGGGCCGGTTCTGTACCACCCGTCACAGGCTTCAAATCAGCGCCGGAACCTCGGGGATTTCACCCGGCTTGGATGCAAAAAGTCGCCATAAGTCACGTCTGATTGACTTTTCCGTCGCGAAAGTCAGGCGCAGAGTCAGGGCAAGGGTCAGGTTAACAGTCGCGTTAACGCAGGCGACAATCTCAGCCGGCGGAGAGGGTGTGTCGGCAGAGCCATGCCCTGGCGGAAGCGCGCTCAGAGATCCTCGATCGCGGCATCCAGGGCATCGCGGGCGGCACGGAGCGATTGCAGCGCGCCGTCGCGGTCCTCGCGCCTGACCCGGTCGGTATCGATGGTCAGCTTGATGCCAGGGCCGCTGCGATGGATCACCTCGCCGCTGGCAGTCGCGCCATCACTTGCCGCATCATAGGGGCGGCGGAGGCGGTAGGTTTTCACCGGGCGGGCGAAGCCGCGGATCTGGATCGGCTGGCTTTCCTCGACCTCGACCCAGTCCTGGACCAGCATATAGGTCGGGTGGCTCAGCAGGATCCCGCCGAGATCGGCATGGAATTCCAACCGCGAGGCGAGGTTCACTTCGCCGCCGATGATCGTGTAATCCAATCGGTCGTCCGAGCCGAAATTGCCCACGGTGACATAGCCCGTATTGATGCCCATCCGGACCTCGAGCGGGCGGGGCAGCCCCTCCTGCATCCATTCGAGATTAAGCTCCTCCATCCGGCGCTGCATGGCGATGGCCATTTTCACGCAAGCGCTGGCATCCTCGCGGGTGCCCAGCGTCTCGGGATCGCCGAAATAGACGATAATGCCATCGCCCATGAACTTGTCGAAATTGGCGCCATAGGCCTGGGCGATGTCGGCCATTTCGGTGAGATAGCGGTTGAGGATCGCGGTCATATCCTCGGGTTCGAGCTGATCGGTGATCTCGGTGAAACTGGCCACATCCGAGAAGAACACCGTCAGTTTCTTGCGCTGCGAGACCACCCGGGCCTCCTGCGCGCCGGTGGTGATCTGGTCATAGAGCTGGGGCGAGATGTATTTGCCGAGCTGGGTCGAGACCCGGCTGAGCGATGCGTTCAGCGCATCGGTGCGGGTCTTCTCATCGGAGAGCGCGGCCAGGGCCTCGCGGTTCTCCAGGCTGAGCTTGATGTTCGAGATCGTGAGGTTGCGCCGGTTCATAATGCCCTGGAAGATGATGACAAGCGAGACCGAGAACAGCCCCAGCGCCAGATCCCATTCCAACGCGCCCGACCAGACCGAGGCGATCCAAATCACCATCAAGCTGGGCAGCGAGAAAAAAAGCGCGGTGTAGAACCCGATCGAGACCGTGTTGATCGCCGCGAAAAAAGCCAGCAATAACAGGACTATCTGGTCGACCGGACTGACATCGATCAGCATCAGAGAGATAAAGGCGGCCCAGGCGAGGCCGAAAATCAGCGCCGGGGCGACGATTGCCTTCAGCAACCGGTTCGAGACCCGGGTGGGGCGCGGGCGGTTACGCATCTTGATCCAGCGCTGGGCCAGGAACATCAGGATGAGGAAGAGAAGCGCCGAGGCAAGGCCGGGCCAGTCGAGCAGGTAATCCGGCCCCATCCGCCACGTGACGATGACATAGCCAAAAGCAAAGGCCCAAAGGATGCGCGGGGTCGCGGCCACCAGGCCGACCGCCTCCTCCACCTGCATCTCGCTGGCGATACTGCTCTTCAAATCCTGACCGGCCACGCACGCACCCCGTTTTTTGGGCGAGCCTGTCAGATCGGCCCGGGCCGGGCAAGGGTGGGGGTGGCGGCTCGGCGAATTGAGCTGGGGACACAGCTTAGATCGTCCCTCTTGTAACAGGGCGCGGGGCTGTTCGGCCTGGGCGCGCGCATCGATCAACTCGCGGGGCTATCCGACCCTGCGCTGCCAGCTCTCGGCATCCGAGGCGGTTACGGGCGGCATGCGCGGCGTCAAGCAGATCCGGTACATGTTGCGGCGAAGGAGAGGCAGGCCCCAGAGCTGCAATCAGGTCTCCAGCCTCTCGCCACCCTTTTCGGTCAGCCGGAACAGACTGCTCGTGCCGATCGAAGTGGAGCAGCGCCCGCCTTAAAGCTCGAAATTCAATCCGAGTGACTTGCGGTCTCGGAACGGAAGACATGGCTACGAGATCAAGCCGGACGCACAAATAGCGATCATGCCGTGGCCGCCGGTTCGGGCGCATTATAGAGACACTGCTCACTCATAGACCAACGCCGCAGCAGTTAGCCTAGGACCATTCGAACCTGCAACGACTTGGATCGGTAGTCCTGACCGACAGCTGTGCGGGTTCAACCGAGCTCGCTTTCAAAGAAACCATCCATCATCTTGAGGTTTCGGTCAGATCAACCTTCAATCAGGAACAACGCGGCGTTTACATAAAAGGTGGCTTCACCTTCAAGGCCTCGTCAATAGATCGGAATAGCCCCCTGCAAGTGGTTCACCGACAGGGATAGAGAGTGTTCTGTAGATTTGAGGATCGGCGATGACTGGAGAACGAGAGCAGCCCGAGGAGATTGTATCGAAGCTTCGGCAGGTTAAAGTTCTGCAAGGGCGAGGGTCTACGATCGCGGAGGCGGTGCGTCAGTTCGGCATGACGCAGCAGATTTTCTATGGTTGGCGGAAGCTCGATGGCGGGATGCAATGGTCGCAACTTGCCCGGATGAAGAAGCTGGAGAAGGAGAACCAGCGGTTGCGTCGGGTAGCGTTTTATCTAACGCTGGACAAGCTCATTCTCACCGAAGTCGCGACGGGAAACTTCGTTCGGCCATTGTCCTCGGACCAATGGTGGCCAACGGTCTCACCCCTTCCCGCAGGCGCCGGTTCATTGAACACGCATGTGGCGCTTGGCGTCTCTCAACGTCGGGCCTGTCGCACGCTTGGACAGCACCGGTCCACGCAGCACAAAGTGCCGCAGGGCGAGGTCGACGAGCAGCGTCTGACCGACCATATCATCGAGTTGTCCGATCAATACGGGCGCTACGG
>JBCDKL010000237.1:0-4791 GCA_038746695.1 Pseudomonadota bacterium | reverse complement strand
GCCGCTGGAGGTCACTCTGGCGGATCTCGGCGCCACGCCTCTGGCGAATTCCTATCTGAAAGGGCCGCAGGCAATTGCCGCCGAGCGCCGGTTTCCGCTGCATGTGAAAGTCTGCATGGCCTGTCATTTGGCACAGACGACCGAGACCGTGCCCGCCGATGCGATCTTCGATCACGATTATGCCTATCTCAGCAGCTATTCCAGCTCTTGGGTTGCCCATGCCGAACGCTATGCCGAGGCGATGATTGCACGCTTCGAACTGGGGGCGGACAGCAAGGTGGTCGAGATCGCCTCCAATGATGGGTATCTGTTGCAACACTTCGTTGCGCGAGGCGTGACGGTGTTGGGGGTCGAACCTGCGGGCCATGCCGCCTCGCTGGCAGAGGCAAAGGGCGTGCCGACCCATGTGGCATTCTTCGATCGTGCCATGGGCAAGGCTCTGCGGGCGCAGGGGCATGGCGCCGATCTGATGGTCGCGAACAATGTGCTGGCCCATGTTCCTGATATCCGAAGCTTCGTCGCGGGGTTTGCCGAATTGCTGAAGCCCGGAGGTGTGGTGACCTTTGAGTTTCCGCATTTGCTGCGTCTGATCGAAGGGGCGCAGTTCGATACGATCTATCACGAGCATTACTCCTATCTCTCGCTTTTAGCTGTCGAGCGGGTGCTCGCCTCGGCGGGGCTGGCGGTGTTCGATATCGAGGAACTGTCGACCCATGGCGGCAGTCTGCGCGTCTATGCTGGGCATTCGGGGGCGCATGGCGAGCAGGCGGCTGTCGCACAGATCCGCGCCGACGAGGCGGCGGCGGGTCTGGAACAGCCTGGCGCCTATGCTGTGTTCTCCCAGAGAGTAACCTCGGTCTGCGATGGTCTGCGGGCGTTTCTGGCTGAGACCCGGGAAGAGGGCAAAACGGTTGCCGCTTATGGTGCGGCCGCCAAGGGCAATACGCTGTTGAACGTGGCTGGGGTCGGAGCCAGTGATATCGCCTATGTCGTCGACCGAAACCCCGAGAAACAGGGCACCCTGCTGCCAGGCAGCCATATCCCGGTGCGCGCGCCGGAGGCGCTCTATCGAACCCGGCCCGATTATGTTCTGATCCTGCCTTGGAACCTCTCGGCCGAGATTGCCGCCGAGCATGACGCCATTGCGCAATGGGGCGGGCGTTTCTTGGTGGCTGTTCCGGAGTTAAGACTGCTGTGATCTTCACCGAGACTGATTTGCCGGGGGTTTTTCGCATCGTGGCCGAGCCGCATGCCGACGCGCGGGGGATTTTTGCGCGGCTCTACTGCCCGGAGGAATTTGCGGCCGCGGGGATCGCTTTCCGCCCGACACAGATCAATCTTTCGACCAATCGGCGGCGCGGCACGCTGCGCGGGCTGCATTTTCAGAACCCGCCCTATGCCGAGGCCAAGCTGGTGCGGGTGACCCGGGGGCTCGCCTGGGATGTGGCGGTCGATCTGCGTCCGGGGCCCGGGTTTGGGCGATGGATCGCCGAGGAGTTGGGTGAGAATCGATTGAACGCCCTGTTCCTGCCAGAGGGTGTTGCGCATGGGTTTCTGACGCTGCGCGACGATACCGAAATCCTCTATCAGATGGGCCGGGATCATGTGTCGGGCCAGGCCGATGGGTTGCCTTGGGACGATCCGGATCTGGCGATCGACTGGCCGGTGCCGCCGAAGCTGATCTCGGAGGCTGATCGCGCTTGGGCGCCTTTGGCGGAGCGGCGGGATTTGTTCTGACGAATGGGTCTGACGGCCCTATTGCGAAACGGCATCCGGCTGCGCCGGATACGACATGCCCCGCACCTGCTGCTTGCGCAGCCGGCGCGGGCGGTGACGCCTTTGGCCGGCGCTGGTTGCTGGCCCTCTGTCAGGTCTTGGGAGCCAGGGGCGGATGCGCGAGGACATGGTCCAGGGCTCGGCAGACCTGATCGACCTTGTCTTCGGTCATGTGGTAGCCGGAAGGGAGGTTAAGGCCGCCCGCGGCGATGGCCCCGCCGCGGTCATTGTGCGAGGTCAGGCGCGTCGCCTCGGGCCGGTTGGCAAAGGCGGGCAGGGTGGAGAGCGGCGAGAAGAACGGGCGGGTGTCGATATTCAGCGTTTTGAGCGCCGTTTGGATGGCAAATTTGTCTAGGCGAAGCGCTGGATCGGGGATGATCGTGACCATCCAGAACGAGTTCTCGACACCCGGCGGTTCGGCATTCAGTGTGAGATCGTTGCGGGCGGACAGCCTCGCATCATACCAGCGGAAGATCTGACGCTTGTAAGTGATCAGTTCGTCGATCCGCTCCATCTGGCCGATGCCGAGCCCTGCCTGCACCGCGCTCATTTTGTACTTGAAGGCGATTTCGGCGTTCTGGAACTGCGCGTCACCGGGCGCGCGGCCGTGATCGCGGAGGAATTTCACGCGGGCGATCAAGGCATCGTCATCGGTGACCAGCATGCCGCCTTCGCCGGTCGCCACTGTCTTGGAGCCGTGAAACGAAAAGGCGGCGGCATCGCCGAATGACCCCGCCTGACGGCCGTTAAGGGTGGAGCCCAGCGCCTCGGCCGCGTCTTCGATCAACGCGAGACCATGGCGGTCGGCCAGGGCGCGCAGGGCTGGCCAGTCGCAGAGGGATCCGTAAAGATCCACGCCAAGGATTGCACGGGTCTTTGGGCCCATTGCAGCCTCGACCGACGCGGGATCGATGCACCAGGTCACCGGGTCGATATCGACGAGGACAGGCGTTGCTCCGCAATAGGTAATCGGCGCGACCGACGCGATCCAAGTCACATCGGGCGCGATCACCTCATCTCCGGGTCCAAGACCGAGAGCAGCGCAGATCAGATGCAGGGCAGAGGTTGCATGGGGCAGCGAGACCGCATGGCGGACGCCGACATACTCGGCAAACATCGACTCGAACCGGGCGTTGAAACGATAGTGATCGGGCCCCCAGCCGTGGCGCGCAGCCTCGGTCGTCAAGGTAACCTCACGCTCGGTGATCCAGGGGCCTGCGACCGGAATCATCTCGGGTGCTTTCATCCGCGCCTCCGTTTCTGCGCCGCCTTGCCTCGGGCCGGGGTAATGGTACAAACCCGCGCAGATTTCCAGCGGAGACTGCCATGACCAAGGATGACCGGGCCGAGTTCGCCGCAAATGCGCTGGCGCAGTCAAAGGCGCTGGGGGCGGATCAGGCCGCGTTCCGCCGGGCGACCGAGACGCTGCTTGATCTCGACCGTTATGAGTATTCCTATCTCTGGTCCTGGATGGGGGTGCCGATCATCCAGATGCCCGCCGATGTAATGGCGACGCAGGAGGTGATTTGGCGCACCCGGCCGGATGTGATCATCGAGACCGGGGTGGCCCGGGGCGGCTCGGTTGTCTTCATGGCCTCGATGCTGGAGCTTTTGGGTGGTGACGGGATCGTCATTGGCGTCGATATCGACATTCGCGCTCATAACCGCGAGACAATCGAGGCGCATCCGATGATGAAACGCATCCGGCTGATCGAGGGCGGATCGGTGGATGTGGCGGTTCTGGACCAGGTGCGCGCACTCATTCCCGAGGGCGGCAGTGTAATGGCGGTGCTCGACAGCGATCACTCCCGGGCACATGTTTTGGCCGAATGCCGTGCCTATGGGCCGATGGTGACTGAAGGATGTTACCTGGTCGTGGCCGATACGGTGGTCGGGCATTTCTCCGCGGCCGAGACACCGAAGAAACGCTCGCAAATCCTCTATGCCGGGGATGAACCTCTGGCCGCGCGCGATGATTATCTGGCTGAAACCGACCGGTTCCGGATCGATGAGGCGCTTAATGGGAAACTGGTGATGGCCTCCTCTCCCGGCGGCTATCTGGAATGCATCAAGCCGTGAGCGTGCGGGACGCGGTGATCTGGGGCGCGCGTGGCCACTGCCTCGTGCTCGCGGATATCCTGCGTGCTGCGGGCACCGAGATTGCCGCCACCGCCGACCGGGCGGCGACAGAGCCGCCCCTGCCGGGCGTACCTTTGCTGACCGGCTGGAGCGCATTCCGCGGCTGGCTGGCCGGGCGTGACGCAGCGGATCTGGGATTTCTGGTCGCGATCGGCGGCGGACGCGGGGCGGACCGGCTGGAGCTGGCGGGTTGGCTTCGTGGGCTCGGACTTGCCGAGATCACGGTGGCCCATCCGAGCGCGGTGGCAGAACCCTCGGCTCAGATCGCGCAGGGATGCCATCTGCTGGCCGGCTCCGTGCTGGGTGCTGGCGCGCGGATCGGCCGGCAGTCGATTCTGAACACTCGTGCCTCTGCCGATCACGGCTCGGTCCTGGGAGAGGGCGTGCATCTGGCCCCGGGCGCCACGGTCTGCGGCGAAGTCACCATAGGCGACCGCGCGTTCATCGCCGCGGGAGCGACGGTGTTGCCCAAGCTGACTATCGGGGAGGGGGCGGTGGTCGGTGCCGGGGCTGTCGTGACCAGGGATGTGCCGGCTGGTGCGACCGTCATGGGCGTGCCCGCCCGCGAGGTTGCATCTTGAGCGACATCACTATCGGCGTCCCGGTCTACAACAGTGCGGCTCTGATGGCGGGCTGCCTCGATTGCCTGGCTGAACAGACCTATCGCGGCTTCACCGCTCGAGTCTTCGACAATGCCTCGACCGACGCGACCGCCGAGATCGTGACGGCCCGGGCGACCGAGGACCCCAGGATCCTGCTCCACCGTCAGCCCCGGAACGTGGGCGCGGGGCAGAATTTTCTCGATGCGCTGGCCGCGGCCGAGACGGAGTTCTTCCTCTGGCGCGCCGATTACGATCTGACAGCACCGGATTATCT
>JBCDKL010000236.1:0-4817 GCA_038746695.1 Pseudomonadota bacterium | reverse complement strand
CTGCCCCATGGCCGGGCGGGCCAGGGCTCGGAGGCGCGCCAGCCGATCCTTCTGACCACCGGGCGGGAGGCGCCGAATGATCCCAATACTCTGTTCCTGATCGATGGAGCCGCGCCAGAGACCGGCGAGCTGGCTCGGATGGAGATGTCCGCTATCCTGTTCGACGGCCGCGACCCGGAAGCGGTGGAGCGCGCCCGGGCGCAATGGCGGGCTGTGACTGCAGAGGGGCTCAATGCGGTTTATTGGGCCGAGGAAGCCGGGGGCTGGGTGCGCAAAGCAGAGTCTTAGGCGCTTCGAACGACGTCGTCCGAGGGTTCTTTTGCTTGGAAGCGGCTCACCATCTTTTAGCTTTCATGAAATGCGGTCTGTCTTAGACGCTCGGCTCTTTCACAGAAGCAATGCCTTGAAAGACCTCTTTGGCATACCGTTTGGGGTGAGCAGCGCGGGCCATCGGCTCTAGGTGATCGACCCAGCGTAGATCGCGCCACATGGCTCTTAAGACATTTGAGAGGGGGGGCAGGCAGGTAGGGCCGTCAGCCGCTCGCGTGCTGGGCCCGCTGTGAAATTACGTTTGGGCATGGAGCAAGATGGGATGCCAATTGTAATCAAGTCGGCTCAGCCAGCCCGAGAACCCCTTCAGGAATTCATTCCGCGGTAGCGCTCGCCGCCATCTGTGTTTTGCTCAATTCCGTCCTCGTGACCTGACGCGCGAGCCGAACGGAGCGCCTGGGGAAAATGGATGCGTGCCTTTTGACTTCAGAAGGTCAAAGCGACTTGTCAGAGGTGGCAAGACTGCTGATCACGCGCGGACATCATCGACGCAGGATCAGCCGGTCGCCCTGGAATTCCATGCTGCGGTAGCGGTCGAGATAGCTCATGCCAAGCAGCGAGATGCCAAGTTCGCCGCCATTCACCCGGGCGCGGACGTCGAAATCGGTGATCTCGCCCAACCGCACCGAGTCGAGCAGCACTCCGGCGGTGGGGACCAGCCCGTTCGCTGTCGCCGCCTGGCCTATAAAGTTCAAAGCTTCGACCGAGATCCCCGCCCGTTCAGCATCCTCGCGGGTCAGAACGATATCCGAGGCGCCGGTATCGACCAGGAAATCAACGAGCTCTCCATTGATCTCTACCCGTGCGTGGAATTGCGCGTCGGCGCTGCGCTGCAAGAGCACGGTGCGGGCATCCAGCATCTCGGCCCGGCTGGGGAAGAGCTGGGCCAGAAACGTGTCCTTGAACCCGTAGGCGGTGATCGCCGTCACGAAGATCAGGCCCCAGATCGCCGCATCCCGGAGTTGCTGTTTCAGCCGGTAGCCCTGGCTGAGGAACAATCCCCAGCCGATGACCATGCCAAGCAGGGCCAGATAGAAGAACCGCGCGGTGGTATCGGCATTGTCGAACAGCATGAAGGCTCCGGTCTTCGCCAGAGAATGGGGTTGGCCCGGAAGGGTGACAAGGGGGGTCGGTGCTATGCCTGTGCGGCCTCTAGCGCTTCCTCGGCGGCCAGCCACAGGGTCTCGGCACGGTCCTGCGCTTCGAGGATCTCGTCGCGCTTGATGTTAAGGGCCTTGATCTTGTCCACCGGGCCGTCATAGAGGGCGGGATCGGCGAGGCGATTGTCGATGGTCTCCAGCATCTCGGCGATTTTCGCGAGGCGGGCCTCGCAGGCGCGGACTTCGGCGCGCAGCTGGGCCTGGGTCTGCCGGGCCTGATGTGCTGCGGTCTTTTGCGGCGCGGGCTTGGTCTCGCGCGCCGGACGTCCCGCGGATTTAGCATCGGCCAGGAGCATCCGGCGGTAGGTCTCCATATCCTCGTCATATTGGGTCACGCGGCCATCCTTGACCAGCAGCAGCCGGTCGGCCACCAGCTCGACCAGATGCGCGTCATGGGTGATCAGGATCACTGCGCCGGAGTAGCCGTTCAGCGCGGTCACCAGGGCTTCGCGGCTTTCGATGTCGAGATGGTTGGTCGGCTCGTCCAGGATCAGCAGATGCGGCTTGTCGAGCGCGGCAAGCCCGAGCAGCAGCCGCGCCTTCTGCCCGCCGGAGAGGGACCGCACCGGGGTCTGAGCGGTCTCGGCCCCCAGCCCGGCCTGGGCGAGACGGGCGCGGAGTTTGACCGGCTCGAGCCCCGGCAGGCCGCGTCGGTAATGGTCGAGCGGGGTCTCCTCCATCACCAATTCATCGCCCTGATGTTGAGCGAAATAGCCGATACGCAGCTTGCCCGAAACCTGGCGGTTGCCCGCAAGCGGGGCGAGATGGCCCGAGATGATCTTGGCCAGCGTCGATTTTCCTTGGCCATTCTGGCCGAGCAACGCGATCCGGTCGTCCTGATCAATGCGCAGATCGATCCGGCTGAGCACAGTCATGGCGCCATAGCCGGCGCTGAGCTCGTCGAGCCGCATCAGGGGTGGGGCCAGTTCCTCCGGTTCGGGAAATCCGATCGGGGTGACCGCGCCCTCGGCATGGGCGGCGATGGGTTCGAGCCGGGCCAGCATCTTCAGCCGGGATTGCGCCTGTTTCGCCTTGGATTCCTTGTAGCGAAAACGGTCGACAAAGCTCTGCAGATGCGCCCGTGTAGCGGCCTGTTTCTTGGCCGCGGCGGCCTGGAGCGCCAGTTTCTCGCGCCGGATGCGGTCGAAATTGTCGTATCCGCCGCCAGTATAGAGGGTCAGGCGGCGGGACTCGAGATGCAGGATGGAATTGACAGCGCGGTTCAACAGCCCCCGGTCATGGGAAATCACAAGGATCGTATGGGGATAGCGGGCAAGATAGCCTTCGAGCCAGATAGCACCCTCGAGATCGAGATAGTTGGTGGGCTCGTCCAGCAGTAAGAGATCGGGGGCAGAAAAGAGCACGCCCGCCAGTGCCACCCGCATTCTCCAGCCGCCGGAGAAGTCCCTGGATGGGCGCGCTTGCGCCTTGGCATCGAAGCCAAGCCCGGCGAGGATGGTGGCTGCGCGGGCTTCCGCCGAATGGGCCGCGATATCGGTGAGCCTTGCCTGGATCTCGGCGATACGGGAAGGGTCGGACGCGGTCTCGGCCTCGGCCAGCAGGGTGGCGCGTTCGGTATCGGCTTCGAGCACAGTGTCGATAAGGGCGCGGTCCTCGGCCGGGGCTTCCTGGGCGACGCCGCCGATCCGGGCGCGCAGAGGCAGCGCGATCTGACCGGTATCGGGGCTGAGCTCTCCCCGGATCAGGCGGAAAAGTGTGGTTTTGCCTGTGCCGTTGCGGCCCACGAGGCCGAGACGGCTGCCCGCGGGGATCCGCACCGAGCAATCCTCGAAGAGCGGGCGCCCGGCCATGGCGAAGCTGAGATCCTGGATCGTGAGCATGAGGCAGCGCTAGCAGAGCGGGTGTGCGGGGTCCATGGGTCAAAGGTGCGACCGGTACCCCTCCCCTAAAGGGAAGGGTCACCGGCCACTGAGGAGCGCGCCCGGCGCCGTCTGGTGCGGATGGCGCGGGCAGAGAGGCGCGCAGACCCGGTTCGACCTTGTGCAATGCGCCGGAACGTGGTCGCGTTTTCAGGTGTCTAGAGAAGGAACCCATAGGCGCCTTCATGGCGCAGCAGCCAGATCTTGGTCTCGACCCCGCCGAAGCCCGAAAACCCTCCTGTTCCGTTGGCCGAGAGCACCCGGTGGCAGGGGATCAGGATGGCGATCGGGTTCGCACCGCAGGCCTGGCCGACCGGCTGGGCGGGACAGCCGAGGTCCTGAGCGATCTCGCCATAGGAGCGGGTTTGACCGAACGGGATCAGGCGCATCTGATCCATCACCTGTTGTTGGAACGGGCCGCCTGTGGGCGCGAGCGGTAGGTCGAAATGGGTGAGACGGCCCTCGAAATAGGCGGTGAGCTGGTCTGCGGCTTCGGCCAGAAGCGGGCTTGCAGGCGGCGGAGCGTCCGAGCGCCAATCGAGGCCGGTGATGGCACCCTCATCGGCACTGAGGCCGAGTCGGCCGAGCGGTGTGTCGAGGCTGGCGGTCTCAGGCATGGGCGGCTCCAGTCTGGGTGATGTGAGCCCGCTTTAGCCGCTGTGCCGGGCCCGGTCAGCCCGTTTCCTGCGATGGAGGATTGAGCAGTGATTTCTTGCCGTGCAACTGGTGTGGTGCCCTCCCGAGGCCGGTAGCCACGGTCGCGCAAGCTCTGAGTATCTATTTCACGCTCACCATCCCGTCGCGGGCCATTTCGGTAAACGGGGTCTCGATCCGGGCCGAGATCTCGGCGAGCTGGGCCGGGTCGAACACGATCTGGCGGGTCTGTTCGGCTGGAGCGGCCTCTTCGCCGCCATCGCAGCCGGAGAACATGGCGGTCAGCCCGTCGCCCGCGGCCAGACGCAGCAGATCGTCCTTTTCGAGCGTCAGGAGGTAAGGCCGTGTAGTTCCGCGCGGAACTAACAGCGCCGTATTGGACGATGCGCCGCTGATTTCGGCCCCGGTCAAGCGGCAGCCATAGGGCGGGTAGATTACCGACACGGGGCGGGTGCCGCCCTCCGAGGCGCGCAGTTGCGCTCTGCAGCCGGGGCCGCCCTGACAGGCCATCCAAGGGGTCGAGAGTGTGCCTTCATGAGCCAGCGTGTCATGCTGGATGACATCGCTCGCCAGCACTTGGCCCAGATCCGAGGCGACCCAGTTCGAGACCGGCCGGGCGATGCTGGCGCATCCTGCGGTCAAACCCGCCGCCAGGGCGAGGAGGGCGAGAGAGATCGGTCTCATTTGGGCGCTTTCCATCTGGTCCAAGGGGCCGTAAGTCTACTTGAACTCTCCCGCATAACCCCCTCCGGGTCAATCCTTTCAGCCCGCGAGGGCTTGGTTCAGATTCTCG
>JBCDKL010000235.1:0-4843 GCA_038746695.1 Pseudomonadota bacterium | reverse complement strand
GCGCCTAGCGTCCGATCTGTTGCCGGTTCTCAAGGCCTGCGCCGAGGGGCGGCTGGCGGGGCAGCGCCTCGACTGGCATCCCGACCCGGCCTTGACGGTGGTGATGGCCGCCAAGGGCTATCCCGGCAGCTATGCCAAGGGGGAGCCGATCCACGGCCTCGCGGAGGCCGCCGCGATGCCCGGGGTGTCGCTCTTCCATGCCGGGACCCGGCGGGAGGGGGCGCAGACCGTCTCGAATGGCGGCCGGGTGTTGAATGTGACCGCGACCGGCGCGACCCTGGCGGAGGCGCGGGCACGAGCCTATGCTGCGCTTGACCGGATCGACTGGCCCGGCGGGTTCTGCCGCCGCGACATCGCCTGGCGGGCGTTGCCAAAGGAAGATCTTTAGGATCGCGGGGAGTTAGCAGGAGCATCTGGATGTCACGCATCACCCCTGATCACCGCCCGCCGGATACAATGTTGCGGCTGGACTTCCTGTTCCTGGACGAGACGATCTGCGCGCCTTGCACCAGAACGGGGCGCGCTTTGGACCAGGCGACAAAGATCGTGGCGGCTCCGCTGGCAGCTCTGGGGACTAGGCTCGAAATCACCAGGATCCATGTGGCAAGCCGCGCGGCGGCGGTCGAGCGTCGATTGGAGATTTCACCCACCCTGCGGCTCGACGGCTCCGATATCGATCCTTACCGGACCCAGTGGAAATGCGTGACCTGTGGCGGCCCGGCAGGCGGAGCGACAACGGTAAACTGCCGGACCTGGCACTGGCGGAGCGAGACCTACGCCGCAGCACCGGTTGGCCTGTTGATCGAAGCGATCCTGCGCGCGGCTCTTGACGGTCCGCGCAAACCGGAAATGCCAAAGGACACCTATGCCCTACCTGGCAATTTGGCCGCGTTTTTCGAGGCTCGTTCCTCGGGACGAGCAGCCTGTTGCTGAAGGGCTGCCCGATTACCTTCCAAGCACAGGAGGAGAAGCCATGACACTTCTGACCCCGACTGATTTCTATGCCGAGGTCACCTGGCTCGGCACTGTGGCCGATAGTGAAGAGGATATCGCCTCTTCCTCCTGCATGGCGGTCGAGGCGAACTGGGAAGGGTTCCAGGGAGACTGTCATTCCGGCCTGACCCGACCCGCCTGCGTGCGGGTTAAGCGGCAATATGCAAGGAAGACCGAGATCCGGAACACGCGCCAAGTATCGATTGTCTCGGAGGAGGAACTGGCCGAAGTTGCCGGGCGCTTGGGGCTGGAGAGACTGGCGCCCGATTTGTTGGGCGCTTCGATGGTGATCTCCGGTGTGCCGGATTTCACTCTGATCCCTCCGGCGAGCCGGTTGATCTTTGAAAGCGGTGCCGCGCTGACCGTGGATACCGAGAACGCGCCCTGCCGCTATCCCGCTGACATGATCGAGGAGGCGCATCCCGGCCATGGCAAGGGCTTTGTGAAGGCCGCAACCCATAAACGCGGTGTGACGGCTTGGGTCGAGCGACCGGGGCGGATCGAGATCGGCGCGCGGGCCAGGCTGCATGTGCCCCCGCGGCGGTTGCATCCCCTCATGTGAAGACTTGCCGGGCGCGTTGGAGCGGTGTTGGAATAGGACCCCGTACCAAGGAGACTTCGATGCGCCTGACTTTCCTTCTCGCCATGATCTGCCTTTTGCCCGGCCTGGCCGCCGCGGATGGGAGGGAGGGGTATTACTATCCTCCGGTCAATTCCGAGGAGACGTTCTCACGCCGGATCACCGACCGGCCGCCACCGGCGAACCGGGCCGTGCGGGTGGGGTTCATCACCGAGATCACAAAAGCGCAATTGGCCGCCCCCGAGACACCGCGATTTTCCATCTTCGCGAAGGGCGGCGAGGCCGAGCATATGATCATTCTGGCGCTGGATGACGAGGTGTTCCGCACGCTCTACCGGGCCAGGGCCGTGCTGGCGCAACTGACCTCGAACGCGCGGGGAACGGAGTTTTTCCAGAACAACGGGATCGCGACCCGCGCGACCTGGTTCGATTTGGCAAAGCTTCTGGGCTTTGAGGATATCGTGATCTCGGACGGCGATCTCTGGTCGCATAGGGTCGTTCTGGAGTGAGGGTTTGGACCGCAGGGAGCTAAGCGGAATCGGCCTGACGGCCGATACGACATGCCCTTGCCCGGCGCCTTCGGCTTTGGGCAAGGCGTGACGCTTCATTAGGCACCGGGATCAGCCCCCGGCGCCGGCTATTGTGGTGATGTAGCGGGCGGCTTGGGCGGCTTCGGTTTCCTCTTCGGTCAGCGCTGTCTCGACCGGGGCGCCGAGCGGACGCAGATCTTCTCCATTTGCCTCGGCAAGCGGGGGGTCCGCGGGCAGGCCCGCTTGACGGCGGCGCAGGCCGTAGAGGATGTTGACGAAGCTCTCATATTCGCCGGGGGCGTCGGAGAACAGCCGGTCGCCCATCTCGGAGATCTTCATCTGGTCGAGATCAATCTCGGGAAAATCGCTCTGCATCAAGGAAAGAAGCTCACGCGCGAAGATCGCATAGCCGAGGCCCGACGGGTGGTGATTGTCGAGCGAGGTGAAGCCGCCGGACCGAAAGCCGGCGAAATCACCAATGATGAAATTGTTGAACTGGATCGCCTGGTTCGTATAGGTGCGGCGGCGGTGTTCCAGCGCGGTATCGGCGCGGTCCTGCGTGACCGCTAGGCTTCGGTCATGTTTGGAATCGTAGCGTTTCAGCGCCTGATCCAGGCGCAGGACTCGCAGACGGGAATCTCCCGCCGTTTCGAACACGCCTGTGACATTCGAGATCATCCGTTCGATTATACGGGTCACTTCGGCATCGATTTCGGCAAGCTCCGTACCGGTGTAACGGATATAGCTTCCGCCGAGCCGGGGGTCATAGACCTTGAAAAAGCCATTCTCTTCCCGCGCCAGATCCGGCCAGTCGAAATCCCGGTCCAGACTGTTCAGGAACATCAGATTCGGCACGGTCGAGGGAAGTGGGATCGTGTTGACATAGATATGGGTCGTCTCGGGCCCCAGCGCCGTGAGCATTTCGGCCAGGCCCACCATATCCTCGGCCCATTTGGCAAGACCGCGCAGACCGTTATCCGGGGTTTGATTTCCCTGGGCCTCGGAGCCGATTGCTGTGATGTCGATCAGGCCATGATTGGCGCCGATATTGACCAGGAGCACCTTGGGTTTGCGCAATGCGACCAGATCGATGGGGCGCATGTTGCGCAGCTCCGGGCGATTGTTCGGGTTGAGAAGAAAACGGCCATTGAGGCTCATATGAAGATCAAGGGCGCGTCCGAAGATCGCCGGGATGTCGCCGGAGGCGACCAGGGGTTTGAGGCTTTCGGCGATGCCGTCCCAATGGGCCATATCTCGCGCGATCAAGTCGGGCAATTCGGCGCCTGAGATCGCGAGATTGTCCCAGGCGAGGTGCTCGGCCTGGATCACGTTTTCCCGGTTCAACCACCGGCTGGCATTGGCGAGGACTTCGGTCTTCAGCTTGCCGATACCGGTGAGCAGGGTGAAGAGCCCCATGTCGCGGATCCGGTCTTCGATCTCGGCCAACAGAACCTCGGGGTAGCGAGGGGCGCGGAACGTGGCATCGGGAAAGGCAACGCGGGCGGCCAAGGCGGGAACGGCAAGGGCGGCGAAGGGCGCGTTGATCGTGGCGGAGCGCATGCCGTTATAGAGACTGTCTCCGATCGCCATCACGGCTGGGTTCTGGAAGGATTGGGGAAAGGCATAGCCGTTGTCGGGCTGGCGGAACATGTTCTGTCTCCTCGCTGTTTTCGCGATTGTCTCATAATGGGAGGGTGGCGGCTAGGATCGGCAGACAGGCATTATTTTGGGAATGACACCACCTCGAACCTTTATGATCAAGCAGCGAAGGCGGAGGTTCTCGATCCGAACCACTCCCCAGATCACACGGCTTCTGGTCTTCACCTTACAAAGCTGCGATACGACCCGCACAGGAAAGAACGAAGGGGAGACGCACGTGACTGCTGACATCATCGATGGCAAGGCTTTTGCCGCCAAGATCCGCGCCCAGGTGGCCGAGCATGTGGCCCATATGAAGGAGACCCACGGGATCACTCCAGGCCTTGCGGTGGTGCTCGTGGGCGAGGATCCGGCAAGCCAGGTCTATGTCCGCTCGAAGGGCAAGCAGACGGTCGAGGCGGGGATGAACTCGTTCGAGACCCGCTTTGAGACGAGTATCAGCGAGGCAGAACTGGTCGCCGAAGTGGAACGGTTGAATGCCGACCCGGCGGTACACGGGATCCTGGTGCAGCTTCCCCTGCCGGATCACATGAACTCGGATGCGGTGATCAACACGATCGACCCGGCGAAGGATGTGGACGGTTTCCATATCTCGAATGTCGGGCTATTGGGTACCGGGCAGAAAGCGATGGTGCCTTGCACGCCGCTTGGCAGTCTGATGATGCTGCGCGACCGGCATGGCAGCTTGTCGGGCCTGAATGCGGTCGTGCTCGGACGGTCCAATATCGTCGGCAAACCGATGGCGAACCTGTTGTTACGCGACAGTTGCACAGTGACAATCGCGCATTCACGAACCAAGGAGATCGAGGCGGTCTGTCGTGGGGCAGATATCGTGGTCGCCGCCGTCGGCCGGCCGGAAATGGTTACCGGGGACTGGATCAAACCCGGTGCAACGGTCATCGATGTCGGGATCAACCGGATCGACGCCCCAGAGAAGGGTGAAGGCAAGACCCGGCTTGTGGGCGATTGCGATTATGAGAGCTGCGCGGCGGTGGCCGGCGCGATCACTCCGGTACCTGGCGGAGTGGGCCCGATGACCATCGCCTGCCTGCTGGCCAACACCCTCACCGCCTGTTGCCGG
>JBCDKL010000234.1:0-4853 GCA_038746695.1 Pseudomonadota bacterium | reverse complement strand
GGGCAAATATGATCAAGCGGGCAGGCAGGCAGTCGACGGCCTTCGGACGCATCGATGCCAATTCGGACGGTATCATCACGACTGACGAACTCTCTGCCATGGCTGCGAAGGCCAAGCAGTAAATGCAGAGACAGGCGCGGCGCCCACTCCCCCAACTGGGCGCCGCGCTGACTGCCCCGGAAGGGACAGCGCCCCGGCATTGGAGATTTCAGATGAGTGGTATCCGTCATCGAGCCACGGCCTGGGCGGGGCGATTTGTGGTTCTTTTGCCTCTTGTTCTCGGGGGCGCGATGCTGTGGCAGGCAATAGCGGTCCGGCCTGAGCCACCCATTATTGAACCCCAGGAACGGCGCGCGCCGGTATCTTTTGTGACTGCAACACCGCGAGCGTTCACGCCGTGGATTTCGGGCTATGGCACTGTCTCGCCCGCGCGCGTGTGGAGCGCAATCGCCCAGATCTCCGGAGCCATCAACTATCGCAACCCGGCCTTTGTGCGCGGCGGAAATGTCTCGAAAGGCGATGTGCTGGTCCGGATCGCCGATCAGGACGCGCGCCTCGCGCTTGCGAGCGCCGAGGCAGATCTCGACAGCGCTGAGGCCCGTCTGGAAGAGATGCGCCTCTCCGAACAAACGACAAAAGACACCTTGAAGATCGAGCGGGCGTCGCTGGATCTGGCCGAAGCCGATCTGGCACGGATCGAGCGGCTGTCTAAGAGGGGCGTCGTCTCCGACGCCGCCGTTCAGTCTGAGCAGCGAGAAGTGCTCGCGCAGCGATCCAAAGTGCAATCGCAGGAAAACTCTCTCGCGCTGCTGCCCGCGCAGATCCGGGCGCAAGAACAAGCGGTGCTGAAGGCGGATATCGCCAGGCGTTCAGCCTCGATCGATCTTGAGCGCACAACCGTGATTGCACCCTTCGACGCGCGTGTCGCCAGCGTCGATATCGAGATCAGCCAGTATGTGGGCAAGGGCGCCAGTCTGGGTGTGCTCGACGGATCGGAGGCTGCCGAGATCGAGGTCCAGATCTCACAACGCCGGTTGTTTGCGCTGACAGAGCTCCAGGTCGGCCTGGAAGATCGCGCGGAGGAACGCCCGCGCCCAGCCGCTGCCACTCGATCTCCGGATCTGCCCCGGCAGCGGGGCTCTCCTGCGACCCTTGCCGCTGGCGTTCCGCATGGGCTCGATGCCCAGGTTTTGCTGGGCTCGGATCAGGGCTCATTCGCCTGGGAGGCGGATGTTATCCGGATCTCAGATGCGGTTAGTGCTGAGACACGGTCTCTTGGCGTGATCCTACGCGTGCCAGATCCTTATGGCCAGCCCGCGAGAGGGGGGCGGCCCCCGCTTATCAAGGGAACATTTGTCCGGGTCGATCTCTCGGCGCCGCCGGTGGCCGGGGCTATCCTGGTGCCACGATCCGCGATCCGAAACGGCAAGGTCATGATCGCGGGTCCCGATGACCGATTGGACTTCGTGCCGGTGACCCAGATCTTCGCGTTCGAGACAGTGGCCGTGCTCGCGCCTGGAAGCCTGCCAAGGCATGCGCGGATCATCACCAGCGATCTCTCGCCAGCGATCGAGGGCCATTTGCTTGCGCCCGAACCCGATCTGGTGGCCGAGGCCCGTCTGAGCGCAGCGGCCAGTGGAGGCGCGCTGTGATCCGCTTCTTCACAGCTCATCCGACTGCCGCCAATCTGACCATGGTTCTTCTTATGGCGGTTGGTATCCTGGCGATGCCGTTTCTGCTGCGAGAGACGTTTCCCCGCATCGCGCCGACCGAGGTGCAGGTCACCATCCCCTATCCCGGTGCCACCGCCGACAGCGTAGCGCGGGCGATCTGCAGCCGGTCAGAGGATGCTCTGGACGGATTGCGCCATCTCGACGAAATCCGCTGCGATGCTTTCGAGAACCGGGGTGTCGTGATCGCGAAAATGCGCCAGGGCGGCGATTTCGCGCGCTTCACTGCGGATGTCGAGGCCGCGTTCGCTGCCATCGATGATTTCCCGGAGACGGTCGAGGACGTTGCGGTCCGCCAACTCGGTCGCGAGGATCGTGTCGCAGTCGTGGCCGTAACCGCCGAAGGCGCCCATGATTTGATTGAACTTTGGGCCTTGGCCGAAGACCTCAAGACCCGGATGGAGCGCTGGGGCGGCATCCCCCAAGTGGATTTGGCGGGATTTTCCGAACCTCAGATCCGGATCGACATTGCGGAAGAAACCGCCCGGGCGCTCGGCCTGAGCCTCGAGGATATCTCTCGCGTGATTGGCCGTCAGAATGTCGATCTGCCGCTGGGCGAGGTCATGTCAGCCGAAGGCTCGACGTTGCTGCGCTTTACCGCCGAGCGCCGCTCGGTCGATGCCTATGGCGATCTGATTGTCTCCTCCAGTGCTGCAGGTGGAGAGGTACGACTGGCGGATGTCGCGCAGATCGTCGAGACGGTTGCGGATCCCGAAGTCGCTGTCTTCCTGAACGATGCGCCCGCAGCGATCTTGAACATCACCAAAGACGAGACTGAGGACACATTGCGCGTGATGGACGCTCTGCGCGCCTTCATTGCCGATGAAGCGCCGCGCCTGCCGCCGGGCGTCTCGCTGACCATCACCGGAGATACGGCGGGCGTGCTCGACGACCGGTTGCAGATGCTCGTGAAGAACGGTCTTCAAGGCCTGCTTCTGGTCTTCGCGATTATCTGGCTGTTCTTCGGGGTGCGCCAGGCGTTCTGGATTGCGGCGGGGCTTCCAGTCTCGTTTCTCGGTGCGCTCGCCGCCATGACGATGCTTGGCTACTCGATCAACATGCTCACGCTTGTAGCACTGCTGATGGTGATCGGTATCCTGATGGACGACGCGCTTGTCATTGCCGAGAATATCGAGACGAAGCGGGCGCAGGGACTGCCGCCATTGGAAGCGGCGGTCGCCGGAGCGTGGCAGGTGGCGCCCGGTGTGCTCGCGTCTTTCGTGACTACCGCCGCGGTTTTCGGCGCACTGGCGTTTCTGGAGGGGGATCTCGGTGAGATCCTGCGCGTCATTCCGGTGGTGATGCTCCTCGTCCTGGTCGTCTCTCTGGTCGAGGCCTTTTTGATCCTGCCCGCGCATCTCTCCCACGGCGCCAGCCTACAGCCTGAGAAGCAGCGCCCGGCCGACCGCTGGTTGGCCGATATCCGTCAGCGGATCGTCGGGCCGATTGTCCGCGCCGCCGTTGCCTGGCGATGGCTTACCCTTGGTCTTGCGTTCCTGGCCTTCTGCGCGTCGCTCGCGGCGGTTTTGGACGGCAGGTTGAAGTTCCAGGCCTTCCCGGATCTCGACGGCGATCAGATCCAGGCCCGCATCGCCTTACCCGCGGGGGCGCCGATCGCGCAGACGCAGGCCGCTCTGACCCATGTGCTGGATGGTCTCAATCGGGTGAATGACCGTCTGTCGCCGCCCAATCCCGGCGGAGAGGCTCTGGTCCGCGATATCGTCGTCACCTTCGGCGAGAATGCGGATATTGGCGGCTCTGGCTCGCATCTGGTCACGGCCCGCATCGACCTAATGAGCGCCGAGATGCGCGGGTCCAGCTTGGATGACATCTTGGCGGAGTGGCGCAGGCAGGCGCCGATCACGCCCTATATGCACCGCCTGACCCTGACCGAAGGTGTGACGGGCCCTGCCGGACGCGCGGTCGAACTCCGTCTCGGCCATGACGATCTTTCAACCCTCGAAGCAGCTGCTGCGGATCTGAGCTCCTGGCTGGCCCGCTATGCCGGGACCTACAATATCGCGAGCGATCTCGCTCAGGGCAGACCGGAACTGAGATTTGTGATGAGCGAGGGCGCCGGTGCGCTTGGCCTCGACGCACGGGATGTCGCCGATCAAGTTCGTGTCGGGTTTCAGGGTGCTGCGGCGGATGTGATCCAGGCGGATGGCGCAGCCTGGGATATCGAGGTGCGGCTGGGCGAAGGTGACCGCCAGACGCGCGACGATCTGCTCGGGTTCTCGATCAAAACGCCAACCGACGACCAGGTCCCTCTGGAGGCGGTCGCCATGCTGGACGAAGGCTCCGGCTACGCAGTCCTTCGCCGGATCGATGGCCGCCCGACCATCACGGTGACCGCCGATGTCGATACCACTTTGGGCAATGCCGACATGATTGTCCGCGACACGGTTGCCAAGTTTTTCCCCCGGCTTGAAGCGGACTATCCCGGGCTGTGGACCCAAGTGAAAGGCGCAAGTGCGGCTGCCGAGAAGACCCAATCCTCGATGGCAGGTGGCCTGATCATCGGATTGCTGATTGTCTTCGCGGCCCTCAGCATCCAGTTGCGCAGCTACACCGAGCCGCTTGTGGTGATGGCGATCATCCCGCTTGCCTTCTCTGGCGCCGTTGCGGGCCATATGGCCTTGGGCATCGACATCTCGATGCCAAGCATGCTCGGTTTCGCGTCGCTGGCTGGGATTGTCGTAAACGACTCGATCCTGCTGGTGCATGTGATCAAAGAAGAGCGCGCGAAAGGCCTCAGCGTCGCGGAGGCGGCACCGATTGCCGCGCTGGCCCGCTTTCGCGCGATCTTTCTAACCTCGGTCACGACTGTCGCGGGGGTCACGCCGCTCCTATTCGAGACAAGCCTCCAAGCGCAGCCGCTGATCCCGATGGTGACCTCGATCGCATTTGGGCTGACTGCCACGACTGTTCTGATCCTGTTGGTGGTGCCTGCATTCTATGCCGCACTAGATGATCTGATTCACAGAAGGGTCAGGAGAAGAAAAAGCGAAACAGTGGAGGCGGACCCGAAACCGGCAAGCGAGCGTTTTCTTCCTGATCTCTCCTAGAAGAATTCCATGCTCAGGCGCGCGGCCTTTTCGCCAGGATGGCCAACTAGGACTG
>JBCDKL010000233.1:0-4934 GCA_038746695.1 Pseudomonadota bacterium | reverse complement strand
CGGAGGAGCCGGGGCCGACAGTCTCGACGGCGGGTCCGGCACCGATATCGCCAGCTATAACCGAGCGGCAGCCCGGGTGCAGGTCGATCTCCAGGGCACCACTTTTACCACCGGCGAAGCGGTCGGCGACACTTTCACCGACATCGAGGGTCTCGAGGGCAGCAACTTTAACGATTCGCTGCGCGGGGATATGGAGGATAACACCCTGCTTGGCCAAACCGGTGTCGACCGGTTGTTCGGACGGGGCGGGGACGATGTGATCGTCGGCGGGCTGGGAGTCGATGTCATCTATGGAAACATGGGTGCCGACAGGATGACCGGCAATCAAGCGAATGACCGCTATATCTACTTCACCGATGGCGATAGCGGCGTAGGCGCAGGCAATCGCGATGTGATCACCGATTTCGATGTTCAAGGGAACGACCGGATCGAGCTCGGGCGGATCGATGCCGATGCCACCAGGGGAGGAAACCAAGCGTTCACCTTTGTCGGTGCTGTAGCCTTCAGCAACACGGCGGGCGAATTGCGGGCCAATCAGGTGGATGGCAACACGATCATCGAGGCGGATCGCGACGGCGACGGTGCTTCGGATTTCGAGATCGAGTTGACCGGGATCGTCGGTCTCTCCTCGAATGATTTCATCCTCTGACCGGGCTGTCCTTCTACGTCTGCGCGTCAGCTGCGTCAGGCCGCCCTGTGGATGAACCCGCGCTGCTGTCAGGGCGGGTGAGGATGAAAGCGGCCACACAGGCAAGGATCGGGATCTGGAACCATAGCAAATAGGCTGGAGCACCCAGCATCAGCGGCAGGGCCAGACCGACTGCGATGGCGGCCATCGCCGCGCGTTTGGCCGGGCGTGAGATCGCGCCCTCGCGCTGCCAATCGCGGATCGGCGGGCCAAAGCGGGGATGCTCGATAAGCCAGCGGTGAAACCGGTCCGAGCCGCGCGCGAAGCAGAAGGCCGCCAGCAACAGGAAGGGGACGGTCGGAAGCAGAGGCAAGGCCGCGCCGATGACGCCCAAACCAACGGCGATCCATCCCAGCCCTGTCCAAATCACATGCATGCCTGCCTCCGTCACCGGTGAGAGGTAGGGTCGAGGTCCGGCTTATGCCAGAAGTTCCGACAAAACTGTGTTCAGGACCAGGCGTCCGCGAGGACTGGCGGTCAGGCGGTCGGCGCCCGTCTCGACAAAGCCCTCGGCGGCAAGCCATGAGAGCCGCTCGGGCGCCAGCCGCCCGCCCAGGGCGTGGAACCGCGCGAGATCGGCCCCCTCTGAGAGACGCATCGCCATCATCAGGTATTCCTCTGCACGCGCGGTCCCATCGCTCGGCTCAGAACGCGCCAGCCCATGACCTTCACGCGCCACCGAATCCAGCCATCCGGCAGGATCGCGCAGGGTCTCGGTTTCGTGGCAGATACCGTCGATCTCGATCCGGCCATGGGCACCCGGACCGATCCCGGCCCAGAGCCCGCCGCGCCAATAGATCAGATTATGCCGGCATTCCGCACCGGGCCGGGCATGGTTCGACACCTCATAGGAGGGCAGGCCCGCAGCTTCGGTCCGCTCCTGGGTGATCTCATACATCTCAGCGGCAGGCTCGTCCCTGGGCACCGAAAGCTTGCCTGCCTGATGCAACGCCCAGAACGCCGTCTCGGGCTCGATGGTGAGTTGGTAGAGCGAGAGGTGATCGGGGCCCAGCGCCAACGCGCGGTCGAGCTCTGCCGTCCAGGCCTCTGGCGTCTGGCCCATCCGCGCATAGATCAGGTCGAAACTCACCCGCTCGAAGGTCGACCGTGCGATATCGACCGCCTGCAACGCCTCGGCAGTGTCATGCTGACGGCCGAGCGCCTTGAGGTCGCGGTCCTCCAGAGCCTGCACCCCGACCGAGATGCGATTGACCCCGGCCGCGGCATAGCCCCGAAAACGCGCCGCCTCGACCGAGGTCGGGTTCGCTTCCAAAGTGATCTCCGCGCCCGGTGCCAGGCCCCAGGCGCGGTACACCGCCTCGATCGCTGCTCCCACTGTTTCGGGCGGCATCAGGCTGGGCGTGCCGCCGCCGAAGAACATGGTCTCGGTGCTTCGGGGCCCGGTCAGGCGGCGCATATGGGCGATCTCGGCCAAGAGCGCATCGCGCCAGGCCGCCTGATCGACCTCGCGGCTGACATGGGAGTTGAAGTCGCAATAGGGACATTTCGCTCGGCAAAACGGCCAGTGGAGATAGACTCCGAACCCGCTCATGCGCTGCGATAGGCGGTGGCCTCGATCTCGATCTTCATGGCCGGATCGACCAGGTCCGAGACGACTGTGGTATTGGCCGGACGGATCTCGCCGAGAAACTCGCGGACCACTTCGGCCGAGGCCTCCCAATGCTCCGGATCGGTGACAGTGACCTGGATGCGCACGATATCGGTCATGGCAAAGCCCGCCTCGCTCAAGACCCTGCCGATCGTCTCGAAGATGTTGCGGGTCTGATGGGCCGGGTCATCGGGCATGGTCATCGTTGCGTAATCGAACCCGGTGGTCCCGGCGCAGAAACACCAATCACCCTGCACCACAGCCCGTGAATAGGCAAAACGCTCCTCGAAGGGAGAGCCGGTAGAGATCAGTTTGCGGGTCATCCGCGGGCTCCAGTCTTCCATCGCCGCTCGGCGTGTCGTTTGCGTTCTCTCCGCCTATCGCGGCAGGACCCCGGCATCGTCGATCTCCGGCACGCCATCGGCGGCGTTGCGCCGGTCGATCCAGCGAGTGGCGAATTCCAGGAGCTCGGCATACCCGGTCAGCCGAGCCTCCGCCAGGCCGATCTTGCCAAAGGTGACGCCGCCCGCCGCCTCCCATGCCGCACCGACCAGCGGAAACAGCCTGTCCAGATCGTCGGCGACATCGGGTGCGGTCACCCAGGGCGCGTCACCCGGGCCCGATTTGAAGCGGCGCAGCTTCAGGCGGCGATGCCCGGCCAGGCTTTCGGCGGCATGCAGCGCCGAGCAGCGGTTCCAGCCGACCCCGATCAGCAGGATTTTCATCGCCGCGCGTGCCCGCAGCCGGCCCCAGGGTGTGGCCGGTCCCGTGGCCCAGCCCGAAGGATCATGCGGCTCGGCCAGTTGGGCCGCCTCTGGGCCCAGCAGCAAAACCGAACTGGTCGGATGCGCGCTGCGCACCACTCCGGGCCAGGTGCGGAAAGCCTCAGGCACCTGACCGTTCTCCAGAACGTTCGAGCGGGCCGGGTCGAACCCCGGCACCTGCGCGCGCACCCGTTCGGCCGCAAGCGCATCGAGACCTGTGTCACGGAGCTCGCAGGGATCATAGGCGTCCTTGCTGAAGCCGGGCATCCCGATCAGCCCCTCCGGCCCGACCGCATCGGACAGAGCCTCGATCAACCCGCGCGGCCCGCCGATCACATGGCCGATCCGGCCAAGCGCGGTATGCACGAAAACCCCATCCCCGGCCGCCAATCCCAGGCCGCGCAGCGCCTCGGCAAGATCCTCGCGCCCGAAGATCTGCATCGCTCAGCCGTCCGGACCGGCGAAGCAGGCCGCAACCAGCTTGTCGAAGGCCCGGGCGCGATGGCTCATCACATTCTTGGCGTCGGAATTCATCTCGGCAAAGGTCCGGCTCTCGCCCTCGGGCACGAAGATCGGGTCATAGCCGAAACCGTGATCCCCCCGGGGCGGCCATGTGATCCGCCCCTCGGTCTGGCCCAGCACGACTTCCTCATGACCATCCGGCCAAGCAAGCGAGAGGCAGGCATTGAACCGCGCCTTGAAAGGGGCTTCAGCGCCGCTCGCCTGGATCTCGCGCCAAGCCCGCTCCATCGCCATCTGAAAATCGCGGCCCTGCCCGGTCTCGGCCCAATCGGCGGTATGGACGCCAGGCGCCCCACCCAAACAGTCGATCTCAAGACCCGAATCGTCGGCCAAAGCGGGCAGGCCGCTGGCCCGGGAAGCGGCATGGCTCTTGATCCCGGCATTGCCCGCAAACGTCGCCTCGGTCTCGGCAGGTTCCGCCAGGCCCAGCGAGGCCGCCGAGACGATCTCCACCCCGAAAGGCGCCAGCAGAATGCCGATCTCCTTAAACTTGCCCGCGTTATGGGTCGCGACGACCAGGCTCTGCCCCCGGAACTGCCGGCTCATCGATGCCTGTCCTTGGTGCCGACAGGCTGCGGGCGGGTGGGTGGGCAAAGACCGGCGGCGGACATCCAAGTCTGCCCTCTCATGGGAGCACGCAGCCTGTCATCCCAGGGCCGCTTTCTGGGCCGCCACCAGCTCACTGCACCCCTTCTTCGCCAGGCGGAGCATTTCCATGAACTCCTCTTCCGAGAACACGGCCCCCTCCGCCGAGCCTTGCAGCTCGACCAGGCCGCCTTCGCCGGTGATCACGAAATTCGCATCCGTGCCTGCCTCGGAATCCTCGGCATAATCCAGATCCAGCACGACGCGCCCGTTATGAATCCCACAGGAGATTGCGGCGATCGGCTGGGTGATTGGGTTCTCCAGGCAATCCCCCTTCTCAACCAGGGTCTGGGCCGCCAGCCACAAGGCGACCCAGCCGCCGCTGATCGAGGCGGTCCGCGTCCCGCCATCCGCCTGCAGCACATCGCAATCCACCGTGACCTGCCGTTCGCCCATGATCACCCGGTCGGTGCCCGCGCGCAGTGACCGGCCGATCAGCCGCTGGATCTCCTGCGTGCGCCCGGTCTGGCCGTTCTTCGCCTCGCGCCGATTGCGGGTATTCGTCGCGCGCGGCAGCATCCCATACTCGGCCGTCACCCAGCCCAGCCCGCCATTGCGCAGAAATGGCGGCACCTTCTCATCGACCGAAGCGGTGCACAGCACCACCGTCTCCCCCGCCCGGATCAGGACCGAGCCTTCGGCATGTTTGGTGTAACCGGTCTCGATGGTGACGGCCCGCATTTCGTCGGGCTGGCGGCCGGATGGG
>JBCDKL010000232.1:0-5045 GCA_038746695.1 Pseudomonadota bacterium | reverse complement strand
CGACAAGGAGGGGTCGCCGGTGAAGCCCGACGAATGGTGGCTGCGCCATGTCAGCGGGCAGGAGTTCTCCGAGGATCTCTGACCATCTCGAGCGTCGCCCCCACGGGCGGCGCTCTCTCACTCGCGCCTATATGCCAACACCATTCCTCATTGCCCCGGGCGTCTTCGAAATGGCGAAACTCGACACATCTGAAACACTGCGAGGGCGGCTAGAGAGGCTATCCCTAACAGCGCTCCTGGCCGCCGGTGTACGAGGGATTCTGGTTGCCCGTCTCCAAAGCGGAGACCTTTTGATCGCAGATGGGCATGAATCACCTGTTCGGGGAGAGTAGGGAGTGAATCCCACGCGAATAGAAGACACGTGCAAGGCGAAGCTACATTTCCCTTCGAGAGACTGCCGTGCCAGCAGAGCCACGGCGGACGAAGTTCCTGACGAACCAGAAGCAAGGCGTTCGTCCTACTTGCCGCCAACGGCGCCCTTTATCTGCAGCTCGGAAACGGGCCTTGGTCCACATGGAAGTGATCGGCGTGGAGCGCGTTGTAATCCGGGCTCAACACCAGGCGGAACCAGCGGCAGAGCCCATCGCGCGCCGCCCGCAGAAACGCCGCTTTCGGGCCAGAACCCTGCCAATCCCGGCGGAGCGTGACCATCCGACCGTCAGTCAGCAAGAACCCTGAGATGTCGAATGCGTTCGCCGTCGCATGCTGGCTCATCCGTTGAGAGAGACCCGAAGACGAGCGCAAGCGCCGGCAGGAATAGGCGCCGAGATGCAGGATCTCGCGCACCCCGGTTCCCAAATGCGCACGCGCTGCCTTCTGAAGATCATGATGCTCCCACAGCGCCAGGCGCAGCGCGATATTGCAGCGCATCCGGGTCGGTGCGACCCAGGTGCGGCCCAGCCGCTCGGGCAGGACCGCATTGCGGATATGACAGACATCTGACGCTTCCAGCCCGGCCACCTGGGGCGCCCGCGCGCCGCCTGCCTCCAGCGCAGCATGGCAGAGCGCCGGCTCCGCATCGGTCCTCAACACTTGGAGTGCAGTTGTGAAATTCGGAGCGGCCCGCAGGTCGAGCGGATACCACGGCGCCCAAGCGGGCGGCACATCGGCGGGGTGAAAGATCGCAGGAAGCGCCAGGCAGAGCGACAGAAAGGCCAGCCCCAGACGCTTCACCCAGCACCGCCACCGGGCCGACCAGACCCAAACCCTGCCGATAACCGCCTCACTCGGGCACAGGTGGAGCTTCGGACTTCGAGCATGACGCCCTCCCTATGCTCACATGGGAGGACGATAAGGGGCGCCAAGCCCCTGCGGGAAATCTCCTGAGATCAGTAGCGGTAATGCTCCGGCTTGAACGGGCCCTCGACCGTCACGCCAATATAATCGGCCTGTTCCTGCTCGAGCTTGGTCAATCGCGCGCCGATCTTGGCGAGATGCAGCCGCGCCACTTTCTCATCCAGATGTTTCGGCAGTACATAGACGTCGTTACCGTATTGATCGCCTTTGGTCCAAAGCTCGATCTGCGCAAGTACCTGATTGGTGAAGGAGGCGCTCATCACAAAGCTCGGATGCCCGGTCGCATTGCCGAGGTTCAAAAGCCGTCCTTCGGACAAAAGGATCATGCGGTTGCCCGAGGGCATTTCGATCATGTCCACCTGGTCCTTGATATTGGTCCATTTGTGGTTCTTCAGCGCGGCCACCTGGATCTCATTATCGAAATGGCCGATATTGCCCACGATCGCCATATCCTTCATCTCGCGCATATGCTCGATGCGGATCACGTCCTTGTTGCCGGTGGTGGTGATGAAGACATCCGCAGTGGAAGCCTCCTCCTCAAGCGTGGTGACCTCAAACCCGTCCATCGCGGCCTGAAGCGCGCAGATCGGATCGACTTCGGTCACCTTCACCCGGGCGCCAGCACCCCGCAGCGAGGCCGCCGAGCCTTTACCCACGTCGCCATAGCCGCAGACGACCGCGACTTTGCCTGCCATCATCGTGTCAGTGGCGCGGCGGATCCCGTCGACCAGGCTTTCTTTACAGCCGTACTTGTTGTCGAATTTCGACTTGGTCACCGAGTCGTTCACATTAATCGCCGGGAAGGGCAACTGCCCGGTCTTGCTGAGCTCGTAGAGACGGTGCACCCCGGTGGTGGTCTCCTCCGAGACACCCTTGATCGCGGCCCGCGTCTTGGTGAACCAGCCCGGGCTTTCCTTGATGCGCTTCATGATCTGCGCCTTGATGACCACTTCCTCGTCCGACGAGGGCACAGGGATGATCTCCTCCCCTGCCTCGGCCCGGGCGCCCAGCAGGACATAGAGGGTGGCATCCCCGCCATCGTCCAGGATCATGTTCGCGCCTTCAGGGAACATGAAGGACTTGTCGAGATAGTCCCAATGCTCCTCCAGCGTCTGCCCCTTGACGGCGAATACCGGCACTCCGGCCTCGGCAATCGCCGCCGCCGCATGGTCCTGGGTCGAGAAGATGTTGCACGATGCCCAGCGCACATCCGCGCCCAGGGCCACCAGCGTTTCGATCAAGACACCGGTCTGTATCGTCATATGCAGCGAACCGACGATCCGCGCCCCGGCCAGGGGTTTGGCCGTGCCGAACTCCTCGCGGCAAGCCATCAGTCCGGGCATCTCAGTCTCGGCGATATCCAGCTCCTTGCGGCCAAAATCGGCCAGCGAGATGTCTTTGATCGCATACTCTTTCATGGATTGCTCTCCGGCTGCGGGCCGCCGATTTCGGGGCGGGTCTGTCTCGGGCATCGAGCGCGCTGATATCAGGTCGCAGAGTGCTCGACAATCTCTGGCCCGCCACTTAAACGAAGCCCCTCAAATGAACAGAAACGAGACTGCGACATGACGGCACGGGCCTGGCAACGTATGCTGTCGGGGCGGCGGCTGGACCTGCTCGACCCGTCGCCGTTGGATATCGAGATCGAAGATATCGCCCATGGCTTGGCCAGGGTCGCTCGCTGGAACGGGCAGACCATCGGGGACCATCCCTATTCCGTGGCCGAGCATTCCCTGCTGGTCGAAGATCTCGTGGGCCGCCTCAGCCCGAGATCGAGCGCCGAGACCCGCTTGTCCGCCCTCCTGCACGACGCGCCCGAATACGTGATCGGAGACATGATCTCGCCCTTCAAGGCGGCCATCGGGATCGACTACAAAGCGTTCGAGCACCGGCTCGCAAGCGCGGTTCATATGCGCTTTGGCCTAGCCGAACCCGAACAGGCGGCGGAGAAACTCATCAAGCGCGCCGATCGTCTTTCCGCCTGGTTCGAAGCCACCCAACTCGCAGGCTTCACCGAGGCGGAGGCGGCCAAGTTCTTTCCTAGACCCAGGTTCACCGGCGCGGCCGAGATCCGCCTCTCCCCCCGCCCGACGACCGAGGTGAAAGAGGCTTTCTTGCACCGCCATACGGCGCTTATGCTGGCTCTGGAGCAAACGGGAACCTGAAATGCGCGCGTAAACCTTTGTCTTGGCTATGGTATTGACCGCCTTCTCCGCCCGGGCGGAGACATTCACATTCCCCGGAGCCGGGTTCACCATCGACATGCCCGATGGCTGGCACGCAATCAGCGTGGCGGAGGAGACACGGATCCACTCCGATACCGATCTGGGATCCGACGACCTCAACGCCTCCATCCGAGCTCCAAATCCCGGCCGCCTCGCCGTTGTGGTGCGCGATAAGGAGACGCGTGGGGTCAACCCCGGCATCCATCTCAATTTTCATCCCGGAGAGATCTTGGATCTCGACGGCGCGATACAGAACGTTCTCGACAATCTCGGCCAAGTCTCGGAGTTTCAACTGATCGATCCCCCTGTGCCTGCCCAACTCGGCCCGTTCGAGACACGCAAGATGCGGTACCGCTTTGCCGTCGTCTTCGGCGTGGTCAAACTGCGGGCCCAGGAAGTGTTCTGGCTGGTGCCGATGGGGGATCACTACCTGACCATCTCGACCGGCGCCGATGTGAACGAGGGGCCAGAGTCCTGGGCGGTGATCGAGGCGGCGGCTCAGTCCCTCCGCCCGGTCGAATAGCGCTCAGATCAGCGCCACACGTTCGGCCCGTTCTGGGTCAGGGAAGGGACGGTAGAGGCCCGCGCGGCTTTCAGCGATCATCTGATGCACGGCGTTGAAAAGCTCCGCCACCTCGATTGACTGGCTCGAGACATGGCGGAAGGCCTGGTCGAGGGCGGCAAGATCGGTCACCTCGATCTCGAGCATAAAATCCCCGTGGCTGTCCGAACTGAGCGCCATCTTGCGCCGCAAGAGCCGCCACGAGCCGATCTTGCCAGCCTCTTTCAAATGGGTCATCCACGCCTCCAACGCCTGGGCAAAGGCCAGGGCTTTGGTGTCGCGTTTGAGTTCGATAAAGCAATGATAGAGGTTCACGCCATCCTCCTAGACAGGATCGATATCGTCGTCCTCCAGGGTTAATGCCGCCATAACGGCCTGCCATCGCGGCTTGCGTTTGCAGCTTGCGTTTATGGGACGCTCGGCGCAGAAACCGCCAAGTTCAAAGACCAAAGGGGCGCGCGCCATGACCATGAGACTCTTGATCCTGCCGGGCGACGGTATCGGCGCCGAGGTGATGGGCGAGGTGCGCCGGATCGTCGATTGGTTCGCCGCGCGTGGCCATGCCTTTGAGGTCGAGGTGGATCTGGTTGGCGGGGCCGCCTATGACGTCCATGGCATACCACTGAGCGACGAGACCTTGGCCAAGGCGCAGGCGGCGGATGCGGTCCTTCTTGGCGCCGTTGGCGGGCCGAGATACGACGATCTGGATTTTTCCGTGAAACCCGAACGGGGGCTGCTCCGCCTCCGCAAGGAGATGGATCTCTACGCCAATCTTCGCCCAGCACAGTGTTTCGACGCACTGGCCGAATACTCCTCGCTGAAGCGCGAAGTGGTCGCCGGGCTCGACATCATGATCGTGCGCGAACTCACCTCCGGCATGTATTTCGGCGAACCCCGCGGAATCCAGGAGATGAATGACGGCACCCGCGTCGGCGTCAACACCCATCGCTACACGACCGAGG
>JBCDKL010000231.1:0-5093 GCA_038746695.1 Pseudomonadota bacterium | reverse complement strand
TCCCTCTCCCTATATGTTCTTCTTCCATCTCGGCGGTTTTCATATCGTCGGTGCCAGCCCCGAGATTCTGGTCCGCGTCCGCGACGGCACGGTCACAATCCGCCCGATCGCCGGAACACGCCCCCGCGGCGCCGATGCGGACGAGGATGCAAGGCTCGAAGAAGATCTCCTCGCCGATCCAAAGGAGCGGGCCGAGCATCTGATGCTGCTCGATCTCGGCCGCAACGATGTGGGCCGGGTTGCCAAAATCGGAACCGTGGATCCGAACGAGCAATTCACCGTCGAACGCTACAGCCATGTCATGCATATCGTCTCGAATGTGGAGGGTACCCTGCGCGAGGATACCGACCCGCTCGCAGCCCTCCTCGCCGGCATGCCGGCCGGCACGGTCTCCGGCGCGCCGAAAATCCGTGCGATGGAGATCATCGACGAGCTCGAGGCCGAAAAGCGCGGTATCTATGCCGGCGGGGTCGGCTATTTCTCAGCGGGCGGCGATATGGATACCTGCATCGCTCTGCGCACAGGCGTGATCAAGGATGGCACGCTCTACGTCCAGGCCGGTGGAGGGGTCGTGTTTGACAGCGACCCTCAGGCCGAGTTCGAAGAGACGGTGAACAAATCCAAGGCGCTGCTCCACGCCGCAGCCATCGCCCGCAACTTCAACTGACCCCAGTCCAAAGCGGCACCGGCGCACCCTTGCACCACGAGCGGCGCCGGAGGCGGCGCGCAACAAAAGACTTGTGCGGGCTGGCCCGCATGCCGTTCTGACGGAGTCCCAAGACCTAGCGACCGCCCCCTGCGCGCAGGATCGCCGAGATCGGCGCCAGCCGTGCCTGGCGGCCATTGCGCTCCAACGCCCAGCGCTGGATCCCCAACAACATGCTGCGGCTGGCCGGGCCGATCAGCACGGTGCCGCCGCGCTGCCGCGCCTCTGCCGCCGCACGTTCCAACATGCGATAGGCCTGTTCCTCGGTCACATCTGCGGGCACGAAGCGCGAATTGCGCGCACGGAAAGCGCCAATCTCCTCGGCCACATCATAGGCGCGCGAGCGCCGCGAAGTCTGGGAATCGACAAACGCCATGCCGTGGCGCTCCAACTCCCCGATCACCGCACGCATCAAAGCGGCATCCTCGGTCGCCTTGCTGCCCATGAAATTCGACGCCGCCACCGCATCCGGCAGCCGGGCCAGCAGCACTCTGGTGCGTGCCGCTGCCGCCTCGGCGTTCATCTCCACTGTCAGGGCATCCGGCCCCGGATCGGCTGCCCCGCGCGGCTCCATCGGAAGATGAGCGAGCACCTCGAACCCGGCCGCTTTCGCCCGCTCGCCCAGCCCGCGGGTCTGCGAACCTTCCGGCACCAGCGCCAAGTTGAGCGGCAGATTCAGTTCCAGGATCTGATCCATTTCGACTCGGTCCGCAACCGGCTCATGCGCTTCAAGGATCACCGAGATCAGCGGCAGATCATCGGGTGGCGCGAAGGCCACCGCATTGCGCTCCAAAGCGGGCTCGTCGGGCAGCTCCGGCAAGGGCTCGGCAGGCAAGGCGGCAATCTCGAAACTGTCGCCTTCGGTCTCGTTTTGCGCCACCACAGGATCAGGCGCGTCTTCCTCAGCTTGGGTTGGTGCTTCCTCAGCTACCGGAGCAGCAAGCGCCGGATCAAGCTCTGTGGTCGACTCGGCTGCATCATCTTCTTCTTTGATGTCCTCTTCCGTGACGCCTTCTTTCGTAAGTTCTTCTTCTGAGCCCTCTTCGTCTGAAGTTTGCTCAACCGACGACGTATCCGAGCCGCCCTCCACTTCGGTAGGCTCGGGAGTGCCCGGATCGAGCACCACGATCTCCTCCGCAGTGGTCAGACCCGTATCGACGGGTGAGGGCTCTGATCCGGCCAACTCCTGGGCATCACCGCCTATCTCAGCCTCGTCTTCCACGGCGGGTTCAGTTTCAGCCAAATTCACAGCGGATTCTGTTTCAGCCAACTCTGCTTCGGCCAGCGTGCTCTGTTCCGGCTGAACCACTTCGGATTCCGGCTTCGCCTGAGGCTGCAACACGGCGCTTTGCTCTTCGGCGGCGGCCGAGGGCACGGCAGTCTCGGCCACCGGCTCCTCCAAAGGCCGTACATCCGTGCTGTCGATCCCCGGCAGCATCTGCGGCAGGGGCAGCGCCTCGTTGAGCGTGATCAGCGCCCCCGCGGACAAGATGCTTCCCGACAGAATTCCCATAAAGAAACGCCCCGCGCCGCTGCTTTGGCGCGCTTTCGCGGCGGGAATTGGCGACTGTTCGCCCGGCCCGGCGGCATCTCGCATCTCGTCCGCCTGCACTGAATTCGCCTCTGCCGCGTTGCCCTCCGCCGCATTTACCGTGGCAGATTGCGCTGATGCGGCCTTCGCCTGTATCTCATTCTCGCCCATGCTATCGGCTCCACCATTCTGTGGTCCTGGATCGTTTTCGGCCTTAGCTCCTGTGCCTCCGGACGGTGCCAGAGACGCTGCCGGGTTCGCCCCGGTCAATGCTTGACGCGCCCTCCGCTCTCGTCGCATCTATATCGCCTTGACGGCGTCCGCGCCACCCGTCCGCAGGCCCCATGCGAGAACCGCCGGACCCCGCCCCGCGAGGAGACATTGCGATGTTGCTGCTGATCGATAACTACGACAGCTTCACCTATAATCTCGTGCATTATCTGGGTGAGTTGGGAGCGGAATGCGAGGTCGTGCGCAACGACGAGATTACGGTGGCCGAGGCCTTGGGAATGACGCCATCGGGCATCGTGATCTCGCCCGGTCCCTGCACGCCGGATGAGGCTGGGATCTGCGTCGATTTGGTCCGCGAGGCCCCGCCAGAGATGCCGATCCTGGGTGTCTGCCTCGGCCATCAGAGCATCGGCCAGGCCTTCGGCGGCAGAGTTCAGCGCTGTCATGAAGTGCTGCATGGCAAGCTCTCCTCGGTGACCCATGACAATTCCAGCGTCTTCGCCGGTCTCGAACAGGGTTTCGATGTAACGCGTTACCATTCCCTGACCGTCGCCGAGGAGGATTTTCCCCAGGATCTTCGGGTCACCGCCAGATCGCAATCCGGCGTGGTGATGGGCATCTGCCATCGCGACCGGCCGGTTCATGGCGTGCAATTCCATCCCGAGAGCATCGCCTCGCAGCATGGCCACGCGATGCTGATGAACTTTCTAAGGCTCGGACCGATGCAATGAGCGATCTGAAGGAATTTATCACACCAGCCGTTGAACGCGCTCTAACACGGGCCGAGGCCGAACAGGCTTTCGGGATCATCATGGAGGGTGGAGCGACACCGGCCCAGATCGGCGGATTTCTGATCGCTCTGCGCATGCGTGGCGAAACGGTGGACGAGATTGCGGGCGCTGCCAGCGCGATGCGCGCGCGGGCGGCCCGGGTCGGGGCTCCGGACGGCGCCATGGACATCGTAGGCACCGGCGGGGACGGCAAGGGAACGCTGAACATCTCGACCGCGACCGCTTTCGTGGTGGCAGGTACTGGCGTTCCCGTTGCTAAACACGGCAACAAGGCCTTGTCCTCGCGATCGGGCGCCGCCGATGCCCTGACCGAGATGGGCGTCGAGGTGATGGTCCCGGCCGAGATCGCCGAGCGCGCGCTGGCCGAGACCGGGATCTGCTTCATGATGGCGCCGATGCATCACGCCGCCATGCGCCATGTCCAGCCGGTGCGGATGGAGCTGGGCGTGCGCGTGATTTTCAACATCCTCGGCCCGTTGACCAATCCGGCGGGGGTGAAGCATCAGCTCACCGGCGCCTTCTCACCCGATATGCTTCGCCCAATGGCTGAGACTCTGGCGGCACTGGGGACACGGACGGCCTGGCTGGTGCATGGAGCGGATGGGACCGATGAAGTCTCGATTGCCGGGCCGACCCAGGTGGTCGCGCTCGCGGATGGTCACATAACCGAGCAGGAGCTGCATCCCGAGATGGCGGGTCTGCCGGTGCATCCTTTCGAGGCGATCCTGGGCGGAACGCCGGGCGAGAATGCCCAAGCCTTCCGCGCTCTGCTGGACGGGGCGCCCGGTGCCTATCGCGATGCGGTGCTATTGAACGCGGCTTCGGCTCTGATGGTGGTCGGCCGGGCCGGCGATCTCAAATCCGGCGTCGAGATCGCCCGCGAAAGCCTCGACTCCGGTGCGGCAAAGGCGAAGATCGAGGCTCTGGCCCGGGTCACTTCCGCCGGCACCACAGTATAAACGGCGCCACCACCAGATACATCACCACACCATAGACCGCAGAGGGGAGCGAGATGGCGGTGAACGCTCCGCCCGCGACCAGAGTGGCGATTGTGATTCCCATGGTCGCATTCTGAACTCCAGTCTCCAAAGCGATGCAGATCCGCTGCTCCCGCTTCAGGCTGAGCAGCCCGGCGAGCAGAAGGCCGAGCGCCAGGAGCGCGACGATCAGAGTGACCAAGGCCGGGACGAGGGCCAGGCCGGACGTGGTCAGATCCTCCCAGCCGCTCGCCACCGCCAGAAGAACGATCGCAACGAAAAGAACATTGGCCGCCCGCGCGATCCAGGGCTCGACCCGGGCGACCAGGACTGGAAGGAAGTGACGCAGAGCGATCCCGACCATCACCGGCAGCGCGGTGATCAGCACCATTGCCAGGGCCAGAGAGCCGATCTCGACTTCCGGCGATGACTCTGCGAGGAACATTTCCGCCATCCAGGCAGTCAACAAGGGCACGCTCACCACTGAAAGAAGTGAGACCAAGCCAGTCAGCGTGATCGATAGCGCCAAGGCCCCTCCCGCCAGTTTGGTCAGAATGTTAGAGGTCACCCCGCCAGGACAGGCTGCTAGGATCATCAGACCAAAGCCCATCTCGGGCGGAAGGGCGAACGCCCAGGCCACGCCAAAAGCGGCGATGGGGAGCAGCAGCATCTGCGCCGTAAGCCCGGCTAAAACCGCCAGAGGCGCCTCCAAAACCCGGCGAAAATCCGCAAGCGTCAACCCCAGCCCCAGCGAGAACATGATCAGGCCTAGCGAGAGCGGGAGAAGAACATCGATTGAGAGAAGCATGGAGACGGACCGGCGGTTGTGCTCCCCCCGCATAATCCCATTCCGACGG
>JBCDKL010000230.1:0-5112 GCA_038746695.1 Pseudomonadota bacterium | reverse complement strand
GCATGTCAGTCCAGGATCCGATACATTCCGGCGCCCGGCTTCGCCCGCTCGCAGTGTTGGAGTTGCTCAAACCGGTCACCTGGTTCCCACCGATGTGGGCGTTTCTCTGCGGCCTGATCTCGGCGGGCGAGCCCCTGTCCAACCGCTGGGGGCTGGTGCTCGCAGGCGTGATTTTGGCCGGGCCGATGGTTTGCGCCATGAGCCAGGCCGTGAACGATTGGTATGACCGCCATGTTGACGCGATCAACGAACCGGAACGGCCGATTCCATCGGGGCGAATTCCCGGGCGCTGGGGCTTGTGGATCGCACTCGGCTGGACGGTGCTGTCGCTGACGCTCGGCGCGCTGATCGGGCCGACCGCGCTGGTGGCGACCTTGGTTGCGGTGGCCCTCGCTTGGGCCTACTCCGCACCGCCTTTCCGTTTCAAGCAGAACGGATGGCTCGGCTGCGCGACCTGCGGGCTCGCCTATGAGAGCCTGCCCTGGATCACCGCTGCCGCGATCCTGGCCGGACAGCTTCCCGCAGCGGAGATCCTGCTGGTCGCCTTGCTCTATGGCATCGGCGCCCATGGGATCATGACTCTCAATGATTTCAAGGCAATCGAGGGCGACCGGCGCTGCGGCATCGCCTCGCTTCCTGTCACCCTGGGGCCCGAGCGTGCCGCCAAGACCGCCTGCGCCATGATGGCCCTGCCGCAGGTTGCGGTGATCGCCCTCTTGGCCAGTTGGGGTCACCCAGAGGCGGCGGTTCTAGTCTCGTTTTCCCTCGGTCTTCAAGTGCTTTCGATGCGCCGCTGGCTGGCTGACCCAGAGGGGCTGGCCCCCTGGTACAACAGCACTGGGGTCTTGCTCTACGTGCTTGGAATGATGGCCGCGGCGATGGCCCTTGGCGGGCATTTGGACGGTCTTCTCGGCAACATCGCGGGAGGTGCGACATGACACCTATGCAGCCCCTATCTTGGCTTGGCATCGTCCGGCTCGGCCTGGTGCAGACTGCATTGGGCGCGATCGTGGTGCTGACCACCTCGACCATCAACCGGATCATGGTGGTCGAGCTTGGTCTCGCCGCGATGATCCCGGGTGCCCTGGTGGTGATGTATCATGGGTTCCAGATGCTACGCCCGCGCTGGGGATATGGCGCTGATCAACGCGCACGTCGCACGCCCTGGATCATCGGTGGGATGGCTGTGCTGGCCACAGGCGGGCTGGGTGCCGCGGTTTCGGTTGCCTGGATGGAAACCGCGATGACGCCCGGGCTGATCGCGGCGGTCGTCTCTTTCACGCTGATCGGTCTCGGCCTTGGCGCTTCGGCGACCAATCTTCTGGCACTTTTGGCGATCCGCGTGTCGGCAGAGCGCAAACCCGCCGCCGCTTCGATTGTCTGGATCATGATGATCGCCGGTCTGGCGGTGACCGGGATCGTCGCTGGGATCCAGCTCGATCCCTACTCGCCCGAGCGTCTTGTTGCGGTCAGCGCCGTGGTCTCGGCCGGCTCGATCCTGCTCACAATCGTCGCGCTCTGGGGAATGGAGCCCGAAGCTGCCGTTCCGGCGCCGCAGCGCCAGACGGTGAATTTCCGTGCCGCCATCGCCGAGGTTTGGGACGATCCGACGATGCGCGCCTTCTCGATCTTCGTCTTTGTGGCGATGCTGGCCTATAACACCCAGGATCTGATCCTCGAGCCCTTCGCCGGCCATGTCTTCGGCATGACGCCGGGCCAATCCACGGCCCTGGCGGGGACACAGCATTCCGGCGCTCTGCTCGGCATGATTACCGTTGCCCTTCTGGGCAGCGCCGTGGGTGGGTCGATCTTCGGCAATATGCGGCTCTGGACTGTGGGAGGCTGCATCGCGTCGGGTGCTGCCTTGGTGATGCTGGGCCTTGGCGGGATGACCGGGCCGGACTGGCCGCTCAGCCTGAATGTCTTCCTGCTCGGGCTTGCCAACGGAACCTTTGCGGTGGCTGCTATCGGGTCGATGATGGGGCTCGCCAGCCAGGGCGGCAATGCCCGGGCAGGCACCAAGATGGGCGTGTTCGGTGCGGCTCAATCCATCGGCTTCGCGCTTGGCGGTTTCGCCGGCACCGCCGCGGTCGATGCCATGCGCCTGCTGACCGAGCGCCTAACACTCGCCTATGGCACGGTTTTCATCGCCGAGGGGATCGTCTTCCTTGTCGCGGCCTTGATGGCCGCCCGCGCCGCCGGGGCCTTCGCGCTCGGCAGCCGCTCACAGCTCGTTCCGGGAGAATGACAATGACCCAACCGATCTATGATTGCGTGATCGTCGGTGGTGGCCCCTGCGGCGCTACTGCGGCGGACGATCTGGCCCGCGAGGGCAAGCGGGTGCTGTTGCTCGACAAGGCGGGGCGGATCAAACCCTGTGGCGGCGCGATCCCGCCGCGGGCCATCGATATGTTCGAGATCGACGAGGCGCAACTCGTGGCCCGGATCAAGCGGGCCCGCATGGTCTCGCCCAAGGGCAAGCATGTCGATATCCCGATCAATGGTGGCTATGTCGGCATGGTCGACCGCGAGCATTTCGACGAGTATCTCCGCAAGCGTGCCGCCGAACACGGCGCGACCCGCGCGACCGGCACCTATATCGGGATCGAGCGCGAAGGCGCGCAGTGTTTCGTTCTCTACCGCCCCAAGGATGCCGGCCACGATGCGCGGCCCGTACGGGTGCCGACGCGTTTTGTGATCGGCGCCGATGGCGCCCGGTCGAGCGTCGCGAGACAAGAGGTGCCCGGTGGCGATGCAATCCCTTACGTGATCGCCTATCACGAGATTGTCCGCTCGCCCGAGACCATCAGCCCTGACGGGTTCGAGCCTGATCGCTGCGATGTCTATTACGACGGCAGGATCAGCCCGGATTTCTATGGCTGGGTTTTTCCCCATGGCGAACAAACCTCCGTCGGCATGGGCACCGAGATCGATGGATTCTCGCTGAAGAACGCGACCAGGGATCTGCGCGGTGTGGCGGGGCTGGCGAGACAGGAGACGATCCGCAAGGAGGGCGCGCCGATCCCACTGAAGCCATTGGATAAATGGGATAATGGCCGCGATGTGGTCCTGGCCGGAGATGCAGCAGGCGTCGTGGCGCCATCCTCTGGCGAAGGGATCTTCTATGCCATGTATGCCGGGCGCTGTGCCGCCGAGGCCGTGGCAGAAGCTCTAATCGCCGAGACCGACCGCGCCCGGGCGAAGGCGCTGTCCCGCGCCCGTGGCCGGTTCCTGCGCCAACATGGTGGGGTGTTCTGGATCCTGCGCAAAATGCAGGATTACTGGTATTGCGACGACAATCGCCGTGAACGTTTTGTCGCTATCTGCCGCGACAAGGATGTGCAAGAGTTGACCTTCGACGCTTACATGAACAAAGAGCTGGTGAAGGCGAAACCGCTGGCCCATATGCGGATCTTCTTCAAGAACGTCGCGCATCTGATGGGTATTGTTCCCGCCTGATCCGGGTGTGGAGGCAGAGCTTGCCCAGCATGACGCAGCCACCGCCCGCCCCCACCCACCCCCCGGCTCGCGGCGGCTCCATCATGCTGGGCAAGCTGGGCTTTGGAGGATGGGATGGGTGAAATCGATTGGACCGTGGCCCTGGTCGCAGGCGGCGTGGCCTTTGCCTGTGCAATGGCTGGCGGTGTCCTGACCCGGATCGGGCCTTGGTACTACAGCCTCACAAAGCCTAGCTTCCAGCCCCCGGACTGGGCCTTCGCCCCGGCCTGGACAGTGATTTTCGCGTTGGCTGCCCTGTCAGGCTATCTCGCCTGGCAGGCTGCGGAAGGTGGAGAGCGTACACTTGTATTTGTGCTCTACCTCTCCAACGCTGTGATCAACGCGGCTTGGAGCGGTATATTTTTCACGCTCCGCAGGCCCGATTGGGCCCTTTACGAGGTGGCGCTGCTTTGGCTGTCGGTCCTTGCCATAATCCTTTTGGTCTGGCCGATCTCTGCCCTGGCGGCGCAGCTTTTGATCCCTTATTTGGCCTGGGTCAGCTTTGCGGCCGTGCTGAATTGGGCAGTTGTGCGTCTGAACGCACCCTTCTCCGCCTGAGCGCTACTCCGCCGCGAGTTTGTCCTGGGTCTTTGTGTCGAAATCCTCGGCGGCGTGGCGTTCGTGGAGCTGCATCTCGGGCTCGCCGAAGGTCCGGTTGACCATGCGGCCGCGCTGCACTGCCGGGCGGGCATCGATCATCTTGGTCCAGCGTTGCACATTCTTGTAGCTCTCGACATCGAGGAACTCTGCCGCGCTGTAAAGCCGGCCGAGCGCAAGCTGCCCATACCACGGCCAAATCGCCATATCGGCCACCGAGTAGTCCGGCCCGGCGACGAATTCGGTCTCGGCCAGGCGCCTTTCGAGCACATCCATCTGCCGCTTCGTCTCCATCGCAAAGCGGTTGATCGCATATTCGAACTTCTCCGGCGCATAGGCGTAGAAATGCCCGAAGCCGCCGCCGAGATAGGGTGCTGACCCCATCTGCCAGAACAGCCATGAGAGCGTCTCGGCCCGCGCCGGACCATCGGCAGGAAGAAAGACACCGAATTTCTCGGCCAGATGCATCAGGATCGCGCCGGACTCGAAGACCCGAACCGGATCTGCGCCTGAGCGATCCACCAATGCTGGGATCTTAGAGTTCGGATTGACCTCGACAAAGCCCGAGCCGAATTGGTTACCGTCGCCGATCTTGATCAGCCAGGCATCGTATTCCGCACCGGTATGGCCGAGCGCCAGAAGCTCCTCGAGCATCACCGTCACCTTCACCCCATTGGGTGTGGCGAGCGAGTAGAGCTGCATCGGATGATCGCCGACCGGCAGCGGCTTGTCATGAGTGGCACCCGCAATCGGCCGGTTGATCGAGGCAAACGTGCCTCCGCTCTCGGCTTCCCAAGTCCAGACTTTCGGGGGGGTGTAGCTGTCGGTCATGCGATCCTCCTGCATCTGTGCCAGCATGGTATCTAGTAGGCGAAAACGGTGAGGGAACCACCCCATTCACTCCTCTCACATCTTAATCCCACGCATTGCGAAAAAATAAGGCTGAGCTTCGGCGGGTTACTCGCGCGGGATGAGCGCCATGCTGGTGTCTGGCGCTTCGTATATCGAGGGATCCAG
>JBCDKL010000229.1:0-5163 GCA_038746695.1 Pseudomonadota bacterium | reverse complement strand
GGCATGCTGTGGCTGTCCAGAATGAAGGGTTCGCCGGGTGTGACGGTGAAGGTGACGCGGGCCTCGCTGCCGCCCTTTTCCTTTTCCTGGTCCTCGTCTGCCTCAGTGGGTGCCGTTTCGACCACATCGATCTCGATCTCGCCCGTATAGAAGCCGCGTGAGCGCAACAGACGGGTCAAAACCGCCCGGTCGGATTCGGCCCGGCGTTTTAGGAAAGGCAGGCTCTGCGCACCATCGCTTTGTCGCTGGAAGGTGGCCAGCGCGGTCATCGCCTGCTCGGTCATCTCGTCATTCGGCAGCCCGGTGATCTCAGCTTCGTAACTGACCGAGGTTTCCGGTTCCTGGAACAGCGCCTCGTCCAACCCCTCATCCGAGGCGCAGGCGGCGAGGCAGACCACCAGCGACGCCGAGAGACAGCGCAGGAGACGGGGAGTATTGGTCATCCGGCGACCCTATCCACTCGCACCCAGTGCGGCTATTGCACCCCGGCCGGCCCGCCGATCGGTTTACCGTTCACGGTCACGCCCTGCGGGCCCATCTCGATATCGGCGGTCAAGTCGCCTGTCTCGGAGTCTTGGATCAAGTAGGTTTGGCTGATCAGGCTGCCCATCAGCAGGATGTCCGGGGTCAGGACCTCGGCCTCGACCAATTTGGTGAGCACCTCGATCACCTGACTCATGCGCAGGGTCAGCTTGCCCATGGGTGCATTGATCGGTTGGAGGAATTCGAAGCTCCCCGCCGCCTCGGCCGACGCGCCGAGCGCCTTTAGGTCCACTCGGTTCACCACCAGATTGCCGAAAGCGACCGGCGGCGCCTCTCCCGGGCGCATTTCCGCCTGGGATTTGGTCAGACGCATGGTGCCCTCGAAATCGAGGGTCAGTTCGGCGGGGCTTCGGTCAAGCTTTTCCTCTGCGTCGAACAGGGCCCAGACTGCCTCGTCCGGATTCAAACCCGCCATGGCGAATTTGAAATCGAAGGGCTGCATTTCCTCGGTCGGCGCGACCGGGGCGCGATAAATCATGTCGAAAATGTCGATTGCCACCACGCCGCGATAGGGGAGAGCATCATCATCGGGCTTCAATTCCCAGCGGTTGCCGCGGGTCTCGCTGCGCATCTCGATACTGGACTCGGCCAGCGAGAGGCTGCTCGAGGACGTGCCGCTCTCCATCACCACCGCACCGCCAGGCTGCTCGCTTTTTCCATCGACGGCAAAGCGCGTCAAAGTCTTGCCGGTCAGGAAATTGCCGGACGCCGACAGCCCAGCCAGATCCTCGACGCTTGCCAGTATCGCGGTGGGATCGCTGTCTCCTGTGAATTGAAGATCTTCGATTTGGACTTCGATGGTCACCCGCCGGTCTTCTTCGTTGATCCCCGAGAAGGCGTAATCGATGAAGCCGACCTGGCCCGCGCTTTGAATCTGGCCTGCCTCCGAGTCGCCTGGGAAAGTCGTATCGCTGGAAAGCCCGGCAAGCTCTATCGCGAAATTCACCTCGGCTTCGGGTTGGGAATGCACAGCCAGAATGCTGTTGGCGGCGACTGACACGGTCCGGTTGAAGCCTGGCAGACCTGCAAGAGTGATCTCGGCCGCATCGGTTTCCATTTCGAACAGCATTTTTTCGGAAAGCATCGGGTTGCTCTGACGCAACGTCTCGCCCGGTGTGAAGGTCATCGTCCAAGCATCGGGTAGTGCGGTGACCAGCGCATCGGGATCGCTCAGCGCGGCACGGCTGACGGTGCGGGGCAGGTCATAGACCATCCGGCCCTGATCCAGCGAGATCTTGAGATCGGTCATCACGACTTCATAGGAAAACGGGAAACCGCCGACCGAGCGCGTGGCAAAGGTGATTTCGTCGCCTGTATCGGCCATATTGGCCAATTCGGTATCCATACGGGCCTCGATCTCGCCCTTTCCGGCATACCAGAGCGCCGTCCAGCCCAGCGCTGCGACGACCAAAATGCCGCCAAAGATTTTCAGCCATTTTGCCATTCTGAGCCGCCTCCGCTGCGCGTTGTGCGGGCACTCTGCCCTTGGGGTGCGTGCTCTGCAAGTGCGAAGGCGACGCGTTTGCGCGCTTGTGCTGATGGGTTCACGAATGCGCGCCCGCAGCCCGTGTTTCTGCCTCTCTCGCGGCAATTTTCTGGGCTGCCTCCCGGGGTTTGCAGCTTGATGCGGGGCGGACAATCGCCTAATCAACGTGCGGGTGTGGGAGAGGCGACGCAAGATGCGGCGGATATGCTTGTTGGCGGGCGCGATCGCCCTGATGCAGACCGGACTTGAGATAGGTCTGGAGCATGCGCTGACGGAACATCACCCAAGTCCGATAGGGGCTGCGGCGCAGGAACAAATCGCCTGCGGGGGAGAGTATGTGGTGCAGGCAGGGGATACCCTCAGCATCATATCCCGAGCGGCCTACGGGCCGAACCAGTTCCGCAAGCTGCACCGGTTCAATATCGACCGTATGGGTGCCGATCCCAACGCATTAGAGGTGGGCGTTGTTCTGCGCCTACCCTGTGATCTCGATGCGCCGGTCTCGGATGTGGTATCGGGCGCGCTCAATGCTGTCGACGCCGATCCGCTGCCGAGTACGGTGGCGCCCGGCGCTGCCGACGCCACGGGCAGTGTCGAGATCGTGTTCAACCGACCGGCGCTTCCAGGTTCGCTGCTGAACTCGGGGATTGTGGATCCTTATCTCCGAGCGGTTGAGCGCGCCACCGCCGGGCGGGTGCGATTCACTGCCCCGCGCGAGCCCGTGGTCGATATCCAGGCACAGCTCGACATGCTTCGCTCGGGCCAGGCCGATGGGGTTTACGTATTCCTCGGCGATTTGGCTGAAAGCCATCCTCTGGTGCAGATCACCCTTTTGCCGCTCGCGGGCGGCAGCGGGCAGGTTTCGGCCAGTGCCCTTTGGCGGATCTATTCCGAACGGTTCGCCGGGGCGGAGGCCTTCAACGGGGCGCATCTTCTCGGCTTTGTCGGCGGGCCGCCGAGGCAGATCTTCATCGAAAAGACGATCGCCACCGATGAAGAGTTGATCCGTGTGGCGAGCGATGCCCTCGACCCTGCAAAGGCGGGTTTGGAGAGCACGGCGCTCAGCTATTCCGAAGCGCGGGATTTGGGGTTGGGGCGGGACGCTGTGGCGGTGGTCGAGATCGATGGCGGCGTCTCCTCACCGGTCTATGCGCTGCTGATCTCAGACGAAAAATGGGCCGAGATCGCGCCTGCCGACCGCGAGACCATCACGGCGCTTTCAGGAGAAGCGCTGGCGCAGCGATCGCTGGTCATGGATCAGGCCGACAGGGCTGCGAAACGCGCCATGGTGGGCGCTGGGCTGACGGTGATCCGGCCCAATCTCGACCTTCTGTCCGAGCTTCAGGCCCGGGCCCGGCTGCAATGGGAGACCTGGATCGCCAATGCCGACCGGGCAGGCGTGTCGGGTTTTGAGAGCATCAACGCCTACTTCAAGGAATTGGAGACCCTCCGCGCGGGGTCGGGCAGCTAATCCTTCCACAACGCGCGCCTGAGTATCCCCGTCCACCGCGTTCCTCCCCGTTCAATCCGAGCTTTTGCGATGTCCGAGATTTCCGGCCCTTTCCTTGCTGCTGCCATTGCCGCCCTGGTCTCCTTCGTGGTGACTTTGGCCGGATACATGCTGATCGCCCGCCGCATGATTGCCGAGCGCGAGCGGTTCGACCGCGACCTGGCGCGGGATCTGGCTCTGAAACTCTATGACTACCGGATGGAGCATTACGCCCGCGCTTTCGAACTGACCGAGAACCTGGTCCTGAAGACCAGCGGCGTCTTCCTCGGCCGGCAGGCGGATCTGATCGCCTGCCGTGCGGCGTTGGAGGCGTGGAAGACCGGCCAGGTCAGCCTGATCATCTCGGGCCATGTGCTGAAAGCCTATCGCGAGCTGCATGAAGCGCTTGGGCGCTCCCCCGGCGGGGTGGCGGGGGATGGCTCGCTTTTCACCCGCGAACAGGCCGAGCGGGTGATCGCTGCTCGCAACGCCCTTCGCCGGGCGCTGCGCGAGGATATCCACTCGCTCCACTCCGGAGACTTGAAGGATCGCGGCCTCTGGGAGGGTTGAGCTATTCCCCCTGCCCGCCCAAAGGCGCCTCGGGGCGCGAGATCATATAGCGGGTCACCCAAAAGAGCCGCTCCTGCGCCCGGGTGATCGCCACATAGGCGAGGCGTTTCCACAAGGGCAGACCGGCTTCGACATTGCCCGATCTCGCCGCGGCATAGAGATCCGGAGCAAAGACCTGCACGTTTGGCCATTGCGAGCCCTGGGCCTTGTGGATCGTGACCGCAGCGCCGTGGAGAAACAGCGCTCCCATCCGGGCGGCCGAGATCAGATGCGGCTCTTCCGCGTCAGGGCTCTCGATCTGGATGATGGCAGCGACCGAGAGGCCGGGCTCCTCGGTCCCCAGCACATTGACCTTGGCAAAGCCCGGTTTGCGCCCGGGGCCGAGATAGCTGGCCTGGGCGCCTTTGATCAGCCCGCGGGCCTCCAACTCGACCCGCCGCTTTCGCTCTTTCAAAGGCAATTCGAGCCCGTCGCAGATGATCGGCTCACCCGGCACCATCTCCTCCGGCGCGATGCCATGGGCGCCGCGGAAAGCATGGATCAGCCGGATCCGGGTCTTGTTGCGCCAGACCAGGACCGGAGACGTCTGCATCAGCTCGGCATCCGCGCGCGAGGCAATCCGCACTCGGTCATCCGAAGCCGCCGCCTGACGCACCCTGTCCTCGAACGCCTCGAAAGTCAGATCGGGATCCGCCAAGACGTGGGCGAGATCGAGGATCGGGCTGCCTTCCTCCTGCCGGTGGATCCGGGTCAGATGATGCTGCCTGCCCTCCGGCAAATCTTCGAACACCATCTTGCCCTTGGCGTTCACAGGGGCCAATTGCGCCGGATCTCCGAAGAGGACGATCAGCGAGAAGATCTCTTCGAGATCCGCCATCTGATTGGCATCGATCATCGAGGCTTCGTCGACCAGGGCGATATCCAGCGGGTCCTCGCGGCGCTTCCAGCCAGTGATGAAATCTGAACCGCGCAGCCCGGCCGCCGCCAGCGCGCCGGGGATCGAACCGTGCTGGCGGAAGGACGCCTCGGCCCGGTCGAGCGCCTCGGCGCTCATCCCCTCGACGTCGGGCCTTGT
>JBCDKL010000228.1:0-5199 GCA_038746695.1 Pseudomonadota bacterium | reverse complement strand
GGGCGGGCAAGCTCGAAATAGAAATGCGCAATTTGTCGAAGAATTTGAGGTGCCATCTTACGCCAATCGGGCTAGTTACCTTACCATGCAGGAAAGGATCGCTCATAAAGTGGTCGAGCCGGCGGCGCTGGCGAGTTGTGCGGTGTTCTCATCACCGCATAGCGGTCGTGCCTATCCCGATGATCTGGTGGAACGATCACGTCTAGATCTTTTGCAACTTCGAGCCTCCGAGGATGCGCTGGTCGACGAGCTTTTCTCCGCCGCCCCGTTGAACGGTGCGCCGTTGATTTCGGCCAATGCGCCAAGGGCTTGGCTTGACGTCAATCGCGGACCGGATGAGCTCGATCCCAGCCTGATCGAAGGCGTGCGCGGCCGGGGCCTGAACCAGCGTGTGGCTGCAGGCTTGGGCGTTGTGCCGCGAGTCGTCTCGGAGGGTGCTGCAATCTATTCCGGCAAACTGACACTTTCCGAGGCGCAGGCGCGGATCGACGAAGTGCACCGGCCATATCACGCCGACCTTGAAGCGCTGTTGATGCGGTCGCGCGATCTTTTTGGCGCAGCTTTGCTGTTTGATTGCCATTCGATGCCGACAGAGGCGCTGCGGGCCGCACCGAGGGTGATGGGCGCGACGCCTGAAATCGTGCTCGGCGACCGGTTTGGCGCCGCTGCGGGCCGCAATTTCATCGCCGAGACCAAGCGCTCATTTGAGCGGGCCGGGTTCACAGTGGCCCGTAACGCACCCTTTGCGGGCGGTTACATCACCCAACGCTATGGCCGGCCGTCGCATGGTCTGCATGCGATCCAGATCGAAATCGACCGCGGCCTCTATCTCGATCAGAAACGGATCGAGCCAAACGCTCAGTTCGAAGAAGTGCAAGGACTGATTGCGCAGGTCGTCGCCGATCTTGTGGGTTTCTCCAACGATCTTGGCGGGTTAGCGGCCGAATAATCGGCGTCACGACCTGCAGTCTACCGTTCATCCCTGGCAAAAAAAGAGGCCGGCTTGCGCCGGCCTTAGTCTAAGGGAGGAAACGCCCAGGAAGGGCGGCGATACGAATATCGCTAGACAGAAGCTAAGTGTGCAGCGCAACAAAGACAAGTCCAAAATCACCACTGAAGCGAAATTTTCGGGTTCGAAATTGAGCTATCTGCCTCATTTTCGTGCATTTTTGCCGTGTTGCAAGGCATCATTGCGCATGCAGCAAAGCTCCCGGGGAGATCGGTTTCAGGCTCCGCTGCCTAAATGAGAATCTTCGCAGCGCTAAGTCTGATTGAAGGGTTTGGCACCCTTTGATCGCCCGGTTGTGATGGGCCTGATTACCGCAATGCCCTGCCGCGGATAATCGCATCGGCACCGAACTTCTGGCGGATCTTGTCGGTTGCCATCTCGGCCTGAGCCCGCCGGACCTGCCCCTCCCCGAACAGATCGCCTGCCGCATCATGCACCTCCGACTCGGCAACCAGATTGGACAGGCCGATCCCGATCAGGCGGAACGGAGCATGCTCCTTGAGCTCTGCCAGAAGGTTCTCACCCGAAGCGTAGAGCCGGTCGGCCAGGTTACTAGGCCCGTCGAGCCGAACCTGCCTGGTCAGCGTGCGGAATGACGCGGTCTTGACCTTTACCGTCACGCTGCTCCCGGCGACCGCCTTGGCTTTGGCGCGGTCAGAGGTACGCACCGCGAGGCGCCAGAGATGGCCCGTCAGCGGTTCCCACCCGGTGATGTCCTCGCTAAAGGTCGTCTCGCTGGAGATTGACTTTGCTCCCTCACCAGGATCGACCCGCCGTTTGTCGATGCCGCGTGAGAGCTCCGATAGCCGCTGGCCAATCCGGCCATAGCGACGGATTAGATCCGTCGGGTCGGCCGCGGCAAGATCGGCATTGATATGGAAACCATCCGCCTCAAGCCTCGCGGCCAGGGACGCCCCAACGCCCCAGATCGAGCCGACCGGGCGCCCCGCCAAAAACGCTACAGTCTCTGCCCGCCCAACCACCGTGAACCCCCGCGGCTTGTCCAGATCCGAGGCCATTTTTGCGAGAAACTTGCAGTGGCTGAGCCCGATCGAGGCAGTCACGCCCAGCTCCGTCTCGATCCGGCCCGCCAGCCGCGCCATGGTGACGGCGGGCGGGGCGCCGAGCAGGCGCTCGGTGCCGGTCAGATCCAGAAATGCCTCGTCGAGGGACAGAGGCTCGACCAGAGGCGTAACCTCCAACATCAGCTCCCGAATCTGCCGGCTGACCGTGGAATAGGCCTCCATCCGCGGGCGGATGACCTCCGCATCCGGGCAGAGTTGCAACGCTTTGAACATGGGCATGGCCGAACGGACACCAGCGATCCGCGCGATGTAGCAACAGGTCGAGACAACGCCCCGCCGCCCGCCGCCGATGATCACCGGCCGGTCGGCCAGATCGGGGTTGTCGCGCTTCTCCACCGCCGCATAGAAGGCGTCACAATCCATATGCGCGATGGCGAGATCGTCGAGTTCCTGATGCGCGAGAAGCCGGGGCCGGCGGCATTCCGGACACCGCCCGGCGATCTCCTCCTTGAACCGGGTCAAACAATCGCGACAGAAGGATGGCATGGCGCAAGCTTACGCAAGCGCCAAAGATCCGTCCATCGCCTTGGCGGTCAGATCCGGAATCGATCCAGCAGACGCAACGCTGTGATCGTGGCGCTCAGGCCCAGGCCGCGAAACGCGTGGAATGGAAGCGGTCGGAGATCGGTTATTGGGAAGTCCAGCTTCTCGGGCGGTATGCCGAGGGCCCAATCGGCCAGGATCGTGCCCATGACCGTCGCATTGGCCACGCCACGCCCGTTGAAGCCCAGCCCGGCCAGCACATTAGGCGCTAGGAGATGCAGCCCGGGCAGTCCGTCTTGGCGCATCGCGACATCGCCGCCCCAGGCATGGACCCAGGCGGCATCGCCAAGTTGAGGATAAAGCTCCTGCGCCGCATCACGCAGCGCCTGCTGGCGTTTGCGGATCGAGGCGTCGCCCATGGCCCCGCGCCCCCCCATGACAAAGCGGCCATCGGCGGTTTTGCGGTAGTAGAAGATCAGCCGCTTGGTGTCGGTCGGTGCATGCCCCTCGGGCAGGATTGATGCGGCGACATTGTCCGAAAGCGGTGCCGTCGCGACCTGCACCGAAGTGACCGGCACGACCGATTTGCCGAGCGGCTTGGCAAGATCGCCAGTATAGGCATTAGTGCAGATCAGGGCGCGGCGGGCCTTCACTGTCCCGCCCTCGGTGTGCACCGTGACTTCGGTGCCGTCCGAGCCATACTCGGTCACGCGGCTGTTGCCGTGGAGCACCGCGCCATGGCGCTCGGCGGAATCGGCGAGGCCGAGCGCATAGTTGAGCGGCTGGATATTGCCCCCGCGCCGGTCGATCACCGAGCCGAGATAGGCCTGCGCCCCGATCAGGCGCGCCGTCTCTGCGGCATCGATCTCATCATAATCGGCCCCGAAACCACGCCATTGCCGTGCGATTTCATGCAGATTGGCCAGGTTCTTGGCAGTGGCGGCGACACGGAGAAAGCCGACGGGCAGCGCGTCGCAGGCAATCTGATGCTTGGCGATCAGGTCGAAAACCAGTTTGCCGCCGCCACCCCAGCGATCGATAATCCGACGGCCGAATTCCTCGCCGAATTTGGCAACCAGATCCGCCGGGTTCGGCTTCAATCCTGGGTTGACCTGCCCGCCATTGCGGCCCGAGGCGCCCCAACCGGGGCTGTGGGCTTCGAGCAGGATCACCGACTGTCCGGCCTCCGCCAGTTGGAGCGCAGCGGAGAGACCGGTGAACCCTCCGCCGATGATGACCGTGTCCGCCTCCTCGGTGCCGGTAAGGCTCGGCCGTTCGGGTGACGGATTCGCAGTTGCTGTCCACAGACTGTCGGCCAGCGCCGGTCGTTCGTTGGCGATCTGGCCGGTCAACTTAGGCGACCTTGTCGCGCGTTGTCTCGGCGGGAGGGCGATCTGGCCCGCAGATGAAGCGCAACAGTGGTTCGGTCGCTGTCGGATCTCCCCGGCGCTCGCGTTCGAGGAACTCGACGGCGACCACCTCGTGATCGGTCATCTGCGCCAGGATCGGCAGATCCTCAGCTGGGGCCATCGCTTCCAGGCGTTTGAAATCGTCGATGTATTCCGGGAATTTGTCCGCCATGTATCCGATCAACGCCTCCCACTCCCGCGGCAAGGGTTCGGCATCCCGGAGCCCTTCGGCGCGAAGCTCCTCATGGCTCTTTGGGACCAGGCCATAGCGGCGGAGCAAGGGCTCGGTGATCTCGGCGGTGCGCTGTTCGACCTGGGCGAGCAGCAGCATTTTCTCCTTGTGGCGCGGTTCGGCGGCGCGGGCGGCAAGCTCACGAAAAAATGCCTCGCCCGCAATCTCCTCCTCCCAATAACGCAGGAGTGTCGGGAGATAGGCCGGAGAGGCACCCTCGGGCGTCTCGGGCATGGGAGCGGGCGGGGTCGCCCCGACATCGACACGATCGTGTTTCAACGGCTCATCCATGGAAATCTCGGCCTCCAATTCGGTTGCGAAACGATGCCCTGCATAGACGTTTTGTGCGATAATCCCCGGGGCCTCACAATCCCCGATCCGCTTGAGCGTGAAGGGAAGCGAGGCGGGGTCACCTCCGGCCCCGGCGAGGATTTCATGATAGAGCGCGTCGTTGGGCAGGCGCTGGCCGACCATGACCGCCCCGGTTGCAGGCAGGTTGATCTCGGCGCCGGAATAGGTGCAGACCAGCGTCGCGTGGTTGCCATCGAAGCCGGTCAGTTTATGGGCAGTCAAAATCTCGACGCCCAGGGCCATCAGATGGCTGCGCACCCGCCAGCGTTCCGCAGTGTTCCCGGCCCAGGCCGAAACGCTGTCGCTGGCGGTGACATAGGTGACCTTCTGGCCGGTCTGGCGGATCCGCTCGGCCACCACTCCGGCGAGGTAATAGGTATTGGCATCATAGACGACTGTCGGACCCTGGGGCAGGCGGCCCTCGATGATGTCGTCGGGGGTCGATACATCCTCTCCGATCGGGACAAAGGCCTTGCCGTCGAACCGGTCACGACGCCATGTCGCTCCGGTCGCGATGCATACATGGTCGGCTTCGACGGCAAAAACATCCTCGGCGGTCAGCGCGCTTTCCAGAAAGATCTCGACGTTTGGCATTTTGCGGAGTTGCTGGACGCGGTAGTCGCGCACTCG
>JBCDKL010000227.1:0-5304 GCA_038746695.1 Pseudomonadota bacterium | reverse complement strand
CGAGAGAGTGCTGGCAGCACAAGAGATATTTGCTACAATGTCTTACATGCTCGAAGTTCAAGCGACAGACACAGAAGGTCGCGTCGAGGGGGAGAGCGCGAGCGCGCTGACCAAACGTCTGGTTCTGGTGGTGCATGGCATCGGCGAACAGGCGCCCGGGGAATGCGTCAACCTCCTGACCGCCTCGATGCCCGCCGATGTGCCGGCCGAGACCTCCTATGACATCGAGAGTCTCGAGGAGGAAGGCGGCGGGCCCCTCGCCGCTGACGGCACGCTTGAGGACCGGCCCGAGATCCCCACCCTGTTCGACTGCCATGCGAGACGCATGCGCACCGACCGCACCGATCACATCTTCGCCGAGGTCTATTGGTCGGATGTCGTGGTCACCGGGCGCGGTGCGGTGGATATTCTGATCAGCCTGATCCGGGTGATCCTCGGGCTTGGCCATATCGTGCGCGAAAGCGCCTCGATCACATATAACGACCATCCGGTGATGCGCCGCCTGACCGATGCGGCGATCTATTGCATCCATGGGCCGATCGCGGCCATGAATACGGTCCTCCTTGTGGGGGCCATCGTCGCCCTGATGGCGCGCCGCTATGCCGATGCCGAGCTCGATCTGCGCTGGTCGCTGATCATCGCGCTGCCGATCGCGGCCTATGGCTGGTATCACATGACCCATACGGTCAGTTACCTCTGGCGCAGCTATTGGAAATGGCTGGTGTTGACCGGGCTGTTGATGAGCGTCATGGCGCTCTTGATCACCCATGTCGAGGAGCACATGCCCCCGGTCGCCAGCGAAGACCGGGCGGTGCAGGAGCAGCTTTGGGAGATCCGCCGCGATTTCTGCACGCCGGAGCCGGGGCTCGCGGGCGTGCCGCGCCATGCGCTCTGCTCGACGGCAACCGTGCTGGAATCGGTCGAGACCAATGCCTTGTCACTGGTCTGCGTGCGGGTCGATCTTCTCTCCGGCGGTAACCGTACATGCAAGGCAGAACTGCGCGGGGTCTATCTGTTGGGCGTCTATATCATGCTGTTGCAGCAGGGCACCTGGATGATAACCCTCTCGCTGATGGGCGTGATTCTGTTCTCCCATATGGTGCTTTGGATCTGGAGCCGGTCAGATCCCCGTCATCCCAGAACCCCCTCGGTGGCGCCGGTTGCGTTGTCGGCCATGGCGTTGATGTGGATCCTGGTGCTCTGTTGCGTCTGGGCCGTGGGGTTCTTCTTCGACGAGCGTTTCACCGCCAATTACGATCTATTCAAAGCGGCATTCTTCCTGGTCTGGGTCAATTGGGCCTTTGCTCTGCTGATCGCGCTGGTCACCGCGATGATTTTTGCGCTGCCCTATCGCGCCTGGATCAGGCGGTTGAAGAAAAGCGGTTATCTGGTGAAGCGCCCGGCGCGGAGCGCGGCGGGCACGCTCCACCAGCCGGGGATGCGCCCGCGCGAGGAGGGGTATATCGTGGCGCCCGAGCGGGCAGGCGAGGTGCCGCCCGAACCAGCACCCCGGCTGATTGTCGCCAGATCGCTGGCACTTCTGACCATGTTCTGCCCGCTGGTTCTGATCAGTCTGGGCTTGATCAGCACGCTGCGTGATCGAGCGCTGATGTTCCACGAGATCACCTGGATGAACTGGGTCGCCGATCAGGCGCATGATTACTTCGAAGTGATGCTGGGCATGTCGGCCCTGGTCGGCTTGGCGCTGTTCGCTTTTCGCGAGCAATTGCGGGTGGGCATCGGCCTCGGCTCGGATGTGATCAACTATTTCAGGGTGCTCGACTATGCGCCCAGGCGGCAGGAAAGGGTGTTCCATTTCCGCGCCAGGATCGAGCGGCGCTTCATTGCCGTCGCCCGGGCCATGTGCGCCCGGCACGACCCCGACGAGGTGGTGGTGGTTGCCCATTCCCAGGGCACGGTGGTGGCGCTCGACGTGCTCCGCGATGGCAAGGTGGCCGATCTGATCGGTCCCGACCGGCCCTGGAAGCTGATCACCATGGGCTCGCCCTACACGCATATCTACGGCAAGTATTTCCCGCGCGATTTCAAGCTTCCGGGGCGGATGGCGACCGGGTTGAGCGCCTGGACAAATATCTTCCGGATCGACGATTTCGTAGGCACCCATATCGGCCCGCAAGACGGTAAGGCAATTTCCGACTGGCCCAAGGAGTACGCGGTCGGCCCGCGCGGGCATACGAACTACTGGGTCGATATCGAAGTGGTGCCGATCCTGCGCGAACAACTGTTTGATTGACGCGCTTTCGAGACTGTTAGCCACGACCTTGGTTCTGCGATGGTGGGATGCCGCGTCTGGTTCGGCGGTCGCCTTCGACGTGCGTCAGCTACCGGCGCAGTCGGAAATCGCCGACACTGCCTGTTCAAGACGACCGGTTCCTCCCCGAGGCCGGCGCAATACACCGCTTTGCTCTTTGGCCAATGCGGTATCACCTGGGGATTGGCCATGGCGCCCCTTGACGTGAAATCCCGCGTGGCTAGCCTCGACCTCTCATTTGGTCGAGAAGGGGGTTTCGATGGCCGCACCTGGCGAGAATCTGAAAATCGACGGCGCCCGGCTGTGGAACAGTCTGATGGAGATGGCTCAGATCGGTCCCGGCATCGCCGGCGGCAATAACCGTCAGACCCTGACCGATGACGATGCCAAGGGCCGCGCCCTGTTCCAATCCTGGTGCCATGCCGAGGGGCTGGAGATGGGCGTCGACCAGATGGGCACGATGTTCGCCCGGCGCGAGGGCACCGATCCGGACGCTCTGCCGGTCTATTTCGGCTCGCATCTCGACACCCAGCCGACGGGTGGGAAATACGATGGGGTCCTTGGTGTGCTGGGTGGGCTGGAGGTGATCCGCACCCTCAACCAGTTGGGTATCAAGACCCGCCATCCCATCGTCCTGACCAATTGGACCAATGAGGAAGGCACCCGCTTCGCACCGCCGATGCTCGCCTCGGGCGTGTTTGCGGGCATGCATAGCCAGGACTGGGCCTATGACCTGACCGATGCCGAGGGGAAACGCTTTGGCGACGAGCTCGAGCGGATCGGTTGGCGCGGGCCTGAGCAGGTCGGCGCGCGCGAGATGAAAGCCTTTTTCGAGCTCCACATCGAACAAGGCCCGATCCTCGAGGCCGAAGGTTTGGATATCGGCGTGGTCACCCATGGCCAGGGCTTGCGCTGGATCGAGTGTACGGTGACCGGCAAGGAGAGCCATACCGGCTCGACCCCGATGCCGATGCGCCTCAATGCCGGGCGCGGGCTGGCGCAAATCACCGAACTGGTCCACGAAATCGCAATGAGCCACCAGCCGAATGCCGTGGGTGCGATCGGGCATGTCGATATCCACCCCAACTCGCGCAACATCATCCCGGGCCGGGCGGTCTTCACAGTGGATTTCCGCAGCCATCTACAAGAGGTGATCGATGCAATGCTGGAGCGGTTTCACTCCGAGGCGCCCCGGCTTTGCGAGGCGCTCGGTGTCACGCTCGAGACGCAGATCGTCGGCAGTTTCGATCCGCCCGAGTTCGACCATGACTGTGTCAGTGCAATCCGCAGCGCCGCCGACCGCCTCGGCTATTCCCAACGCAATATCGTGAGCGGTGCCGGCCACGACGCCTGCTGGATCAACCGCGTCGCCCCCACCGCGATGATCATGTGCCCCTGCGTCGACGGCCTCTCACACAACGAAGCCGAAGAGATCACCCCCGAATGGGCTGAAAAAGGCACCAACGTCCTGTTCCATGCGGTGGTTGAGACGGCGGAGATTGTCGAATGATCGGATACCGGAGTGATCTCGGCCTCCTCGGATCCGATGACCAACGTTCGATTGGATTTATGCAGAGGGGCAAACTGTATCTAGAGAACCGAGATTGCTCCTCGACGATGTCGATCAACGCTTTAGCGGGTTCGGCCTTGCCGACCTCGATGGCTCAGTGGGTGGCTACAAGCTGCGGCTTGCTCCTTTTCTCAGCCGTTCCAGCACGGCTCGCTAGTGCGACCTAGTCTGTGGAGAAGCCCTGAAAGCAAGCGATCAGGTGCAGGAGCAGATCGAAATTCTACGAATTCGAATCTATCATTTCCGTGATCCCAGAATGACCAAGCAGAAGGTCCAGGAGGCAAGACTATGACCAAAGTCATCAAAGGCGGCACTGTCGTCACTGCGGACCGGGTGTGGGAGGCGGATGTTCTGATCGAGGGGGAGACGGTCTCTCAGATCGGCGAGAACCTCCAGGGCGATGAGGTCATCGATGCCGAGGGCGCTTATGTGATCCCCGGCGGGATCGACCCTCATACCCATCTCGAGATGCCGTTCATGGGCACCACCGCCGCCGAGACCTTCGAGAGCGGCACCTGGGCGGCGGCCACCGGCGGCACCACCATGCTGGTTGATTTCGTCCTGCCCGGGCCGGATGGCTCGCTGATCAACGCGGTCAAGGATTGGGACCGGAAATCGGCGCCGCAGATCTGCACCGATATCTCCTATCACATGGCGATCACCGGCTGGTCGGAGCAGATCTTCGAGGAGATGGCCCAAGTCGTCGCCCGCGGCATCAACACGTTCAAGCACTTCATGGCCTATAAAGGCGCGCTGATGATCGAGGATGACGAGATGTTCGCCTCGTTCCAGCGCTGCGCCGCGCTGGGCGCCCTGCCGCTGGTCCATGCCGAGAACGGCGACGTCGTAGCGGCCCTGCAGGAGAAATACATGGCCGAGGGCATCACCGGCCCCGAAGGTCACGCCTTCTCACGCCCGCCGGAGGTCGAAGGCGAGGCCGCCAACCGCGCCATCATGATCGCCGATGCGGCAGGCGTGCCGCTCTACATCGTCCATGTCAGTTGCGAGCAGGCCCATGAAGCGATCCGCCGGGCGCGGCAAAAGGGGATGCGGGTTTATGGCGAGCCCCTGATCCAGCACCTGACCCTCGATGAGAGCGAGTATTTCAACAAGGATTGGGAATATGCCGCGCGCCGGGTGATGTCTCCGCCCTTCCGGTCAAAGGAACATCAGGATGGGCTCTGGGCCGGGCTGGCGGCGGGCTCGCTGCAAGTGGTCGCCACCGACCATGCGGCCTTTACCACTGAACAGAAACACATGGGTGATGCCGGCTTCCCGATGATCCCCAACGGGACCGGGGGGTTGGAGGATCGGATGCCGGTGCTCTGGACCCGCGGTGTCGAGACTGGCCGCCTGACACCCAGCGAATTCGTCGCCGTCACTTCGAGCAACATCGCCAAGGTGCTCAATATCTATCCCCGCAAGGGGGCGATCGTCGAAGGTGCTGATGCCGATATCGTGG
>JBCDKL010000226.1:0-5363 GCA_038746695.1 Pseudomonadota bacterium | reverse complement strand
TATAACGGGTCGAAAGCGGCGATGGAGCTGATCTCGAAGGCCGATGTGGTTCTGGCTCTTGGGACCCGGCTGAACCCGTTCTCGACCTTGCCCGGCTACAGCATCGACTACTGGCCGAAGGACGCGAAAATCATCCAGGTCGATATCAATGCCGACCGGATCGGCCTGACCAAGAAGGTCTCGGTGGGGATCCAGGGCGATGCCAAGCAGGTGGCCGAGGCGATCCTCGAGCATCTCGACCCGACCGCGGGCGATGACGGTCGGGCCGAGCGCAAGAACATGATTGCCGAGACCAAATCGCGCTGGCTGCAACAACTCTCCTCGATGGATCATGAGGATGACGATCCGGGCACCAATTGGAACGAGCGCGCCCGCACCCGCGAGCCGGAGCGGATGAGCCCCCGCATGGCCTGGCGGGCAATCCAATCTGCACTGCCGAAAGAGGCGATCATTTCGACCGATATCGGCAATAACTGCGCGATTGGGAACGCTTACCCGACCTTCGAGGAGGGGCGAAAATATCTCGCGCCCGGTCTCTTCGGCCCCTGCGGTTATGGCCTGCCCGCGATCCTGGGCGCGAAGATTGCCATGCCTCATGTCCCTGTGGTGGGATTCGCGGGCGATGGTGCCTTCGGCATTTCGATGAACGAGATGACCGCCTGCGGCCGCGGCGACTGGCCTGCGATCACTATGCTGATCTTCCGCAACTATCAGTGGGGGGCGGAGAAGCGAAACACGACCCTCTGGTTCGAGGACAATTTCGTCGGCACCGAGCTGAACGAAGGTGTGGAATATGCCAAGATCGCTGAAGGCTGTGGCCTGACGGGTATCCAGGTGAGCTCAATGGACGCCCTGACCGAGGCGATGCACCATGCAGTCAAAGCGCAGATGGAACGCAATGAGACGATCTTCATCGAATGCGTCCTCAACCAGGAACTGGGTGAGCCATTCCGCCGCGACGCGATGAAAAAGCCGGTCAGCGTGGCGGGTATCAACCCCGCGGATATGCGCCCGCAGCAGGTCGCCTGATTCGGACGGTCTGGTCTGAAAAGACGAAAGGGCGGCGCCTCAAGGCCCGCCCTTTTGGTTTGTGTCAGGTCGATGGGATCACGCCGCTAGGTTCAACTCCGGCTCGGCGGGCGCTTCTGTCTGTTTGAAGAGCTCGTTCAACATGCGTGAGTAATCTGCGTCCGACAGATCCGCCTGGCGCTGCGCACGCAGTTCGGCAATGGCCGCGAGACGTTGCGAATCGGCCAAGGCGGCCACGCGTCGGTCGGCGGGTGACGGCTCGGCCGGGGCCAGGGCCGCGGCCTTCACGATCTCCATCTTCGCGATGGTGGCCTGCGGGTCGTCTTTCACCGGTGAGATATCGATCTGCACCGAGCCGCCGATGGCATAGTTCCGGCCATCGGGCCCAACTTGAGTGTCGTAAGAAGGCTCAGAGGCGAAGCGTCCACCCACCCGGGCATGCGCTTGCTCATGGTCGCGCACCTCGCGGTCTCGGGCCTGGAGATTGCGGACCAGTTCCATCTCCGCATCGGTCAGCCCGGTGACCGGATCGACCGTCTCTGCCGATGGGTCGGAGGGCTCTTGCTGCGCGTCGTCGCCGGCGATCAGATTGCGAGTCCCGGCCTCCCCGATGCCCGATGCGTTCAGCCGGGCCAGTGGATCGGCCTCGGTCTCGCCATTCACAGGACTGGTCGCGGCTCTCTCCTGCACCAGTGCGGGTTCGGACAACCGCGTCGGATCGGGTGAGCTGGCCTGCGCCGGGCGCGATGGGTCGACTTTGCGCGGATTGGCGAGCCCCTCGTTCGGCTTCGAAGGGTCGGTCTTGACCTGCTGTGCGATCAGCGGCAGAGCGGCAGATGTGGCTTGATTTGGCGCAAGCATTTCACCGGTTCCTGTCATCAGTCGATACCAAGAACTCACATTCTGCGAGAAGGGCCGGAGAGGCGGCAAGACCTCTGCCGACACAACGTTGATGCCAGCGATCTCTTAAGAAGCGGTGAATCTTGGCGCTGCGCGGAGATGGATCTTGCTCTGCGGGACCTTCGGCGCAAAACCTTGCCTGGACCCTAACCCAAGCGGGGACATTATGACGCCCATATGGCACTCCACGACATCGCTAGAGACTCTGACACAAGTCCACCAGAACACCGCCGTGGCACATCTGGGAATCGAGTTTGTAGGTACCGGCCCGGATTGGATAAAGGCGCGGATGCCGGTTGATCACCGGACAGTCCAGCCGATGGGTATTCTGCATGGCGGTGCCTCGGTCCTGTTGGCCGAGACGCTTGGATCTACCGCCTCGATGGCTGTGGTGGATTTCTCCAAACAGACGATCGTGGGCCAGGAGATCAATGCCAACCATCTCAGACCCGCATCCTCGGGCTGGGTGACCGGTGAGGCGCGGCCGATCCATCTCGGCCGCCGCAGTCATGTCTGGAGCATCGAGATCCGAAACGATGCAGGCAAGCTCATCTGCATCTCACGCCTGACGGTCGCGGTAATGATGCGGGAGGACTAGAAGGTGTCGCCCTCCATTCCCGACACTTCCAGCTACCGGCAGAAGGTTGGAACAGTCTTTGTTGTGAGAAGGGCCTGAAGTTCAGCCGCAGATTATTCCGGCAGAGAGGCAGGCTGGCCAGCAGGTCCTCAAGAGATCTCATCTAAAAGATCAATTGTTTTGCCATTCTGCCGCAGGACGCCGTACCCATGGCTCAACCGACCTCCTTCCACGCCATAATCGAATGCGTTTTTCAGCGAGCTCGGTGAAACCTTGAAAGGCGGTGGCACCTCGCTGTGCCCGTGATCTTCACTCGTGAAAGAGACACTCGCGGGTTCACCCCAAGCGAAAATGGCCTGCCCATTACGCCCCACACCCTCCGCCCAAGGAACCGGCAAGCAGAAACCTCCGCAAAGCTGAGGCATCTAATGGTATGACTCTATGATGCGCTAAGGCTTTACCAGCAGCGGGCGTGGGACATCGGCGAGGCATTCCGCGGGTTGGTCTTCGCGGATACGCACGGGCTCGGTGATCTCCAGGCCGAAGGTCTCCATCCAGAGCGCTGGCATCAGATGAACGGTCATGTCGGGTTGCAGTTCCGTCTCGTCCTCAGTTCGGATCGAGAAGGTCCGCTCGCCCCAATCCGGCGGATAGGAGAGGCCGATCGGATAGCCGAGCCGACCTTCGCGCGCGATCCCATGCCCGGCGAGTACCGCATAGAAGGCCCGGGCCACATCGCCCGCCGTATTACCTGCCCGGGCGGTCTCGACACAGGCAGCAATGCCTTCGAGAGCCGCCTCCTCCGCCCGGCGCATCTCAGCCGGTGGGGTGCCGAGATAGACTGTCCGGCAGCATGGCGCGTGATAGCGGCGATAGCAGCCCGCGATTTCGAAGAACGTGCCCGCGCCCGAGGCGAAGGGCGTGTCGTCCCAAGTCAAATGCGCCGCCGTGGCATCTAGGCCCGTGGGCATCAGAGGCGCGATCGCGGGATAGTCGCCACCGAAGGCGCCATCGGTATCCTCGGCGCCCAGGATGCCGATGCGGCTGATCTCGGCGGCCATGACATTTTTCGGCATGCCGGGGGCGATGATCTCGGCAATGGTTTCGTGCATCCGCTCGACAATCCGCGCGGCCCGGCGCATGAAGCGCAACTCCTCGGGCGATTTCACCGCGCGTTGCCAGTTGATCAGCGCCGTGCAATCGCGGATTTCCGTGTCGGACAGCGCGGCGGTCAGAACGGCATGGGCTTTGGCCGAGTAATAATAGGTCTCCATCTCCACGCCCAGAGGCATGCCCGCCCAGCCCCTTTCGCGGATCAGGGCGGCGAGATGGTCCATCGGGTGGCGCTCGGTCGACATGACATAATGGTCGGGATAGGCGACGATATCGTCAGAGCCCATCCAGCAGGTGCGCAGCCCGCCCATCGCATCCATTTTGCGCGCCCAAAGGACGGGATCGCCCTCGGGTCCCAGAAGCGCGCCCTGATGGACGTAAAAGCTCCAGCCGTCATACCCGGTCAGCCAGGCCATGTTCGACGGGTCACAGGTGAACATGACCTCCACCCCCGCGTTGGCCATCGCCGCTCTGACCTTGGCGATCCGGCTTGTGTATTCATCGGCCGAGAAGGGTGGTTTGACGCCCCGTTCCGCGGCCGAGCTCACCGGAATTCTCCGATCAGGGCCGACGAGGCGCGCGCGAGCAGCACCGAGTCCACCGCCACCGCCATGAAGCTGTAGCCATAGCCGAAATACCGCTTCGCGACTTGGGGGTCGAGCGCGAGTGTCCCGATCGGTTTACCTGCCTGCAGGCAGCGGCGCGCGGCCTCCTCGATCTTCGCCTCGACCTCGGGATGAGCCATATCGCCCAGATGCCCCATCGAGGCGGCGAGATCCGCCGGTCCGACGAACAGGGCATCAATGCCTGGAACGGATGCGATCTCCTCAATCCGGTCCACCGTGGCGGCGGTCTCGACTTGGACCACAACGGCGATCTCGCTGGCCGCCTTTCCGGCATAGCCCGCAACGCGGCCATAGCCTGCGGCCCGCCCCCCGCCTGCCACACCGCGCACACCATCGGGCGGATAGCGGGTGGCGGCGACGGCGGCGCGGGCCTCCTCGGCGTTCTGCACATAGGGGACGATCAGCGTCTGTACCCCAATGTCCAGGATCCGCTTGATCAGGATCGTGTCGTTCCAGGCCGGGCGGCAAAGCACCGGTGCCGGACCCGCCGCCAGAGCCTGCGCCTGGGCCAGCACCTGAGGCAGGTCGTTGGGCGCATGCTCCATATCGACCAGCACCCAATCCCAGCCCGAGCCTGCATGGATCTCCGCCGCGACGGGGCTTGCCAGCGCGCTCCACATCCCTAATTGCCGCTGCCCCGAGCGAAGTGCCGCCTTGAACCGGTTGACCGGAAGTTCCATGCCATGCCCTCCCCTGTTGCCCGCGAGCTTGGCGCCCGTCGCGGCCCAGATCAATCGGCTTTCGACCATGCGCTTTTGAAGGCGTGTGACCGGGCTGGCCAGATCGCCCCCAGGCCTCACCCTGGCGCGGGATCGGACAGGTCTGGGATGTTTTGGAAGCGCGCCGCCAGGAAATCTGTAAAAGCCCGCACCCGTGGCGGTGCTTGGCGGGAGGGAGAGCGCACGGCGAAGATCCCCCATTCGGGCAGGATCTTGTGATCCTCCAGCACTGTGACCAGCGCATCGCTGGCTAGATGGTCGGACACCTCCCAGCGGCATTTGCGGGCGATGCCCACCCCGGTCAGCGCCGCTTCGGTGATTGCCTCGGCAAGATTGGTGGCGTAATTGCCGGTGATCTTCACTTCCACCGCTGCACCGTCCGGCGTGCGGAACTTCCAG
>JBCDKL010000225.1:0-5387 GCA_038746695.1 Pseudomonadota bacterium | reverse complement strand
CCGCCGAGGATCTCGCCCGGGCCTTCGAGCGCCAGCAAGAGCTGACCTCGGCTTTCAATGACAGTCTTGACGCGGGCTTCGTCCTGCTCGACGTGCTGTCGCTGGCTGCCGGAGGGGCCAATGTGGCCAAAGCGGGTGGTCTGGCTGTCCTGCTAGACGATGGTGCGCGGTTGGCCGCCTCGGGTCTGCTCACCAAAAACGGGCGCGAGGCTTTCGCCGAGGCCGTGGGCGCACGGATCTCCAAGGCCGACGATCTGGCTGAGGCACAGAAATCCCTGATCGGGTTCCAGCATCAGATCGATCTTCTGGTCGCCGAGAAGCGCATCGCCCCCGAAGAGGTGCGGGCCCTGTTGGACGCGCTGGCCGAAGCCTCGGCCAAGACCGCCGAGCAGATCACCAAACGAGACGCGACCCAGCGCGCTACTGCCGAGATCGCCGAGGTCGCCGCACGTCAGGATCAGTTGGTCGCGGATGCCGCAGATGCCGAGAACGCGCTGCGCGCCGGGGATTTCGCCAATAACGAGGGTGACATCCCGGATTTCGCCCGGAACTTCTTGGCCGACGCTGCCGAGGCCGAGGATGTCGCCGATCTCGAAGCCTTCGGTCGCAGGCTCTTCAACGGGGAAGCTTTCTCGGACGGCACGCTCAAAGACCAAGGTCTGGTCGATTTCGTCAAGCCGATCGATGGCGAGAATGTGGTGCTGGGCGAACGTCTCGGCGCAGGCCAGAACTCCAGCGTTTCCGCCACGGACCGGGCCGATGTCGCGGTGAAGGTGGTCGATCAGAAGGCGGCTCGGCAGGAAGACATCGTCAAGCTGATCGAGATCGAGCAGGTAACCGCACGCCTTGAAGGCCGCGAATTCAGCCGGGTCGCGGTGGAAGAGGCGCTCGAGGCCGAGTTCGGTGGTGCCGGAAAAATCGCCCCCAGCCTGGACGATGTCATCAAGCTCGAAGATCTCGAGGAATTTCAGGCCGATCTGATCGGCGAAGGGTTGAACGTTCTGAACGGTGAAGCCTTGCTGCGTGAGGCTGGGATCCCGCATCAGCGCCTGCTCGGCATTGGTCAGCGTGAGATCGAGGTCACCGTCCAGGTCTCGGGCGATGGCGAGCCTTTCCGGTTCGAGACCCGCACCTTGGTCGCGCCCGTCTTCGAGGTAGAGCGGTTCCCACCTGGGGCGCGCACCCTGGACGAGTTGGCCACCGCCCCGGATGGCGCGCCGCAGAAACTGACCCGCTATGTGCAAGTCGAGGTGCTGCGGTTCTTTGACAATCTCTCTCAGGGACAGCCGAAACTCGGCCCCACCGGCAGGCCGCTGTTGAACCCCGATGGCACGATCCAGCGCCACGCTCCGGTCGCAGGCGCCGATCTCAACAAGGGCAATATCCTGGTGGTCCCGCCCGAGAGCCCGGGTGGCACGCCGCAGATCCGCCTGGTCGAGCAGGCCAATCTCGGCAAGGTCAGCACGCCCGAGATTGCCCGTGACGCGAACGCGCAAAGCCTTGGCCTGAAACCGTCGAGCGAGACCGCACTGCTGGCGGCGACGATCGAACTGCCCTCCAGCCGCTCGGCCTTCGGCACGCCGACCCGGGGTTTCGGCAATCTGGATGCGGTGGTCGATGCGGATCTGGTCGAAGCGTTCGATGACCCCGACGCCTTTGCAAAGGTTCTCAAAGAAGCCGATGACGACCGGCTGGTCGACACGTTGCGGCAGACCAATCCCGAATTCCGCGCGCTTGAAGAGCGCATCCCAGGCATTGCGGCTGCGATCGATGGCGAGCCCGATCTTTCGGTGGTGACCGAGGCGCTAGCCGGTCTGGAGGAGGAATTGGGCAAAGCCCGTAATTCGGGCGGCGACAACGCGCTGGCTGGTGCTGCGGTCGCGACAGGGGCGGGCGGTGATGGGCAGGGTCCACGGGAAGTGACGCCTGGCCAGGGCATCGAGATTGATCTCGACACTCTGGACCCTGCAGGTGCCGGCCTGCCTCTGATCGAATTCGAAGAGTCGCATCTTTTGGTGCCGGAACTGGCGCCGCGGACCCGATTTGTAGCGCGCGGGGGCTTTTGGCAGGTCATGGCCGCCGTCCTCCTTCCCCGAGCACATGCGAACGAGGCCCCGCCCCCAGCAGAAGGCGCGGGCCGCCTGGCCAATCCGGTGATCTTCGTGCTGAGGCAAGTCGATCTCTATCGCCAGGGCACGCTGCAACTGGCCGCTGAACATGCCCGCCGCTGCGGCGAGGTCGAGGAGGAGGAAGCCGAGCGCGCGCGTATCCGTGAGTTTCTGAACCGCATCCTGCCTCCGCCCATCCGGCCAAACCCGCCCTTGGAGCTTGGCGATATCGACCGGGCTGAGCCGGAGGCGCTGCAGACCGAGGCCCCCCGCGCACCTGAGGCTGTCGAAGTGCCGCTGCCTCCCGCGAAACCGCCGCTGAAGCAGGACAATCCCGATCCGCTGGCCTTTCTGGAGCAGAGTGCCTCCCCGGCCGCGCCAGATCAGCAACGGCAGATCCTGGTGGCGATCGTGCTGGACAGCGTCGATGAGATCCAAGGCTTCAACCCGTTTGACCGGCGCAGCGTCGAAACCCTGGAAAGCGCGACTTTCCGGCGCGTGAATGCCGGTGGCAATCAAGGTGGCGGTCAGGGCGGCGGACAAGGTGGCGGGGGCCAAGGCGCGCAGGGTACCGGTAATTCCTTCGCCTCCGGCCCGGTCGCCTGCAACGGCACCAATGACCGGCTGAATTTCTTCTTCGACTCGGCGCGCGGCGTGGTCGAGGTGACCGAACTCGCCGCCATCGGGTTTCAGACTGTCGCGGCCTTGCCGATCACACAAGCGGTCGAGACCCAGACGGTGACACTGACCCTGCCGTTTTCTGGCGCTCAGGCGACGGTGACCTTCACCACCGACACCACTGCCGATCAATTCCTCTTTGCCCAGGTGATCTGCATTCCGGGCCAGCAGGGTGGGTTCGAGGCGTTCTTCGCCGCCTTCACTGGGTCGATCTGCCCCGCGCCGAATACGGATATCTCCTTCTCGATTGGGCTCAATCAGGAGGGCGATGGCGCGACCCGGGTGACGGTGAACTCCACGCTCAACAACACTGCACCGACTGTCGAGGTCAACGGCCAGGGCGGTGCGCCGGTGACGATCCTGGCACTCAACGTGCCCGTCAATGGCTCGACCGGGCTCGGCAATGTCGCGGCGGCGCGGCTCAGCGTGACCCTGGATTTCGGCACTGTGCTGGTGCCGCCCAACGGCCCGAATGCCGGCATCGCCAATCTCGTAATCTCGAATGTGAGCTGTGATGTTACTCGTCAGTAAACTCGCCCCGCTTAAAATCGCCCTTGTTCTGGCGGCGCTTTCCTCCTCGGTGATGGCGGCGGAGTTCCGCCGGGCGACACCAATTGCCCGTCCGACCCCGCCTCCGCCGAACTTCCAGGCGGTCTCGACGGTCCAGCCGCTCGACCGTGACCTGGTGGAACGGGCGGTGCGCGGGGTCTTTGCCGATTGGAACCGCGGCGATCTCAGCCAGCATCTGTCCGAGCGCTTCTTCGATGGCGACCGGCTGACCGATCAGATCGCGCTCTCGGCGCCCAGGGATGCGCAGATCCGTCTGCTGGCGCTGCAATCGGTCTCGACGCTCGAGCAATTCATCAGTCCGGGCCCGGACGGGGCGGTCACGATCAGCCGGGTCTCGGCCATCGCCACGACGGCGGTCGAGTTCAACGACCCAGCCACTGGTTTCCAGCGCTTCGAGGGGACCCATGAATACCAGTTCCGCATCACCACCCGGAGCGCGGAATGAGACTGCTGGTGCCTCTGACCACCGCTGTCCTTCTGGCCGCCCCACCGGCCTGGGCCGAGCCTTTGCTGCCCGACTGGATGCTGCCTGACTGGACGTTGTCCGGCAATCTCGCCGCCCGGGCCGAGATCTATGACAATTTCGGCGATCCGGCCGCGGCGGTTTTTCCCGATGTCGGGGGGCAGGCATTTGCGGAGGGGTTTCTGCGATTTGACAGGCGGGTTTCGGCGTTCGAGCGGTTTTCCGGTTTTGCCAGCGGAGTGCTCAATCGCTCGGACTATCGCAGCTTCAATGACGGTCTGGTGTTAGAGCGTTTCCAGTTCGATTGGGAGAAAGGCGATGCTAGCCTGCCTTTCAAACTGACCCTGGGCGACAGTTTCGCGTTTTTCAGCCCGCGCTCGGTGCAGCGCTCGATCAAGGGTGCGCAACTTGAGCTTCAGCCCGGGGACGGGCAGGGGCCGCATCTGACCTCGATCCAGATCTTCGCGGGCACCGATGTGCCGGTCTATCGCGATTTCGATCAGCCGTTCACCAGCTATGCCGGTGCCTCGGCCCTGCATCAGCGCGCCGATGGATCGAGCTTCATCGTCAACGCGGTCGGCGCCTACAGACGTGCCGATCAGGCTGTCGAGGGGCTGGGCCAGGCGGTCTTCACAGCCGCCGCCGAACAGCCCTTCGAGATCGGCTCTCACGCCCTGACCTTCGAGGCTGAGATCGGGCTCTTCGCCGGAGAGCATTCCGTTGGACAAGGCCGGGCCGCCGATATCGGGCTGTTCTCGCAACTTAGCGGGCAGAGCCTCGATCAGAGGCTGAGCTACCGCCTGCTATACGAGCGCTATGGCGAGGATTACCAGCCCTTTGGCGCGAGCATCATCCCGGGCCGCAGCTCGACCGAGGCGCATCTCGCCTATCGCTTCGACAATGGCTTGGTGGCCCGAGGTCGAGCGCAGCGTTTCATCGACGGGTTGGAGGGCGCCAATCCGACCGAAAGCTATGTCCTGGGCTTCGGCCTCACCGGACCGTTCCTGCCCGAGGTCGGTCTCGCCGGCAGTTTCGACGCGTTCGGCCGGATCGCCGAGGATGAGCTGGGGCTGCGCGACGAGGTCAGCTTCACCGCCCAGGCCAATCTCTTCGCGCCGATCGCCGAGGCTTGGACCGGGCGCGCGCGGCTTTTTGTGCAGACAATCGACGACCGGGTGCAGGACGACCGGTTCTCGACATTCGAGATCGATGTCTCAGCCGATCACAGTTTCTCCGCCCAGGACTGGCGCGGGATCGTCTCGCCTGGAATGAGGCTGCGCCGAATAACCGGCGGCGGCGGCGAGGCGGTCGAGCTTGGACCTAGCATAGCCCTCAACACGGCCAATGGCGGGCATTCGGTGCAGATCTCCTACAGCCTGCTGGCGCAGATGCGGCTGAGCACAGGGGCGGAGGATCAGCTCAACCATCAATTGGCGGCGGCCTATACTTTCCGCAGCGGGCGTCACCGTTTCGGTGTGGATGGGTCGCTGACCACGCGCAATCCGGAAACCGGTCTTCCCTCCAACTCGGTTCGCGCGGGCGTGTTCTATCGCTATGACTTCCATCGT
>JBCDKL010000224.1:0-5462 GCA_038746695.1 Pseudomonadota bacterium | reverse complement strand
TGCTGGGCGACAAGGCCAGCGCGCGCAAGGCAGCGGTCGCCGCGGGCGTGCCAGTCATTCCAGCCTCCGAGGTCTTGCCCGATCCTGAGGAGGCGGATTTCGATGCGATCCGCGCGACGGCCGCCGAGATCGGCTATCCGCTGATGCTGAAAGCCTCCTGGGGCGGCGGCGGTCGCGGCATGCGCCCGATCCACGGGCCGGACGAGTTGGAGGAGAAGGTCCGCGAAGGCCGCCGCGAAGCCGAAGCCGCCTTCGGCAATGGCGAGGGCTATCTCGAGAAGATGATCACCCGCGCACGCCACGTAGAAGTGCAGATCCTCGGCGACCATCACGGCAATATCTATCACCTCTACGAACGCGATTGCTCGGTCCAGCGGCGCAATCAAAAGGTGGTGGAGCGCGCCCCCGCCCCCTATCTGACCGAGGCACAGCGCGAGGAGCTTTGCGAGCTCGGCCTCAAGATCTGCCGCCATGCCAATTACACCTGCGCCGGCACAGTCGAATTCCTGATGGATATGGAAAGCGAGGAGTTCTACTTCATCGAGGTGAACCCCCGCGTCCAGGTCGAACACACGGTGACCGAGGAGGTCACCGGGATCGACATCGTCAAGGCGCAGATCCGCATCACCGAGGGCGCGACGATTGCCGAGGCGACGGGGACGCCGAGCCAGGAGGATGTCTCGCTCTCAGGCCATGCGCTGCAATGCCGGATCACGACCGAGGACCCGCAGAACAACTTCATCCCCGATTACGGGCGCATCACCGCCTATCGCGGGGCGACCGGGTTCGGGATCAGGCTGGATGGCGGCACCGCCTATTCCGGGGCGGTGATCACGCGCTATTACGACAGTCTGCTCGAGAAGGTGACCGCCTGGGCGCCTAGACCCGACGAGGCGATCAAGCGGATGGACCGTGCCTTGCGCGAGTTCAGGATCCGCGGGGTCGCGACCAATCTGGTCTTTGTCGAGAACCTGCTGCAGCACCCGACCTTCCTGGATCTCAGCTACCACACCAAATTCATTGACACGACGCCGGAGCTTTTCGAGTTCAAGAAACGCCGCGACCGGGCGACCAAACTGTTGACCTATATCGCCGATGTGACCGTGAACGGGAACCGCGAAGTGGATGGGCGCGTGCGGCCTGCAGCCGATGCCCGCCCGCCCAAACCGCCTGTGTCCTGGATCGAGCCCGCGGACGGGCTGAAGCAAAAACTCGACCGAGAGGGGGCGGCGGCCGTCGCCAAATGGATGAAAGCCCAGAAGCGGCTGCTGATCACCGATACGGCGATGCGCGACGGGCATCAAAGCCTGCTCGCCACCCGCATGCGCTCGACCGATATGATCGCGGTGGCGGATTCCTATTCGACCAATCTGCCCGAGCTTTTCTCGGTGGAATGCTGGGGCGGGGCCACCTTCGATGTCGCCTATCGTTTCCTCAAGGAATGCCCCTGGCAGCGGCTGCGCGAGCTGCGCGCCAGGATGCCCAACCATCTAACCCAGATGTTGCTGCGCGCCTCGAACGGGGTCGGCTATACCAATCTGCCGGACAATGTGGTGCAGCTTTTCGTGCGTCAGGCAGCAGAGACCGGGGTCGATATCTTCCGCATTTTCGACCCGCTCAACTGGGTCGACAATATGCGCCTGGCGATGGACAGCGTGATCGAGACCGGGCGGATCTGCGAGGCGGCGGTCTGCTATACGGGCGATATCCACGACCCGAAACGGGCGAAATACGCTCTGAAATACTACACCGACATGGCCAAGGAGCTGGAAGCGGCCGGGGCCCATGTGCTCTGCATCAAGGATATGGGCGGGCTGGTCAAACCCTATGCTGCCATCGCCCTGGTCGATGCGCTGAAGCAGGAAGTGGGCCTGCCGATCCATTTCCATACCCATGACACCAGCGGCATCTCGGCGGCCTCGATCATCGCGGCGGCCGAGGCCGGGGTGGATGCGGTCGATTGCGCGATGGATGCCTTTGCCAGCCTGACCTCGCAACCGCCGCTCGGCTCGATCGTTGCGGCGATGCAGGCGCATCCCCGCGCCACTGGGCTCGATCTCGACGCCGTGCGCGAAATCTCGAATTATTGGGACGGGGTGCGCCGGATGTACGCCCCGTTCGAAAGCGATCTCCGCTCGGGCAATTCCGAGGTCTATCTGCACGAGATGCCGGGCGGCCAGGTTACCAATCTGCGCGCGCAGTCCCGCGCCATGGGGTTGGAGGACCGCTGGGAGGAGGTGGTCCGCGCCTATGCCGCAGTGAACCAGATGTTTGGCGATGTGATCAAAGTGACCCCGATCGCCAAGACGGTGGGCGATCTGGCGCTGGTGATGGTCGCCGGCGGGCACAGCGTCGAGGATGTGCTCGACCCGGCAGTGGATATCGCCTTCCCGGACTCGGTCGTGACCTTCTTCAAAGGCGAGGTCGGCCAGCCCCCCGGAGGCTTCCCCGAAGCGCTTCAGGCCAAGGTGCTCAAAGGAGCCGCCCCGATCACCATGCGCCCCGGCAGCCTGATGGAGCCGGTGGATCTCGAGGCGACCCGCCAGGAAGCCGAAGGCCAGATGCCCGGGATCAAGGTGGATGACGAGGATCTCTGCTCGTTCCTGATGTATCCCAAAGTCTATCTCGATTATATGGGCCAGCGCCGCGACTATGGCCCGATGCGGGTTCTGCCGACGCCGACCTTCTTCTATGGCATGGAGCCGGGCGAGGAGATCCAGGTGGAACTGCGCCCGGGCGTGACCCTGGTGATCCAGCTCCAGGCAATCTCGGAACCCGACGAGACCGGCGAGGTGAAGCTGTTCTTCGAGCTCAACGGCCAACCGCGCACCATCCGGGTCGAGGATGCGCGCTTTACCCATGAAACCCACCGGGCCGAAAAAGCCGAACCTGGCAATCAGGCCCATGTCGCCTCGCCCATGCCAGGCGTGATCGGCTCGGTCGCCGTGGCGCCAGGGCAGAATGTGCATGCCGGAGATCTGCTGCTGACGCTCGAGGCGATGAAGATGGAGACGGCTATCCACTCCGAACGCGATGGGGTGATCGAGCGGGTGGTGACCCCTGCGGGTGCTCAGGTCGATGCGAAGGATCTGCTGATCGCCTATGCGGTCTGATGCCAAACCTCTGAAAAACAGCGATTATCCCGGTCCCGGCCCAGGTCGGCTAGTGGCTTATGCTGCACTGCAACAAAACTCTTGCATTTTTGTGCGATGCAACATAAGTTCTCTCCCGAACCGAAACCGACCCGCTGAAAGGACATCCGATGGCCGGCACCCGCAAAACCGCGAAGACCACTCCGCACGTCTTCTTCCAACTGCCGGAATTCGAGCAGTTCTTCGACCCCAGCGCCCTGACCAAGGCGCAGGAGAAAAACATGGAAGCGCTGATCGAGGCCAACCGAATCGCGCTTGACGGCTACAAAGCCGTGTTCGCCCGGCAAACCGCTCTCTTCGAGGAAGCCGTGGCCAAGACCAAGGCCGACCTGGCCGCCTTCAAACCCGAGGCGCTGACCCAAGAAGCTGCGACCGAGAAGCTCAACGAGATGAAGGCCCTGACCGAGAAAGCCTTCGCCGATGTCAAGGATGTGGTCGATCTGGCCCAGACCGCGCAGCGCAAGGCTTTCGAAGTGCTCCAGGCCCGCGCCGAAGAGGTGATGGCCGAGATGAAAGCCGAGGTCGAGAAGCTGGCCGCCTAAAGCCTGACTGGACCCAACAGAGACCTGACCCGGGCGGCGGGGCGCGATCAGCGCTCCGCCGCCCAACGTTTCAGAGCAGGAAGTCCTCGCGGACGAGGGTCAAGAGCCCTGCCAGCTCGATCTGCAGATCTGCCGCTCCATCGCCATCGAGATCCGCCTCGACAATGGTCAGCTCGGCCACCCGGTTCTGGAAATAGCGCAGCTCCCCCGCATCGGATGAAAACCGCGCCCCGCCGATCAACGCCAGTTGATCGTCCCGCGACGTCTCGGAGCGGTCGAACAGATGGGCGAGATCCATCCGGTCCTTGCCCTGCTCGAAATCGGTGATCCGGTCGCGGTCCTGCTGGCCGATCCCGCTGTCGCTGGCGGCGAAATAGACGAAACGGTCGAACCCGCTGCCGCCGGTCATCAGATCCGCACCGAGATTGCCATAGAGCCGGTCCGAGCCGCCGCCGCCCACCAGCTCATCGTCGCCCTGGCGGCCATGCAGCCCATCGGCCCCATTGCCACCCTCGATCCGGTTTTGCGCCGCATCGCCGCGCAGATCGTCCGTGTGGCGCCCACCGATCAGATCCTCGATCCCGATATAGAGGTCGCCCGCCGCCTCGCCCCGGCTGCCTTTGCCCGAGGCGAGATCCGCCTTCACGCCCTCGGCCGCATTCACGAACATCACCGTATCGAGCCCGGCGCCGCCATTCAGGAAATCTCCGCCGGTCCCGCCGTCGAGCCAATCGTCTCCGCCATGGCCGCGCAGCGTGTCATCGCCCGCGCCGGCGGTCAGCCAGTTGTCGGCGCCATTGCCGCCCAGGCTGTCATCGCCAGCCCCGCTCTCGGCCGCTTCGATCACCACGCCATGGGCAATTGTGAGCCCAGCATGCACACCCTCAGCATAACTGACAAATCCGCCCCCGCCCTCGCGATAGCTCAGAGTGGCGGCGCGCAAATCGATGCTGACATCCCGCGCGCCCTGATAGAGCATGGTGTCGAACCCGCCGGTATCCCAGATCGTGGCATAGCCGGTATCCGGCCCATTCGCGTCATCCAGGCGATAGATATCGTCGCCCCCGGCATGGCTGGTATTGGCGCCATAGACCTCTTGCAGGGCGGCGATATCGATCGCACCGAAACTGGCGCCATAGCCATAGGCATTGCCCGGCGGCTGCCCGTTAGGCCCGGTGACCCAGCCGTCATTATAGCTCATCGCGGTGAACACAGTCTGGTTCAGGTCGAAATCGCCATGGCTGCCGCTCCACGAGACGCCCTGCATCAACTGCGTGCCGTTGCCGCCATCATGGGTATGGCCCAGACCCAGCCCGTGGCCGAGCTCGTGGATCGCCACGCCATACATGAACCCGCCCCGGTCGAGCCCGCCGCCCGGCCGGTCGCTCCACCGCCCGCTGCCATCGTTGAGCAGGCCGAACCCGCCCTCTCCACTCTGGGTCGGGAAGAAGAAAAACCCCAGCAAGGAAGACTCCAGCCCATCGGTCGCCCATTCCAGATCGGCCTGTGCCCGGCTGGTGGTGATCCGAAAGTCGATATCGGCGAAGCGCTCGACGCCTTCAAAGATCGACCAGAGCTGGTCGCGCTCATAGGTATTCACACCATTGGCGATATAAAGATCCGAGCCGACCGTGTAGCGGTCGCCCGCCCGGGCGAAATAGACATAGACCGGTCCTGCCGTGTCGAGCGCCGTGACCCCCTTGATCGAATCGACCAGACCGGGCGGCTCGACCTCGACGACCGACAGGCGGTAATCGCCGGCATAGCC
>JBCDKL010000223.1:0-5468 GCA_038746695.1 Pseudomonadota bacterium | reverse complement strand
TTCACGCTGTCCAGCCGGATCAGCACGAAGCCCCGAAATTTCTGAGCCAGATCGGCGCCGAAGATCCCGGCCCAACGGGGGGTCAGCGCGGTGTAGGTGTCGGTCTCCGGCCCCTCGAAGTGCGCATGGCCGCGAAACCGGGCGCCCTTGCGCGAGAACACATCGACCATGTTCACCTCGACCCTGGGATCATGAGCCAGATTGGCCTTGGTCTGGGGCGAACGGATCTCGGCAAAGACCAGGGTATCGGCGTCCAGCGCCTGGAACGTGCCCTTGGGCGAGACATTCGGGCCATGCGGCCCGATCGTCGCGATATGGCCGAGCCGCCATTCGTCGACGAAGGCCATTGTCTCGCGCGTCATCATCATCGGACGGGCTCGACCGTGCCGGGGGCGATCAGCCGGTGGCCCTCTGCCTCCAGCCTCTGGGCAAGAGCCGCGATGTGAGCCGGACCGACCTCGCAGCAGCCACCGACGATGCGCGCCCCGGCGTCAACCCAACCCAACGCGTAATCGGCATAGGCCTCGGGCCCAAGATCCTTGCGTGCCTTGAGCACATCCACCGTGCCGCCCGCATCCAGCGCATCGATCGAGACAAACCCGTTGGCGTAGACCCCCGCGATTGCCCGCTGGCCCAGCAGCGCAGGCAGGGCGGCATCGCAGCTCTCTGGCGTCGAGCAATTGATCAGGATCCCCGCCACCGGCAGATCGGACAGTGCCTTGACCGCATCGGCCAAAGGCTCACCCGAGCGCAGGCGCGCGCTCCCATCATCCATCACTGTGAAGCCGATCCAGACCGGCTTTCCCGAGGGGCAGGCCGCCTCGGCCGCGGCCCGGCCTTCTGCCACGCTCGGGATCGTCTCAGCCAGAAACAGATCCACATACGGGCCCTCGACGTCGACAATCTCGGCATATTCCGTACGCGCACGCTCGAAAGGCAGCGCCAAATCGGGCTTGTAGGAGGCGACCAGAGGCGGCAAGCATCCAGCCAACGCGACATCGCGCCGGCCCAGTCGGGCCTCATCGGCCAGGCGGCAGGCGGCGACATGCAGCGCCGCGAAATCCGCCCCCTCACCGTGATTGGCCACCCGCGTGCGGGTGACTGCATAGGTGTTGACGGTGATGACCCGCGCTCCAGCCTCGACATAGGCGCGATGCACAGCGCGCACCACATCGGGCTCTCGCAGCATAACACGGGCGGACCAGAAGGGATGCGGTGGTTCCGAGGCGCGGGCGATCAGCTCCTGCCCCATCCCACCATCCAGCAAGATCACGTCACTCATCGTCGTCTCGTCCTTCCGTTCTCTCAAGGCCAGGCGGACTTGTACCAGGATGCAATCCACACCGCCTAGATCGACCGATCGGGCACTTAGGCAAGGATCCGCCCCTGCCACCCGGTCCGGACCGTGCCGCTGCGCGCCGACGCGGCCCGCTGACGGCTTGCCGGCAGCTCGAGGCGCCCCGCGCCTCGATGGATCCGGTCACGGATCGGGCCGCGTGCTGCAAGGCCCGCTAGGCCCTCAATCGGTCGTTCTCCGGGTCCCAAAGCGGGCGATCCTCCTGCACCACCGCCCGATAACGATGGCCATAGATCTCGACCTCAAGCTCGGTGCCCGGCTCGGTACAATCGGTGCGCAAGACACCCAGGGCAATCGAGGCATCGACCCGATAGCCATAGGCACCCGATGTGGTCTCGCCCACATGCTCCTCGCCGCGCCAGATGTTCGACATGTAGGGTGCGTCATAGCCGTTGGCCGCCACAACCATGGTGGCGAACCGCTTGGTCACGCCCTGCTGCTTTTCGTTCATCAGCGCCCGTTTGCCGGGGAAATCCTGCGGCTTGTCCAGTTTCACGAACCGATCGAGCCCGCCTTGGAACAGCGTGTAATCGGTCGAGAGATCTCCCTTCCAGGCGCGATAGCCTTTCTCGATCCGCATCGAATTCAGCGCGAACATGCCGAAGGGCGTCGCACCCGCCGCGATCACAGCATCGTAGATCGCCGGGATCGCGCCCCGCTCGGCATGGATCTCCCATCCAAGCTCGCCCGCGAACGAGACCCGCAGCAACGCCGCCCAATGCCCTGAGACCTCGGTCTCCTGGAAGCTGAGCCATGGCAGGGTCAGATCCGCACTCGTCAGGCCAGAGAGGACCTCGCGGCTTTTCGGCCCGGTCACGATCAGGGTCGACATCTCCTCTGTCGCATCCACGATCTTGATCCCGCTTTCCTCAGGCAGATGCAGGCGCAGCCAATCGGCATCGTGATCCTGCGCCGAGGCGGCAGTGACCAGCACATATTCGTCCTCGGTGATCCGGGTCACCGACATCTCGGTGACGATCCGCCCGCGCTCATCGGCCAGATAGACCAGCCCGACCCGCCCGATCTTCGGCAGAGAGCCGGTGACCAACCCGCGCAACCATTCATCGGCGCCCGCGCCCGTCACCTTGAAGCGGGAGAAGCCCGGCAGGTCCAAGACGCCGCACCCGTCGCGCACCGCCTCGACCTCCTGCTTCACGCGGATCTCCCAGGGGCCGTCACGCTCCCAGGTTTGGGTTGCTTCCTCGGACGTGTCGTCGCCCGGTTTGGCGAACCAATTGGCCCGCTCCCATCCGTTATAGGCGCCCATCTGGCCCCCCTGAGCCAGGATCTTCTCATGCACCGGGCTCAGCCGGCGGTCGCGGGCCGCGGGCCAGGCATGATGCGGGAAATGCATCGCGTATTCGTGGCCATAGACCTCCATCGCCTTGTCGACGCAGTATTGATGGTCGATCCACTTGCCGAACCGGCGCGGATCGACGGCCCACATATCCCATTCGGTCCCGCCTTCGACGACCCATTCGGCAAGGACCTTCCCGGCACCACCGCCCTGGGCGATGCCGAAGGTGAACACGCAAGCCTCGAACGCGTTCGGCACGCCCGGCATTGGCCCAATATTCGGAAGACCATCGGGGGTGTATGGGATCGGTCCGTTGATCACCTTATAGACCCCGGCGGTGCCCATCAGCGGCACCCGGGCGATTGCATCTTCGAGATACCACTCCAACCTGTCGAGATCGTCGGCATAGAGTTGGAACGAAAAATCCTCGGGCATCGGGTCATCCGGCGTCGCCCAATGCGCCCGGCAATTGCGCTCATAGGGGCCGAGATTGAAGCCGTGCTTCTCCTGGCGGAGGTAATAGCTGGAGTCCACATCGCGGAGCAGGGGCAGCTTGCCGCCGGTCTCCTTGGTGCGCTGCACCAGCTCATCGACCTCGTCGAACAGGATATATTGGTGCGACATCGTCGCCATCGGGACTTCGCGGCCGAACCAGCGCCCGACCTCCTGCGCGCGGTAGCCTGCCGCATTGACCACATAATCGCAGCGGATATCGCCCTTCTCGGTCTTGACCAGCCATTCGCCATTGACCCGCTCGACCCCGATGGCCGGGCAGAAGCGCAGGATCTGCGCGCCCAGATCCCGCGCGCCCTTAGCCAGCGCCTGGGTCAATTGCGCGGGGTCGATATCGCCGTCATAGGGGTCCCACATCCCACCCGCGAGATCGTGGGTCTCAAGGAACGGATAGCGCGCCTTCAGATCGTCGGTCGAGCACATCTCCATGTCCAGGCCCTGGTACCGGCCCATCCCCACGGCGCGTTCGAACTCCTGCATCCGCTCCTTGCTATGGGCCAGCCGGATCGAGCCGGTGACATGGTAGTTCATCGGATAATCCACCTTCTCGGCCAGCCCGCGATAGAGCTCGGTCGAGTAGCGCTGCATATTCATGATCGACCAGGAATTCGAGAAGGTCGGCACATTCCCCGCCGCGTGCCAGGTCGAGCCCGAGGTCAGTTCGTTCTTCTCGAGCAGCACGCAATCAGTCCAGCCCTTCAGCGCCAAGTGATAGAGGCAGGAGGCGCCCACGGCCCCACCTCCGATGATGACGACCCGTGCGGTGGTTGGAATGTCTGCCATGATATCCTCCCGTTAGGTGATAGCGATATGGGCGGCGCGGCCGCCTATTGTACGGTTTGCCATCCTGTGCGGCGTCCGGGCTTTGCCGGAATGCTCCGCGAAGTTTGGCGGGTTCGGTGTTTTGCAGGCGGCGATAGTTTCGGTCATCGCGGCCTCAATAGACTGGCGGCGCGATCACCCAGATCGCGATGGCAGGTGTGCTGCCCGGATTGCGCCAGCGATAGGGTTGATCGGTGAAGCGGAAACTGTCGCCCGGGGAGAGGGTGAACCTGTCCTCTCCGATCCAGAGGTCGAGCGTCCCGGAGATCAGATAGCCCGCCTCCTCGGTCGGACGGCGGTTGAACTCGGGCAGCTCCGCGCCCGGCGCGAAGACCGAGCGCACAATCTCGAAACTGCCAGAGAGGTCGGGCGAGAGCAGTTGCTCGACCAGCCCCTCTTCGGCATTGCCGAGCGTGCGCCGGTCACGGGCACGGACGATTAGGCCGTGCTCCTCCGCCGGACCCGCAGCGACGCCGAAGAACAGCGAAAGCGGCTGATCAAGCACCTCGGCCAGGCGGCGCAGATCCGAAATCGTGGGTTCGGTCAGATTGCGTTCGACCTCGGAAAGCCAACCGACCGAGCGGCCGACCTCGCCCGCAAGCGCGCTCAGCGTCAGGCCACGGGCTTTGCGCAGCGCGCGCAGGTCTGGGCCGACCCCCCCGGCGCGGGGCTCGGGCGCGGCTCCCTGGTCGCTTGCGGCGATGATCTGCGGCTGGTCCACGCGGCGGCTTCCTCTCTGTGAAAAATAGATGCATTTTTTCACGTGGCTGTCCAGCCGGAATACGCCGCCTTCTGTCGCGTTCTTGCCGGTTCTGCGCTAAGGGGTCTCAGCGACTTGCCTTTAGGATCTGCCGATGACGCCCGATTGGTTTCGACCGCTCTCGACCTTCCTGGCTTTCAACCTGTTCGGAGTACCGATTCTCGGCCATCTCGCCTGGGATGGCATGCTGAAGCTGAATGCGAGCCAGGGGGCCGGGATCGCGGTGTTGCTGTCGCTGGCAGTGGCTGCGGGGATCTTGCTGGCCAATGTGCTTCTGACCCGCTGGGCGGTGGCTTCCGGGCTGCCCAAACTGGGCGAGCTGATCCTTTGGACACTCACCGGAATCACCTTCGTGCTGCCGATCGGGACCGGGCGCTTCTCGCCGCTGAATTTCATCGCGAACTGGCTTGGCTGAGGCTCAGCCGAGCGCCAGACCGGGCCCGGCCCGCAAATGGCCATGGCAGATGCCGCGCCGGTTGGTTAACGGGCGGTCGGCATAGCGGGCGAAGACCGGGTGCTCGATTTCAAGGGCACCGTATCGGGTGAGAAGTGCTGCAATCGCGGCCTCGGACCCGCGGCTGGACCCGTCATCGCATTTCAAAGCGATTCCCAGGCCGCTCTCCGGCAAGATCGCAACGAACACGCCCTCGGCCCCTGTCTTGACAACCGCTTTGCCCGCCGCGGCGCGGATCAGAGCGGTGCAGGCCCGCCCCTCGCCC
>JBCDKL010000222.1:0-5513 GCA_038746695.1 Pseudomonadota bacterium | reverse complement strand
GACAGCTGCCTCCGGTGCTTCGAAAACCTCGCGGACCCGCGCCACTGCACGTTCCGTCACCTGATCACCGCCATAGGCGCCGGTATAGCTCGGATCCGCCGCCGCCACGGCCGCCAGGATCTCGGGCGCCGCGCCCGATGCGTTATCGGATGTGAAGAACATCTGCCCCGCTTTCCCGTCCCCCGGGCAAGACGCAGTCAGCGCACGCCGGGGGGTGGGTGGGGGCGGGCGGTGGCTGCGTCTTGCTCGGGGGACGCTTAGAAGTCTTCCGAGACGATATGGTCCTCCCACTCGTCCTCGGCCACCTCGTACTCTGCCACGCCCTTACCGCGCAAGCTGATCCCGGCACGATGCACGCTCTCGGCATCGCCCGAGATCAACGGATGCCACCCCGCCAGCCGCCGTCCCTCGGACAATCGACGATAGGCGCAGGAGCGGGGCAGCCAGTCGCAAGCCTCCTCCAGCGTGTCGAGATCCAACAGAATGCAGTCCTTCACCAATTGCTTGCGCAGCGCATAATTCCCGCATCGGCAGGTCGCATTGTCGAACAAGCGGCAGGTGATCCGCGTGTAATGCACCCGGCCCGTATCCTCGTCCTCCAGCTTCACCGCGCAACAGCGCCCGCAGCCATCGCAGAGCGCCTCCCACTCCGCGCGGGTCATCTCAGCCAGAGGCACCCGTTCCCAGAACCGCGGCCTCATGCCGGTCTCCGCGGCCAGACCGCCAGCGCCACCCGTCCCAGCCGCGTGCTGGGCGCATAGCGCGCCACCAGGAACGCCATCGGCAGCCCACTCAAGGTCACCAGTACCAGCACCTCGGTTACCGGCACGCCGAGCGCGATCAAAACCGCTACGACCAAGGCCGAGGTCACCATCATCGAGGCATCGATCACATTCGAGCAGGCGATATAGCTCGCGCGGCGTTCATCCGGGCTCTCGGCCTGTAATACCGCGTTCAGCGGCGTCACATACATGCCCGCGAAAGCCGCCAGGATCACGAAATCGATCAGAATCCGCCAACCGGTCCAATCGGCAAAAAAGGCCGCACGGTCAAGCAGCTCCGCACCCTCAGGTGGCGCAGGCGGCGTGGCGAACCAGAGCTCGATTGCCATCACCGCCAGGCCCAGGGCCCCGACCGGAGGTACGGTGACGCCGACCTCGCCCCTGCTCAGCGTCTCCGACGCGATGGCACCGATCGCCACCCCGATCGAGAAGCCCGCTAGCAGCACCGTCAGCACCCCTTCATTAACCCCCAATTCCTCCTTGGCATAGGCTGGCAGCAGCGACAGAAACGTGGCGCCGACGAACCAGAACCACGAGATCGCCAGGATCGCCCGCCAGGCCGGTTTGGTCTGGCGGCACATCGAAAAGAGCTTCCAGATCGCCCTGGGAAACACCCAATCGACCGGCTGTGGCGCCGCCACCGGAGGGGCGGGCATCGCATAGAGCGAGGAGACAAACCCCGTCACTGCCACACTGATCACAAAGCACGAGACGATCAGCAACCCGCCATCGGTCAAGATCAGCTCATTGCCGATGATCGTTCCGAAAATGATCGCGAGAAAGGTAAAGCCCTGCACCAACCCATTGCCGCCCATCAGCTCGGCCCGGGTGAGATATTGCGGAAGGATGGAATACTTGATCGGCGCGAACATCGCCGATTGCGCACCCATCAAAAACAGCACGAAATAGAGAAAAACGATGTTCTGGGTGTAAAATCCCACTACCGCGAGAGACATCACAACGATCTCCCAGGCTTTGACGATCCGCATCATCTTCGCTTTGTCCATCCGGTCCGCGATTTGACCGGCGGTCGGAGTGATCACCGCGAATGGCAGGATGAACAGGCCCGAGGCGATCACCCCAAGTTGCGCGATTGGAATGCCCACCTGATCAGCCAGTCGATAGGTGATCAACGCGACGAAGGCTTTCTGGTAAACCTGATCGTTGAAGGCGCCCAGGAACTGCACCAGGAAGAGCGGCAGAAACCGACGGGTCTTCAGCAATGCGAACTGGTTCGGCGCAGGATCGGTCATCGGCGGCTCCTTTGCGCTGGACATAGCCCGGATCGCCGCACCGGGCCAGCGCTGCAGCGCCTAACCGCCCGCCGACTGCTGGATCTGATCGATGATCGTCTCGATGCAGCCTTCGGCGATGGCGATAGCGGCGATGTCGAACGCGCTGGTGGGCGCGATCTCCCGCAACCGGCCAAGCGCGCGCGTACCCGAACAGGCCGCCACAGCCAGCAAGTCACCCGTTTGCAAATCGATCAGGGACGCTGTGTAGGAGATCGTATAGGAGAGATGCGCCTCTGCCCCCTTTGCCAGCGGCTGACCGTCCGGCCCGGAGAGCTCCAATCCATGGTGCCGGATGCGAATATTGACCGCGATCCCCTGACCCGGATGCCGTGCTGCGAGGGACCTGGCACCCTCTGCGCTCGGCACCGCAAGACCATCGGGATCGTCGAGCGGTGCGCCAGGCCGACCCGTGGCGCCATAGGAGCGGATCAACGCATCAATCAACGCCGCTTCGATATCGGGTGCGGTGGTCAGGCTGGGTTCTGGCAATTCCGCTAGGGCTTGATCGGCCGCATCAGGCGGAGCGGCGCGAAAAAGCTCGAGCACCACCTCCAGACCAGCGGCTTCGGGCCGGATCACCCGGCGCTCAGATGCGACTAGAGGCTCAGTGACCGAGACCAGAGCACGCCCCTGCAGAACCGCACTCCCGTCAAAGCGAGGAAGATCAGCCAGAGGCCCGTCCTCGGCTGCCGCAGACGGTGCAGCAAAAAGCGCGAAGAGCAGGACCGAGGCGGCCAGCTCACGCAGCGGGTGGAACATCTTCCTTGGCAGAAGCTGCGCTCTCGACTTTTTCGGGCACATCGCCGTGATTGTTTTCCTTGTTGGCGAAGCGGCGCTCGGCGGCTTCCAGCACTTCACCATCGGCGGTCTCGCGGATCAATTCCATGGTACGCGTCTCCAACCGCTCTTCAATCAGCGCCATGAAATCGTCGAACGGCAGGCCCGGGGGGATCGGCTCCATGAACTCCATAACCCCGCGCTTGTTGGGATATTTATGCCATTGCCGCTGCGGCCAGATCACACCAAGCGAGAAGGCGACCGGCACCGCCTCGACCCCCATATTGCAATAAAGATGCCCGACCCCGGATTTGTAGCGCTCTTTGGCGCCCAACTTCATCAGTTCGCCCTCGGGATAGATCAGCATGTCGCGGCCCTGTGCGGCGACCCGCTTGCCGCCCTCGATGGTCTGTTCGGTGCGGCCCTGTTTGCCCTGATCCACCGCAACCAACACCAGATCGAGTGCGTTGAGAAGCGTGGGAAACATCGGATAATTTGCCAGCTCCGCCATCACCACGGCGCTGAAATCGGTGAACTCGTCGACCATCATCACGACATCAAGCTCGGATTGATGCTTGCCAACGATGAGCTGCGGTTTGTCCGAGAGATGCGCGCGCCCGCGCACCTCGATCTTGGCTCCCAGAAGCAGCTGGGTGAGCAGTTTAACCGTTCCGGACCAGAGATGCAGCGCCTTCCACATCACCCGGCGGTTCGAGATCTTGGCCAGGATCCAAAGCGTGATCGCGGCGACCAAGGTCGCCAGATAAAACAGGGTGTTGAAAATCGCCGAACGCATCCGAAACCTCCCGGAACGGGCGAGATCTAGCCCGGAATGCGAGCCTGCGCCAGCCTTTCACGGGCCAGCGCGCTGTCGGCATCCATCTGCACAATCAACGCATCGATCCCGTCGAACTTCTCCTCACCACGCAGGAACGAGACCAGTCCAGCCGAGATCTCAGCACCATAGAGATCGCCCTGAAAGTCGAAGAGATGCACCTCGAAATTCGGCGCGTTGATGCCAAAGGTCGGGCGCGCGCCGATGCTGGCCACCCCAGGATAGGTGCCCTTATGGGCGCCGTCATGGACCGTTACCTCGGCGGCATAGACACCGAAGCACGGGGTGATCTGTTCGCCGAAGGCAAGATTGGCGGTGGGGTAGCCGAGATCGCGCCCGCGCTGATCACCCTTCACCACTGGGCCTGAAACGCTGTGCCAGCAGCCGAGCTGTGCCGCAGCCGCCTCGCATTGACCCTGCTCGACCAGGACCCGGATGGCGGTCGAGCCGTATTCCCCATCCGCGCCGTGCAGCAAGGGCTGGATGCTGACGCCAAAGCCATGCGCCTCGCCCAATTGGCGCAGCATCACAGCATCCCCCGCCCGGCCCTTGCCGAACCGGAAATCGGCGCCAATCAGAACATGAGAGATGCCGAGACCCTCCGCCAGGACCTCAGCCGCAAACTGCTCGGCCGACATGCCGGAAAGGGCCGCATCGAAGGGCAGGTCGTAGAGATGGCTCACTCCAAACCGCGCAAGCCGGCGGGCTTTCTCGGCCGGGCTGGTCAAGAGGAAAGGCGGCGCATCGGGCTGGAAGCGACGGCGCGGATGGGGGCTGAAGGTGACCACGCCCAGAGGTGCATCGGGCCGGGCATTGCGGGCCGCGGCCAGCAGCGCCTGATGCCCACGATGCACACCGTCGAAATTTCCCATCGCGACGGTAGCCCCGCGCGCGTCGTTTGGGATCTGAAGGCCGTGATGGATCTGCATGCCCCGCGCCTGCCCGGCACAGGTGGCCGAGCCTCAGTCGAATTTCTTGGAGGGCGCGAGGACCAATGCCTCGCCCTTCAGCACCGGTTTTGTACCCACCTTGCAGAGGCAATCAAGGGTCACACGGCGCTTGGCATGATCGATCTCGCGCACCGAAACCTCGGCCCGCACGATGTCGCCCGGATAGACCGGGGCGAGGAATTTCAGCGATTGGCCCAGATAGATCGTCCCATGACCTGGCAATTGCTCGCCGATCACAGCCGAGAGCAGGCTGGCGGTCAGCATCCCATGGGCGATCCGCCCACCGAACATCGTGTCCTGAGCATAGTCGTCGTCGAGATGCACCGGATTACGGTCGGTCGAGATATCGGCGAAGAGGCGGATATCGGTATCGCTGACCTGTTTCTCGACATGACGCATCATGCCGATCTCCAGATCTTCGATGCAGATCGTGCCCCGGTTCGGCGTATTCGATAGATCGTCCAACATTGCTGCCCCGCTCTCGGTCCTCTGACTTCGGTCGTTGACGACTCGCATTTGCTGCGCTCGCGAAGGCGTAGCCGATTGCGCAGGGGTATGCAATAAAATTGCGCAAGAAAATTTCAATCAAAGAGCGTTAAAGATGGCTTTGTTGCGTCGTCAGCGCAGACGGCCAATCGCGTAGCGCGGGGTAAGAGCCTCGCGATCCAGATAGGCGGCGAGCTTCTCAGGATCGGGACGCTCCGGATCGTCACCCAATTCTCCCAGCGCCAGTCCGCCGGTGACGAAAAGCGTATCCAGCCCAAAATCGCAGCCGCCCTTCACATCGGTGGCCGGTCCGTCGCCGATCGCCAGCACCCGTTCTGGCGCAATCGCGCGGCCGGAGACCTCTTCCAGCACTTCCAGAGAACGCTCG
>JBCDKL010000221.1:0-5557 GCA_038746695.1 Pseudomonadota bacterium | reverse complement strand
CACCAGAGCCGCGTCCGCTCCAACCGATTTGGCGAATTGCACAAAACGCACTGCTTCCACGGTGTTGTTGGACCCCGCGCCCGCGATTACCGGCACACGGCCTGCAGCCTGTTTGACCAACGCTGCGATGACCGCCTCGTGTTCCTGATGGCTCAGTGTCGGGCTTTCGCCCGTGGTGCCTACTGGGACCAGCCCATGGCTACCCTCGGCAATATGCCATTCAACCAGAGCAGCGAGCGTGTCGAAATCGACAGCGCCTCCGGCAAACGGTGTGACCATTGCGGGCAACGATCCCTTGAACATTCTGCGACCCGTTCTCGATTGGTAGAAGCCGCGGGACCGTAGGGGCAAATCCTGGCCAGGGCAAGCCGGGCACAGACGCGATGCTCACGAATTGGTGTCACAGATCGGGTCAAAGAGGGATGCAGCGCGCCCCGCCTGTGATAGTGTTTCACCGGAACGGGGAGCACCCTGGTGGAGACCTAATTTCGATGAGAATGTTCCTCGGCCTGATGGCCGTCCTTATCTCTCTGAGCTTGCATCTCCCGGCGCATGCGCTGGATCTCAACACCACGAGGCAACAGGCTTGGCTCCTGGCAGAAGCGCTGGAGATCGGCGCCGATGGCGATTGGCCCGGGGCCGAGGCGAAAGTGGCGGGCAGCGATGCGGTGCTGCGCGACATCGTGCTCTGGCGCAAGCTGCGTGCGGGCCAGGGCGGGTATGATGAATACCGCTCCTATATCGCGCGCCGCCCGCTCTGGCCGGGGCAGACGCAATTGGCCAAGGTGATGGGCGAGGGCAGCTTCTCGGCTGGTGCACCGTCGCTCGGCGGGTTGGCGGCGGAGAATTACGCCGAGTTCCGGCGGCTCTATAACAGCAAACGCTATGACGAGGCGGCGGTCTGGCTCGACTCGGTGACCTCGGAATTCGAGCAATTGGGCGCCCCGACCCGCTGGGCCGACCGCCGCCGCCGCCTCGCCCGGAGGGCGGCACGGCAAGGGCAGGGAGAATTGGCCTACCGGCTGGCCAGCAAGCATTTCCTGTCAGCCTCCGATGGGTATTCCTATTCCGATCTCGAATGGCTTTCGGGCTGGGTGGCGCTGCGCCAGCTTCAAGATCCGGGACGGGCGGCGGGGCATTTCGAGCGTTTCGCCGCCTCGGTCGAGACCCCGATCAGCCTGGGACGCGCGGGATACTGGACCGGCCGTGCCTATGAGGCATTGGGCGATCAGACCCGCGCCCGGGCCTGGTATGTCAAAGGGGCCGAGCATCAGACCTCGTTCTACGGGCAGCTCGCTGCTACCAAGATCGGTGCGGGTGGTGACCCGCGGCTCGCCCGGGGGGGCAGCGAAGGCTGGCAGCGCGATCCGGTGCTCGACAGCGACGACGTGCGGATGGCCGCTTTGCTGCATTATGCCGGTCAGGAGATCCTCTCCTTCGCCGCTTTCGAGGCCATCGCCAAATCGATGAGCGACGCTCGGGCGCTTGAATCGCTCGGAACATTGGCCCTGGCGCTCGACCGGCCGCATTATGCGGTGCGTGTGGCCAAGGCCGCGGCCCGCAAGGGGATCGTGATCCACCCCGTCTACTACCCGATCCATGATCTCGCGGGTTATGCCACTAAAGTTGAGCCGGCCTTCGCGATGTCGATCGCGCGGCAGGAGACCGAACTCAACCCACGCGCCATCAGCCCCGCCGGTGCCCGCGGTCTGATGCAGTTGATGCCGGCCACGGCCAAGAAAGTCGCGGGCTGGATTGGCGAGGAGTACTCCCGCGGGCGGTTGATCGAGGACTGGCAATACAATGCCCGTCTCGGTCAGACCTATCTCGCCCGTCGCACGCAGGAGTTCGGCGGCTCTTACGTTATGGCAGCCGCCGCGTATAACGCAGGGGCGGGGAGAGTGGATCAATGGCTCGACGCCTATGGCGACCCGCGCCTGCCCGGCAGGTCGGTCGAGGACATGATTGACTGGATGGAGGACATCCCTTTCCGCGAGACCCGCAACTATGTCCAACGCGTGATGGAAGGGCTCTATGTCTACCGTGCCCGCCTGACCGGCAACGCCGGCGCCATGACCATAGAACGCGATCTGGCAAGAGGCGTTCGTTAGAAGCCCGCCCGGGTGCTGTCTGTGGCTCTACCTGGGCCAGCGCAGGTGAAGCCTGGATTCTTGCAAGGCCCGCAGGACCCGGGATAAATCTCGGCCGGGACAGAGAGAAGAGGCTTCATGCGGGTAGAGGTCGGCATCATCGGCGGCGGGCCCGCGGGCCTCTTGCTCGCGCAACTGCTCGATCTTGCAGGCATCTCTTCGGCGATCTTGGAGCGGCGCAGCCGATCCCATGTGCTCTCGCGCATCCGGGCCGGAGTGTTGGAGCTGGGGACGGTCGATCTCCTCCACCGCGCCGGGGTCGCCAGCCGTTTGCAAGCCCAAGGCCAAACCCATCGCGGCTTTCACATCGCCGCGGGAGAGGCGATGCACCGGATCGATCTCGCGGGGCTCGCGGAGGCCCATGTCACCGTTTATGGCCAGACCGAAGTAACCCGAGACCTTTATGCCGCCCGCGACACGGCAGAGGGTGTGATCCTGGACGAGGCGGAGGACGTGACCCCGCACGGGTTCGATACCGCCACGCCCCATATCACCTTTCGCCGCCAGGGCGCTCCAGGCCGGATCGACTGCGCCTTTATTGTCGGCTGCGACGGGTTCCACGGGGTCAGCCGCGCCAGCATCCCCGCAGCCCAGCGCCAGGAAGTCGAGCGGGCCTATCCTTTCGGCTGGCTCGGCGTTCTGTCCGAGACGCCCCCAGTCAGTGACGAGCTGATCTATGCCATCGGAGCAGGCGGGTTCGCGCTCTGCTCGATGCGCTCAGCCACACTCAGCCGCTATTACATCCAGGTCCCACTCGGCGAGCGGGTCGAGGATTGGCCGGATGCGCGGTTCTGGGGGGCACTGCGCCAGAACCTTCCAAGCTCCATCGGTGAGCGCCTGGTCACAGGCGCTTCGATCGAGAAATCCATCGCTCCGCTGCGCAGTTTCGTGACCCAGCCGCTTCGTCATGGCCGCTTGTTCCTGGCCGGAGACGCCGCCCATATCGTGCCGCCGACCGGCGCCAAGGGGCTCAATCTCGCCGCTTCGGATATCCACTATCTCTCTGAGGCGCTGATCGCTTTCTATCGCACCGGCGAGGAGACCCTGCTCGCCGCTTATTCCGAGCGGGCGCTCGCCCGGGTCTGGAAATCGGTCCGCTTCTCCTGGTGGATGACCAATCTGCTGCATCGCTTTCCCGAGGACGACACTTTCACAAGGCGGATCAAGGAGGCCGAGATGGCCTATCTCTTGTCGTCCCGCGCCGCCCAGACGGTGCTGGCCGAAAATTATGTTGGCCTCTCCTATTAGCTTGCCTATGCAGGGGCAAATAACATCGGAGGAGATGCCATGACCCGCCTGTTCCAGATCCTCGCCACCGGTCTTACCGCCTGTCTCATCGCGATCTCGGCCCGGGCCGAGGAAGTGTTGACCCTGCATACTTTCATGAGCCCGAAATCCCCCACCGTCACCAAGATGCTGGAACCTTGGGCCGATCGGATTGCAGAACAATCCGGCGGCAAGCTGCGGGTCGAGATCTTTCCCTCGATGGCCATGGGTGGCAAACCGCCGGAGCTCTACAAGCAGGTTCGCGACGGCGTGGCGGATATCGTCTGGACCCTGCCTGGCTACACACCCGGTGTTTTCCCGCGCTCGGAGGTGTTCGAGCTGCCCACCGTCCATGCCGGAGATGCCAAAGCCACCACAATGGCAATCCAGGAGCTGATGCCGATGATCGCAGCGGATTTCGAGGATATCCACCCGTTGCTGATCCATGTCCATGCCGGGAACGCGATCCATTTGGCTGAAAACGAGATCGCAGGACCAAACGGGCTTAAGGGTTTGAAATTGCGCACTCCATCGCGCACCGGCGCCTGGCTGATCGAAGCGCTGGATGCCGAGCCGGTGGGGATGCCCCTGCCCGCCCTGCCCCAGGCGCTCTCCAAGAATGGCGTCGATGGCGCGCTGGTGCCCTTCGAAATCTTCCCTCCCTTCAAACTGCAGGAGCTGACCAAATTTTCGGCCGAGGGAGAGGATGGCACCCGGTTTGGGACCTCAGTTTTCCTTTTCGCGATGAACAAGGATCGATATGAGGCCCTTCCCGACGATCTGAAAGCGGTGATCGATGCGGCCTCCGACTCCGCGTTCGCGGCCGAGATGGGGGCAGTTTGGAACGCCAACGAGGCACCGGGAATCGCCTTCCAGGAGAAAGCAGGGAATAAAGTGATGCGTTTCGGTCCCGAGACCATGGCCGCCTTCGCTGCCAGGGGCGAGGCTGTGGTGACACGGTGGGTCGAGGACTCCAAGACCCAAGGCTTCGACGGCGCCGCTTTGGTCGAAGCCGCCCGAACCGCCGTCGCCAAGCATAGCGAGTGAGAGACAGCCTCGGCCGGGCGGTCGCCTGGGCGGCCGAGATCTGGGCGCTTCTGGCCGGCGTGATCCTCTTGGCCATCGTCGCAGTGACCACAATCAATGTCGCAGCATTCTCCGCCGACCGCGTGGCGCGCAATTGGGGCGGCTCGGTCGGTGCGCTGCCGGGATACGAGGATTTCGTGCGCCTGGCAGTCTCCGCCGCAGTCTTGATGCTGTTGCCCTATTGCCAGCTGCGCCGGGGGCATATCGCGGTGGATCTGCTGGCAGGACGTCTGCCCGCTTCACTTAGGCTGGGTTTAGAACGGATCTGGACCTTCGGGATCGCCGCATTGGCCCTGGCACTGGCTTGGGCGATGGTCTTCGGCATGCTCGAGGCGCGGGCGGATGGCGCGCTCAGCCGAGTGTTGGGCTGGCAGGAATGGCCGTTCTATATGCCCGGGATCGCCTCGCTTCTGCTCTGGGCCCTGGTGGCGCTGACCCAGCCTTTGGAGGCGCGGGCGGGTGAGTGAGGCGGAACTTGTCGGGCTCGGCGGGCTCGGCGCGCTCTTCGGTTTGCTGATCCTGCGGGTTCCTGTGGGACTGGCGATGATCCTCGTCGGCGTCGGCGGGACCTGGGTGCTGTCGCTTGTCCTCAGCTATGTCCGGTTCGAACCCTATCTCAAGCAGTTCAAATCGCTCCTTTGGAGCAATGCGGCGAACTATGATCTGTCGGTCGTGCCGCTTTTCATCCTGATGGGGCATTTGGCCTCCGAAGCCGAACTGAGCCGCGATCTCTTCCGCGGCATGAATGCTCTGGTGGGGCGATTGCGTGGCGGCGTGGCGATGGCGGCCGTCGCCGCCTGTGCGGGATTCGGAGCGGTCTGTGGCTCCTCGCTCGCCACTGCTTCGACCATGGGCCGGGTGGCGCTCCCGGAATTGCGACGGCTCAACTATCACCCCAGGCTCGCAACTGGCGCATTGGCCGCCGGTGGAACCTTGGGCATTCTGATCCCACCATCGGTCGCTCTGGTGATCTATGCCGTGATCGTCGAGGCCTCGATCATCGACATGTTCCAGGCGGCAGTGCTGCCCGGCCTGGTCGCCGTGGCAGGGTTCGT
>JBCDKL010000220.1:0-5623 GCA_038746695.1 Pseudomonadota bacterium | reverse complement strand
GATTCTGCGCCGCCCATCGCTCCGCCCGCTCCGCGCGCTTTGGGGCATCCCGCTGATGGCGCTGTTGGTGCTTCCATGGCTGGTTGCGATCTGGCAGATCTCGGATGGTGGCTTCTTCGCCGAGAGCCTCGGCAAGGACCTTGCCGGAAAACTGGCCGAGGGACAAGAGAAACACTGGGGCCCACCCGGGCTCTACACACTCCTGATCTGGGGCACGTTCTGGCCTTGGGCGGCGTTGATCCCGCTGGCCGCACCCTGGCTCTGGCGGCTCAGACGCGAGCCTTGGCTCATCCTGCTCGCCGCTTGGGTGCTGCCATTCTGGCTGATCCTCGAGATCGTGCCGACCAAACTGCCGCACTACGTGCTTCCGCTTTACCCGGCCCTTGCCATCGCCCTGGCCGCCTGGGTCGAGGGACGGCGGGTGCCTGCGCAAGACTGGTTCAAGCGCGTCTCTGCCGGGCTGGTTGCGGTGCCGGGCATTCTGTTGGGTCTGGCGGCTATCGCTTTGCCCCTGGCGCTGGAGGGATATGCGCCAGTGTTCTCGGTGCCTTTGAGCGTGGCGGGGATCGGACTGGCCATCCTCGCGGCTCGTGCAGCGTTGCAGGGGCGCTTGACAGGGCAGATCTTAGCCTCGGCCCTGGCCGCGCTTTGCCTCTATCCCGCCGTGCTCGCCTTCTCGCTTCCGGCAATGAGCACGGTCTTCCCTTCGCCCCGCATCGCAGATGCCGCCGCGCAATGGCGGCCCTGCGCCAGCGGACCGCTGATCACCGCCGGCTATCGCGAGCCGAGCCTCGTCTTTCTGACCGAGACCCGCACTGACCGCGCAACGCCACGGGAGGTCGCCGCCCTGCTGTCCGATCCCGGCGCCCTGTTTCTGATCGAACCTCGCTGGTGGCCACTGATCGAGCCTCATCTTTCGGGCCCGAGGCCCGACCTGATCGCTCGGGCCGAATTCCGCTATTTCAATTACAATCGCGGCAAGACCGAAACGGCCATTCTCTACACCTCCGAAGATCCGCGCTGGCTGCCCTGTATCCTCCCCAGCGGATGACGCAATAAACCCGCTTGGCGGCCTCCGCCCCTTCGCCTATGGTCCGCGCCGAACGGAGGATCCCATGGCCGAAGACCCCGATACGCCGCGTTTCACGGTCGTCGCGCCGATGCTGAACGAAGCCGAGAATGTCGAAAGCATGGCGCGCGAGATCGCCGAGGCATGCGGCCCTATCGGCCCGTTCGAAGCGATTTTCGTAAACGACGGCTCAACGGATGCCACCGCCGCGCGGATCGCGGAACTCCGCAGCGAATTTCCATGGCTGCGCGAGGTCCGCCATGCTCGGCCATCGGGGCAATCCTCGGCCGTGCGCTCGGGCGTGATCGCTGCTGCCGCGCCGATCGTCTGCACCATCGATGGCGATGGCCAGAACCCCCCCTCCGAAATACCGAAGCTGGTTGCCCCACTCCTAGACGGCCGCCGCCTCGGCCTCGTCGCCGGACAAAGGGTCGCCCGGCAAGACACGGTCTCGAAGCGTTTCGCCTCGCGTTTTGCCAATGGGCTGCGCGCCGCGATTCTGCGCGATGACACACGCGACACCGGCTGCGGGTTGAAGGCCTTCCCGCGCGAAGTTTTTCTGAGCCTGCCGTTTTTCGATCATGTCCATCGCTATCTCCCCGCCCTGGTCCGACGCGAGGGTCTGGAGATCGCGCTGGTCGATGTCTCGCACCGCGCGCGCGAGGCCGGGCGCTCGAAATACACCAATATCGGCCGCGCGCTCAGCGGGGTGCAGGATCTGCTCGGGGTCTGGTGGCTGCTGCGCCGACGCAAACTGGCCGAGGTCACATATCAGGACCCGGCATGACCTGGCTGATGGATTTCCTGGGTGCAGAGACCAGGGGCGAATTGATCTGGGTGATGGTCGGCCTGATGGGCCAACTTCTCTTCATGATGCGCTTCATGGTGCAATGGATCGTCAGCGAACGCGCACAGAGATCGGTTATCCCGGTCTCGTTCTGGTGGTTCTCGATCGGAGGTGCCGCGATCTTGCTCGCCTATGCGATCTATCGCCAGGATCCGGTCTTCATCCTCGGCCAGTCGCTCGGCTTTTTCATCTACAGCCGCAATCTCTGGTTGATTAGGAACGAGAGGCGAGCGGAGTAGCGCCGATCTTGTCGGGACGTCTTGTCCGGGCACCACCGCGCACCGGGGGGTGGGTTGAGGTGAACGGTGCTTCCGGGGCGAGATCGCCCCTTACTTGGTCAGCAGCAACTTGCCCTGACGGGTCACCCGCAGCGTGTAGACCTGATCTCCGTGACGGATATGCATGATCCGCGCACCCTGCATCAGATCGGCGCTGTCGACGACCCGCTCGTCGGTGGACGAGACCGGTGCTCCGGTACGGAATTGATCGGGCGAATCATGTCGCATCATACGCGCTCCTTTTCCAGCCGCGCCTCTATGGGGGGCAGACGCCAAAGCCCGTCGATGCCAATGGCGGCCATCACCTCCTCCAACATCTCGCGATTGTTCTGGCGGAGCCTGTCCTCCAGATCCTCGTCACGGTCCATTACGCCCCTCCATCCGAGTCTGGCATCTGGGTCTTGTGAGACTTTCATCATCGCTTGCCCGGTCCTTCCAGGGTGGCTGCAGAATCAGTATCCGATTGTTTCACTCAGGAAAAGGATTTTCTCGGTAGCACGCTCAATCTGGCCCGTGCGCGCGCTTGCCGGGCCGGTTCGAATCCTGTATCCCTCAAATCCCGTAGAGACGAGATAAGCGGTGTCCTCAGAAGGCACCCACAAGATCTGCGCCGGATCACCCGGCCAGAGCATGAAAAGACGATCTGCGGGGATCCGAGCATGGCACGCTATATCTTCATCACGGGCGGGGTTGTGTCTTCGCTCGGCAAAGGCCTCGCATCGGCCGCGTTGGGGGCGTTGCTGCAGGCTCGCGGCTATACCGTGCGGCTTCGCAAGCTCGACCCCTATCTCAACGTCGATCCCGGAACTATGAGCCCGTTCGAACATGGTGAGGTGTTCGTCACCGATGACGGGGCCGAGACAGACCTCGATCTCGGCCATTACGAACGCTTCACCGGGGTCAGCGCGCGCCAGACCGATTCCGTCTCCTCAGGCCGCATCTATTCCACCGTTCTCGAGAAGGAACGCCGCGGCGACTATCTCGGCAAGACGATCCAGGTGATTCCGCACGTCACCAACGAGATCAAAGACTTCCTTCGAATCGGCGATGACGAGACCGATTTCATGCTCTGCGAGATCGGCGGCACGGTCGGAGATATCGAGGGGCTTCCCTTCTTCGAAGCGATCCGCCAGTTCCAACAGGACCGGCCGCGCGGAGATTGCATCTTCGTGCATTTGACCCTGCTGCCCTTCATCGCCGCGTCGCGAGAGTTGAAGACCAAACCCACTCAGCACTCGGTCAAAGAGCTCCGCTCGATCGGGATCGCTCCCGATGTACTAGTCTGCAGGACCGAGCATGGAATCCCGCAAAAGGAGATCGAAAAGATCGCGCTCTTCTGCAATGTTCGCGCCGATGCCGTGGTGCCCGCGCCCGACTTGCCCTCGATCTATGAAGCGCCGATGGCCTATCACGAGGTTGGGCTCGACCAGGCGGTACTGGACGCGTTCGGGATCACCCCGGCCCCGCGGCCCAATCTCGACGCTTGGCGCAACGTGATCGACCGGATCCAACATCCCGATGGCGAGGTCCGTATAGCCATTGTGGGCAAGTACACGCAGCTGGAGGACGCCTATAAAAGCATCGCCGAAGCGCTGACCCATGGCGGCATATCCAACCGGGTCAAAGTGATCCCGGAATGGCTCGACAGCGAGGTGTTCGAAAAGGAAAACGCCGCCCCGCATCTGGACGGGTTCGACGGCATCCTCGTGCCCGGCGGGTTTGGCGAGCGCGGGACCGAGGGCATGATCCGCGCCGCCCAGTTCGCCCGCGAACACGCGGTTCCCTATCTCGGCATCTGTCTCGGCATGCAAATGGCGGTGATCGAGGCGGCACGCAACACCGCCGGCTTGGCCGAGGCAGGCTCGGAGGAGTTCGACCACGAGGCTGGGAAGAGACGTTTCGAGCCCGTGGTCTATCACCTCAAGGAATGGCTCGAGGGCAACCGCACGGTTAAACGCGCGGTGACCGACGACAAGGGCGGAACAATGCGGCTAGGCGCCTATAACGCGGTGCTGGCCCAGGGGTCGCGGGTGGCTGGGGTCTATGGTGGCGTCTCAATCTCCGAACGCCACCGCCACCGCTATGAGGTCGACATCAAGTACCGAGAAAAGCTGGAAGAAGCGGGCCTAAGCTTCTCCGGCATGTCCCCCGATGGGCGCTTGCCCGAAATCGTGGAACGACCTGACCATCCTTGGTTCATTGGCGTGCAGTTCCATCCCGAGCTAAAATCGAAACCGCTCGACCCTCATCCCCTGTTCGACGACTTCGTAAGAGCGGCTGTCGAGCAAAGTCGCTTGGTGTGACGTTCACGATCGTCTTGCGCAGCTTTTCTCTCTTGCCGCTCGACAGGATCAATTCTGGATAAATCGGCATCGTGATCTCGGTCGATGCGGACCTAATGATCTCGTTGGCGACGGATATTGTCACTCGAGTCTGATTGGGCACGGAAATGTCCAATTGATTGTTTCAGTGGCTTCACCACGATCTTTAGTCGCCTGAAGCTTCAGGTTGAACCAGCGTGACCATTCAGGCAGCGCCCAATCTTCTGGGAATCAGCGATCTCGACCGAACGACTCAGTTTCGCTCCAGTGCCATCTCGCGCAGCGCGTCCAGGGGAACGATATCCAGCGCCCGGCGGTGGGTGGCGGTGAGTTGCACTCTTGGCGCCTTACCCGCCTGATAGGCTTCGAGGAAGCGCGCGGCGCAGAGGCACCAGCGGTCGCCCGGTTTCAGACCCGCAAAACCGAATTCAGGCCTTGGCGTGCTCAGATCGTTGCCCTTCGCCTGCGAGAAGGACAGGAACTCCGCCGTCATCACGGCGCAGACCGTGTGGCTGCCTCGGTCCATCTCGTTGGTGTCACAGCATCCATTACGGAAGAACCCGGTGATCGGGTCGAGCGAACAGGGTTGTAATTGCTCGCCAAGTACATTGACGGAGGGGTCGATTTCGATCTGGTTCATCACCGGAACTTAAGTGCGCGCTTACGGGCAGACAAGCATCAGTTGCGGTGATCTGCCCCACCCCCCATATTCGCAAAAACAATTCGGAGCAGTGCCATGATCCCCTCCCCCACACGTCGCCAGGTCTTCACCGGGCTGACCGCTACTTGCATAGCGGGTGCCACTCTTCCCGCCCGTGCCGAGGATCGAGAAGTGATCGAGGCACGGGTCAATCTGGCGCTGCAGAAACTCTATCGCGAAATACCGGGTGCCGAGGATCTCGCGCGACGGGCCAAGGGGATCCTGGTGATGCCGGATGTGATCAAAGGCGGCTTCATCGTCGGCGGTGCCTATGGAGAGGGCGCGCTGCGCCTGAACGAGGGTGGCAGTTTCGACCGGACCGACAGTTTCTATTCGGTCGGGGCGATCTCGGCAGGGTTTCAGGCCGGGTTACAGCAGACCAGCCATGCGCTGTTCTTTCTGACCGAT
>JBCDKL010000219.1:0-5640 GCA_038746695.1 Pseudomonadota bacterium | reverse complement strand
GTTCCAGGGGCTGAGCGCATCCTCGGTGACGGTCAGCCCATGCTTGGGGAAGGCGCCGAAACTGGGCGTGACCTGGCATTTCGAACAGATGCCCCGACCGCCGCAGACTGAATCGAGATCCACACCCAGCGCGCGGGCGGCCTGCAGGATCGGCGTGCCCTCGGGAAAGCGGCCGCGCTTGCCCGAGGGCGTGAAGATCACCATAGGGTCTTGGCCGCCCTGGGTTTGAGGGCCTGTGGTTTGAGGGCCTGTGGTTTGAGAGCCTGTGGATTGTGCACCAGTTGCTGGGGCGCCGGTCGCTAGGGCACCCGTTGACGGGGTCGCCGTCGCTGGTGCGCCTGTCGCGGGTGCGCCCGTCACTGTGGGGCCTGTCTCTGCCATGCGGGTCCGGTCTCCTGCGCTGGGCTGGTTTCCTCGGAAGGAATGTGCATCTGAGGCGGGGCAGCGCAAGAGCGCATGTCGCCCCGCGGCGTGTTCTGGCCCGCGCGCGGCATCGCCTGGACAGCGCTCAAGGATGGTGTGGAGGAGAGCGCGGGGTCAACGGCGCGAGTTAAAGCGCAAAGCCGGACGGAGCCCCCACCCGCCCCCCTGGTGGGTAGCGGCCCCGTCCGGCTTTGCCGTGTCAGCCGGTTTCGCGCTGGAAGAAGATCAGGTCGAGCGCCGGGGCGCTGCCGGTCAGACGGGTCAGCAGGGCATGGATCTGGCCGCGGTGATGGGTCTGATGATTGAAGAGATGGGCGAGCGCGGGGGCCAGGGGCTCGGTCACTCTACGATCGCCGGTGACGGTGCAATAAGTGAAATTCGCAGCGATGCGGGTCTCGTCCAGCTCGTCGGTGAGGGCAATCAGATCGGCATCGAGCACCCGGCGGGCCGCGGTCAGCTCGGCGTGGTCTTCGTGCAGAATATGATCGAGGCCGAAAGGTGGGTTCGGAGCGCCCCTGATCCGGGCCGCCCAGATCAAATCGGCTACCATGATATGGTTCAGCGTGCCATGGACCGAGCCAAAAAAGGCGCCGCAATCGGCTCGGTAATCGGCGTCGCTCAAGGCTTCGGCTGCGGCGTAGAGCCGCGTATTCGCCCAGGCATTGTAACGCCCGAGCCTCTGGAAATGCGCTTTCATTCGCTCCTCCTCCATGCTAGTCCGCCCGCGAATTGACCAAGGGGCCCGACCCCATAAGACAGGAGCCGGACCATGGCCATCACCCGCACCTTCTCGATCATCAAGCCGGATGCGACCAACCGCAACCTCACCGGCCAAATCAATGCGATGCTGGAGGGCGCGGGGCTGCGCATCGTGGCGCAGAAGCGGCTGCATCTGACCAAGGCTCAGGCTGGTGAATTCTATGCGGTGCATAAAGAGCGGCCATTCTATGACGAGCTGTGCACCTTCATGGCCTCGGCGCCGATTGTCGCCCAGGTGCTGGAGGGTGAAGATGCGGTGGCCACGAACCGTCAGGTGATGGGTGCGACCAACCCCGCTGAGGCCGATGAGGGCACGATCCGCAAGGCTTTCGCGCTCTCGATTGGAGAGAATTCGGTCCATGGTTCGGATTCGGAGGAAAACGCGGCGATCGAGATTGCCTACTTTTTCTCGGGCCTGGAATTGGTCGGTTAAGGCTTAGCCGCGGGAGAGCACTGACCGCCCTGCGCAGAAGCTCTGAGCTTCGTACTTCAGCGCGAGAAACACTTTGGCTTTAAAGCCCGACTGGCGAGTACGGCCCGGTTGGGCTCCGAACATCGCTGCGCTCGTTTGCCCGCCCACCCGGGCCATTCCTGGCAGGCTGGATGCCGCTTGGCGCTCAGCTAAAGCGTGGCATTTGCCGCAGCGTCAGGGTGGAGTAGCGCAAGCGGGGTTTGGCGCAGATCCTCCGGGTTTGCGGCGAAGCGTTTGAGAGTTTCGGGATAGAGAAGGTGCTCCATCTCGAGGACCCGTGCCGCGAGGCGTTCCGGGGTATCGCCAGCTTGGACCGGCACCGCCGCCTGGCCGAGGATTGGGCCCGAATCCAGGTCTTCGGTCACCTCATGCACGCTGCAGCCATGCCAGGCGCACCCGGCGGCCAGCGCGCGGGCATGGGTGTCCAGCCCCTTGAAGGCCGGCAGCAGTGACGGATGGATATTGACCATTCGCCCCTGCCAGCGGCGCACCATTGCACCGGTCATGATCCGCAGGAACCCCGCCAGGGCGACGAGGTCAATCTCGGCGGCTTCAAGCCGGTCATGGACCGCCGCGTCGAAGGCCGCTCGGTCGCCCTTGAATTGGCGGTGATCGACCGCTGCCGTGGCGATGCCCAGGGCTTTGGCTTTGGCGAGCCCGGCCGCCTCGGGCCGGTTCGACAGCACCAGGGCCGGGTGGGCCGGAGCGTCTGGAGCTTGAAGCGCCCGGATCAACGCCAGCATGTTCGAGCCGCTGCCGGAGATCAGAATGGCGAGGCGCTTGGAACTCACACCAACTGGCCCGAGAAAAACACCCGGGTGGGGCCGTCCTCACCCTCTTCCCCGGCTTCGCCATCCCCGCTGCCTCCCCGCTCGACCACTTCGCCGATGCGGATCACCGTCTCGCCGTTTTCGGCCATCAGACGGGCCAGCGCGTTGACCTGGTCGCGATCAACCGCCGCGACCATGCCGATGCCGCAATTGAAGGTTCTGAGCGCCTCCTCCTGGCGGATGCCCGACACGCCGATCAGCCAGCGATAGAAGGTGCCGACCCGCCATGTGTTAAGATTGATCTCGGCGGCCAGCCCATCGGGCAGCATGCGGGGCACGTTCTCGATCAGCCCGCCGCCGGTGATATGGGCCAGTCCATGCACCGCCCCGGTGCGCAACGCGGTCAGCGCCGGGCCGACATAGATCTTGGTCGGGCGCAGACAGAGCCGCCCGAGGCTGACATCGTCGAAGGGTTCGGAGCGGTTCCAGTCCAGCCCCTCATCCGCGACGATCTTGCGGACCAGTGAGAACCCGTTGGCATGCAGGCCCGAGGAGGTGAAGCCCAGCAGCACATCGCCCGGCACAACATCGCGGGGCAGGGCGTGGCCGCGTTCCATCGCGCCCATGGCAAAGCCCGCGAGGTCGAAATCGCCTTCGGGATACATGCCCGGCATCTCGGCGGTCTCGCCGCCGATCAGGGCGCATTTTGCCTGGCGGCAGCCCTCGGCGATGCCCGTGACGATCTTCGCTCCCTGGTCGACATCCAGCTTGCCGGTCGCGAAATAGTCGAGGAAGAACAAAGGCTCCGCCCCCTGGCAGATCAGGTCGTTGACGCACATGGCGACCAGATCGATACCCACTGTGTCGAGCAGTCCGGTTTCGATCGCGACACGCAGTTTGGTGCCGACGCCATCGGTGGCGGCGACCAATATCGGATCTGAGTAACCCGCCGCCTTGAGATCGAAGAGCGCGCCGAACCCGCCCAGCCCCTCCATCACACCGGCGCGGTTGGTCGAGACCGCCAGGGGCTTGATCTTGCTGACAAGCTCGGCGCCCGCATCGATATCGACCCCAGCCTCGCGATAGGTCGGGCTGTTCTGACGTTCGGTCATGCGCGGGATCCTCGTGCCGGGGCAGGTCAGGCGCCGGTGTAGCGTCAGAGATCCCCCCATGCAAACCTGCGATGGTTGACCGCCCAAGGAGGCGTCTTTAAGCATCGCACCCGAAAGATTGGGGGCCCGTAGCTCAATTGGTTAGAGCAGACCGCTCATAACGGTTTGGTTGGGGGTTCAAGTCCCTCCGGGCCTACCAGACAATCCTGCGCTTTGTGGGTGTTCTGAGACGTCTTTGGAAAGGCGCGTGATTTCCGTGGATTAGGGCTAGGTTACACTGTGTGGGCCGATTTGTTTGGATGTGAGGCGGTGAACCTGGGTCGATTGGGTGCTTCGCATCGACTTCGTCTCTGGATGTGTCCAAACCGATTTAAGGGCTGGGGCGTTTGCAAAGCATCGGGGACTGATTCTTCATCCACCGCTTGTCGGGGCTTGGCGCATCCTTGTTGTCGATAGGACCGGGTTGACGGCTCAGGCGCGGAGCGCGCGTTGGTCTTCCCAGAGGAGCGGTAGGGTGTGGAGGCGGCGCAGTTTGTGGGCCGAGAGGCTGGTGGGCTGGCGCCCGTCGAGGATGGCCTCGATCAGATCGGGGGCGAGGAAGGCCAGTTGTAGAGACTGGGAGATATCGGCCGCGTCGATAGACTCTGTCGCGGCAATTTCGGAGGTCGTCATTGGGTTCGCCCGATCTGTGTAGATCGCCAGTCGGCGGCGAGTATCGACCACGGTCTGGATCAGGTTGGGATCGGGTGATGCTTTGTCACCTGCCGCGCCAAGTAGAACCATTTGAAGCGCGGCTCCACGGCGGTCGAGGCGGATCGGGGTGATGATCTCGAAGGTGAGATCGGCATCATTGTCGCGAGATAAGCTGTCGGCGAGTGCTTCTGCCAAATCGACCTTGGCATTCAGACGATCCTCGGTGAGATCGACGCGCCGGATGATCCGGCGTAATAGGTTCTGGCCGTCCGGGCTCGCCGGATCATGCAGCTCCTCAACCGTTCTCCCTATTATTGTCAGCAATGAGCCAGCCTGCGTTTGCTGGTTGATACCAGCGATCAACGTACTGCGCGTTGCCGGATCCGAGAGGTGATGGCGGATCGCCTCTGCCAGGGCCCCCTCGATCTGTGCGCCCGGAACGCGCCAGCCGGAGGCCCCGGCCTCGCGGCTGCTGTCGATCAGACCGGGACTGGTATAGTAGCGATAGCGCTTGCCCCCCTTCTTGGCGTGGACCGGGCGCATGCGCTGGCCCTCGGGATCGAAGAGCTTGCTGGCAAGCGGGCTTGGGTTCTGGGCCTTAGATCGATTGGCATGGCACCTGCGGTTTGCCGCCAGTATCGCCTGTGCGTGGTCCCAGGTCTTGCGATCGAGGATCGGTTCATCCTGGCCGTCATAGACCTGGTCGCGATGCCGGACACAGCCGATCAGGATCGGGTTCGATAGCACCCAGTAGAGTTTCCCCTTGGAGAAGAGGCAGCCACCGGATTGTCGCCCCGTACGCTGCGCGGTGCGGACGGGGGTTTTGTATCCCTGTTTGGCGAGCTCCGCTTGAAGAAGACGTACAGAGCCTAGATCCAGATAGCGCTGGAAGATATGGCGCACCAAATCGGCTTCTTCCGGGTTGATCACCAGCTTGCGGTTCTCGGCCCGGTATCGCAAGGGCGGCACACCGCCCATCCACATGCCCTTTTGCTTTGAGGCCGCGATCTTATCGCGGATCCTCTCAGCGGTGACCTCGCGTTCGAACTGTGCAAACGAGAGCAGCACGTTCAGCGTCAGCCGGCCCATGCTGGTGGTGGTGTTGAAGGCTTGGGTGACCGAGACGAAGGAGGCTTCGGCCGCATCGAAGATCGCCACGATCCGGGCGAAGTCGGCCAGGGACCGGGTCAGCCGATCGACCTTTTAGACAACGACGACATCAATGCCGCCTGCATTGATGTCCGCGAGAAGACGTTCCAGGGCGGGCCGATCCATCGATCCACCGGAGAAGCCGCCATCATCATAGCGGGCCGTGAGCTCTGCCCAGCCCTCATGGCGCTGGCTGGTGATATAGGCCGCACAGGCTTCGCGCTGAGCAGCCAACGAATTGAAGTCTTGCTCCAATCCCTCC
>JBCDKL010000218.1:0-5645 GCA_038746695.1 Pseudomonadota bacterium | reverse complement strand
CGGGCGCAAATGACAACGGGCGCGAAAGCTTGAAAGGACCCCACCATGTTGCAGCGCAGAACCCTTCTCACCCTCGGAACCACCGCCCTCAGCCTCTCGCTGGTCCTGCCGACGGGCCTGCAGGCAGAGGAAAAGGTCCCGGTGGTCGCCACCTTCTCGATCCTCGGCGATATGGTCGAGCGGATCGGCGGAGACCATATCGCGGTGACCACATTGGTCGGCCCCGATGGCGACGCCCATGTCTATCAGCCCACTCCGGCGGATGCGCGCTCGGTCAGCGAGGCTGAGATCCAGTTCGTGAACGGGCTGGAGTTCGAAGGATGGATCGACCGCCTGGTTGATGCATCGGGTTTTGACGGCACGCGGATGGTCGCCACCACGGGGGTAGAAGCAATCCCGTTCGAGGAGGATGACCATCACGGCGAAGAAAAGCATGGTGATCATGATGACCATGCGGGCCATGGTCACGATGATCACGCCGAAGAAGCGGCGCATGACGATCACGGGCATGACGATCATGGTCACGATGACCATGCTGGGCATGACGATCACGCGGACGAGAAGCATGGCGATGCCCATGGCCACGATCATGGGGCCTTCGACCCCCATGCATGGCAGAGCCTTGCGAATGGCGAGATCTACGCCACCAATATCGCCGCGACCCTCGCCAAAGCCGATCCTGCGAACGCCGCGGATTATCTGGCGAATGCTGCAGCCTATATCGCTGAAATGAAGGCATTGGATGCCGAGATCCGCACCTTGATCGACACTCTGCCGCCTGAAGCGCGAACCATCGTGACCTCGCATGACGCGTTCGGCTATTTCGCTGAGAGCTATAATCTGGTCTTCGAAGCGCCGCAGGGGCTTAGCACCGAGAGCGAGCCTTCCGCGGCAGAAGTCGCCGAAATGATCGATCAGATCCGCGACGAGGGGATCTCGGCGGTCTTCGTGGAGACCATCACCGACAACCGGTTGCTCGAACAGATCGCCTCGGAGACTGGGGCGCGGATCGGCGGCACGCTGTTCTCCGACGCTTTGTCGGGTCCGGACGGGCCGGCTTCGACCTATCTCGACATGATGCGCCATAACGCAAGCACCCTGGCCGCGGCACTGTCGTCCTGACGGTCGGCGGACGCAATCTGGTCCCACGAAAAGGGTCCGGCAGCCCCAGAAAGCTGTCGGACCCAGGCCACGCTGAGGAACGGGCATGACCAAGAATCTCGGCAGCACAGGTCTCAAACGCCATCGCCGCGAGGGCGACCGGATGCGCGAGTTCGACCGGCTGCCGGCTGAACTGCGCCGCTGGCTCGCCCGTGCGATCCTGCCATGGGGGCCGCGCTCAGTCCGCCGCAGCTTCGATCGAGCACTGGCCAAAACCGGTGATCCCGAGCTGGCATTGTCGACGCTCGATCGGCTGGAGCGGCGCCAGATCGCCCGGGACGCTGCGCATGTCTGGGGCGCAGATCACCCCTTCGGCGCCGAGGCCGAACAGTGACGCGGATCCCCATCACGATCCTCACCGGCTTTCTCGGCGCCGGGAAAACGACCTTTCTCAACCGCCTGATTGCCGAGCCGGGATTTTCCGAAACCGCCGTGATCGTCAACGAGTTCGGCGAGGCTGGGATCGATGGCGGCCTGGTTGCGCAAGCCGATGACCGGGCCTTTGCGATGTCGGTCGGCTGTCTCTGCTGCACTGTCTCGGGCGATGTGCGGCTGACACTTCTGCGCCTGCTGGAGGACGCCGAGAAGGGCCGCGGCCCCCATTTCGACCGGGTGGTGATCGAGACCACGGGGGTCGCCGATCCCCAGCCGCTGTTGCAGACATTCATGACCAATGAGCTTATGCTCAATCACTTCACCCTGAACGGCATGATCACCCTGGTCGATGCGGTGAACGGCGCCGATGCGATCGCACGCTTCGCCGAGGCGCATCGCCAAGTGGCGGTGGCCGATCTGGTGCTGTTGACCAAGACCGATCTGGCGCGCGACCCGGTCTCACGCCGCGATGTCGATAGGCTGCGCGCCCGTCTTGCCGAAATCAATCCAAATGCCCTGGTGCAATCGGTCGATGAGGCCGAAGCTCAAACCGTGTTCTCACGCGCCGCATTCGATCCCGCGGGCAAACCGCCGGATGTGCGGGAGTGGCTGCGATTTGAAGCGTCTGGCCACGATCATCATGCGCATGACCATTCGCACAGCCATGCGCATGACGTGAACCGGCATGGCGACACTGCCACGGCCTATTGCTTCGGCGCGGATAAAGGCGTGGATCCAGCCCAGCTCGAGCGGGCCATCGCGGCGTTGCAGAACTCGTTCGGGCGGGATCTTCTGCGGGTCAAGGGGCTGGTCGAGCTGGCCGGATACCCGAACAGGCCACGGGTGCTGCATGTCGTCGGTCATGTGGCCAGCCCGGCGCGGATGCTTGATGGCTGGCCCGATGGGATCGAGCGCACCAGGCTGGTGATCATCGTCGCCGGGCCGGGTCGCGCGGAGGCTCCGACCATGTTACAACAGCTCCTGCCGGAACTGACCGAGTTTATCTCTGACCCTGCCGCCACGGAGGCGATTGCATGATCCGCATTGCACGCCTGTCTCAACTCACCGCCGCCGCGCTGGCGAGCCTGTCGGCAACAGCTATGTCTCCGGCCGCGGCGCATCCTCATATTTTCGTCAATGGCGGAGTCGATTTTGTCTTGGATGATCAGGACCGGCTCGACGCGCTCAAGATCACCTGGATCTTCGATGCCTTCGAGTCGCTCTATCTCCTTTCGGCCGTTGGTCAGATCCCGGCGGCCAATGGCGCGCTTGATCCTGTGGCACGCGATGTGCTGATCGGCGAGTTCGCGCTTCTGCTCGAAGAGTTTTCGGGGTCTGCCCATCTGACCGCAGGGGCGGCGCCGGTCGCGCTGGGAGAGGCCAGCGATCTCGATGTCGATCTGGTCAATGGCCGCGTTCAGTTAACCTTCCAGCGCCGCCCGGACAGCCCATTAGAGATCCTGTCCCAAGACTTGGAAGTCGGGTTCTACGAGGCGACTTACTTTTACGACTTCTCGGCCACGACCGAGCCGCAAGTCTTTGGCGGAACGCCAGACTGTCGCGCCGAGACCATTCTTTTCAACCCGGATACGCAGCTTGTCGCGCTCCAATCCACGCTCTCCGATCTCAGCCGCGAAGAAACCCCGGCGATCGAGAATGTGGGCGCGCTGTTTGCCGATAGGATCGTTCTGAAGTGCGATTAGCCGTCCCGCTTATGAGCATTATGGCGCTGCTCGGCATCGCCTATCTGATCGCGGATGCAACCGATCTGGCCAGATGGGCCGCCGATTGGCAGCGCAGCGTGCAAAACGAGATGGCAGGCGCGATCCATGCCCTGCGCGCAGGGGCGCCGGGTGCGTTGATCGCTCTTCTGGTCGCGGCGGGCGCCTATGGGTTCTTTCACGCTGTCGGGCCCGGCCATGGCAAGTATTTGATAGGCGGGGCTGGCCTGGGCACACGCGTGCCGATGGCGAGGCTGATCGGGATCGCCGTGGCCTCCAGCCTGGCTCAGGCGCTCTCGGCAATCCTGCTGGTCTATGGCGGCTTCTCGCTTTTGGAGCTGACCGCCCCTCGCATGACCACTCTGGCGGAGAACTACCTCGCCCCAGCGAGCTACATTGCCGTGGCAGCGATCGGTGCAGTGTTCATCTGGAGGGGAGGAAAGGCACTGACTGCCCTCAGCCGACCCTTAAAAGGGGTTTCGGCAGAGGTGACAGGCGGCCATTCCCATCCTCACAGCCATGACAAAGCCTGCGGCTGCCATGCCCATGGCGCTTCGCCCCAGGATGTCGCCGCACTGAAATCCCTGCGGGACGCTTTAATGTTGGTCGGCAGCATTGCCATACGCCCCTGTACCGGAGCGATCTTTCTTCTGGTGATCGCCTGGCAGATGGAGATCCGCGGCGCCGGTGCCCTGGCGGTGATCGTTATGGGCCTCGGAACCGCGGCGCTGACCAGCCTGGTGGCCGCCTCGAGCATCGCGGCACGCAGCGTTGCCTTCGCCTCTGTCCGTCAGACCGGCGGCATGGCGCTTGCGATGCCATCGCTGCAAATTCTAGCAGGCGCTACCATCATTTGGATCAGCTTGCTGCTGTTCGGAAACGCTGTGGTGTGAAGACTGAAGCTCATCTGACCGCGACGGATCACACCCGCATCGGCATCACGACATAAACGGCAGATTGATCTTCACCTTCGCGAACCAGGGTCGGGGCTCCAGGGTCAGCGAACATGAAGACGGCGTTTTCGCGATCGACCTGGCTGGCGATCTCCAGCAGATACTTTGCATTGAAGCCGATCTCCATACTGTCATCGGGATAGGCGACCCCGATCTCCTCGGCCGCACTGCCAGCATCCGGTGAGTTGACCGAAAGCGTTAGCTTGTCACTTTCCATGGCGAGTTTAACAGCTCGGGAGCGCTCCTGGCTCACCGTTGCCACCCGGTCGACCGCGGCGGCAAACTCGGCCGCATCCACTTCCATCCGCTTGGTGTTCCCGGTGGGGATCACCCTGGTGTAATCGGGAAAGGCGCCATCGATCACCTTCGAAGTCAAAACCAACCCCTCGGCAGAGAACCGGATCTTGGTCTCGGAGACGGAGATCGCGATCTCGGCCTCGTCATCGTCGAGAAGTTTGCGGAGTTCTCCCACCGTCTTGCGGGGCACGATCACGCCGGGTGCGGCTTCGGCCCCTTCGGGCAGCTCGGTATCGATCCGTGCCAGCCGGTGCCCGTCGGTCGCCACGGCGCGCAGCTTCTTGGCCCCCTCGCTGTCGGCGACATGGAGATAGACACCGTTGAGATAATACCGGGTCTCCTCGGTCGAGACCGCGAATTTCGACTTGTCGAACAGGCGGCGCAGGACCGGGGCCTTCTCGCTATACGAACAGGCATATTCCGAGGAGGCCATGACCGGGAAGTCCTCGCGCGGCAGGGTAGCCAGCGAAAACCGCGAGCGCCCGGCGATCACATCCAACCGGCCGGAAGTTGGATCGGCGCTGAGCGAGACCTGCGCACCATCGGGCAGTTTGCGCACGATTTCATGCAGCAGATGGGCGGCGACCGTTGTGGCGCCCGCCTGTTCGACCATTGCGGGCAGTCTCTCGATCACTTCGATATCCAGATCGGTGGCGCGCAGGCTGACCTCGCTTCCCTCCGCCTCCAGCAGCACATTCGCGAGGATCGGAATGGTGTTCTTGCGTTCCACCACCCCTTGGGCGCGGCTCATCGCTTTGAGCAATTGCGCGCGCTCGATGCTGACTTTCATGGCGTGTCTATCCCAGCCGATATGGTTCTCATTGGCCCTTAGAGGGCTCACGAGCCTATCCGATCCATGCCCCCGATCAATGCCCCGATTGCGCTTTTTGCGCAAAATGGCAGGCATGCTGGGGCTGCCGCGGACGGCATGTGAAGGATGAATGCTCACATGGCGCAGATTTTATTTGTCCGACAATTCCCGATCGGGCATTGCAAGGACCAAACAGGTTGGCAAGCACGCCGGAACCCGAGGAGGAAACCCATGTTCAACGCCTTGATGGTCGAGAAAGACGAGGACGGCAGCACCAGCGCCAGCGTGCAACAGATCGACGAAGACCGCCTGCCCGAGGGCGATGTG
>JBCDKL010000217.1:0-5679 GCA_038746695.1 Pseudomonadota bacterium | reverse complement strand
GAGCAATCAAAAAGACCCGGCGCGCCTCATGTCCCGGCAAGCGCAAGAGCGGGTCGAGCACGATCACCGGGTCGCCGCGCGTGTCGCGCATGGCGCGGGCCAGCTCGTTCACTTTGGTCTCGAGGATCGGCATGCCGCAGATCTGGTCATAGCCCTGAAACGGCTCGGCATCCGAACCGACCATGGGCACGATTGGGAGAGGCGGACCGGCGATTGCGGCGGCGCTCACTGCGGCGGCGATCAGGCCGGCGATGAAAATGCGGAAACTGCTCATGCCAGTGAAACAGAGCGCAGCGGGAGGAAAGGTCAAGTGGCAGTGCAGCATGCCAAAGGGGCCCGCCAGGCGAGCCCCTGTTCCAGATTCCCAATCGGGATCAGTTTTTCGCGTAGTACTCGACCACCAGGTTCGGCTCCATCATCACCGCATAGGGGATGTCGCCCAGAGACGGGATCCGCAGATAGGTGGCGGTGAATTTCGAGTGATCGACCTCGACATATTCCGGCACATCGCGCTCTGCCGATTGGCTGGCTTCGATCACCAGCGCCATCTGCTTGGCCTTGTCGGAGATCTCGATCGTGTCGCCTTCCTTCACCCGATAGGAGGGGATGTTGACCTTCTGCCCGTTCACCTTCACATGGCCGTGGTTCACGAATTGCCTGGCCGAGAACATGGTCGGGACGAATTTGCAGCGATACACCACCGCGTCCAAACGGCGCTCGAGCAAGCCCACAAGGGCCTCGCCTGTATCGCCGCGCATCCGTACAGCATCGGCGTAGATGCGGCGGAACTGCTTCTCGGTCAGATCTCCGTAATGGCCTTTGAGCTTCTGCTTGGCGCGGAGCTGGAGGCCGAAATCCGACATCTTGCCCTTGCGGCGCTGGCCATGCTGGCCGGGGCCGTATTCGCGGCGATTCACAGGGCTTTTCGGGCGGCCCCAGATGTTCTCGCCCATGCGGCGGTCGAGCTTGTATTTCGCAGCGGTGCGCTTGGTCATCGCGTCGTCCTTCTCAAAACATGTGCTGGGCGGCCTCCTTTCCCACCGGTGCCCCGGCGGGCGACAGGGTCCCGATTGCTCGGGCCGCGGGCGCCAATCCTTCTCCGCCGTAATCGGCGGAGATCGGGCGGATACCCTTTGACCAGCCGGGTGTCAAGCCGGGGCTGGTCGCCGGGCCGCTTCGCGATTACATGCGCGGCATGAAACCGAAATACTCCAAACTGCGCTCCGATCCCGGGCGGCGGATCGTGGTCTGCTGCTATTGCGACTCGCGGGTGCTCGTGCCCCTAAACGGTCAAGCCAGGCGCCTCGTCTGCCATGGCTGTGGCGCACCTTTGCAGAAAATCACGGACATGGAGCCGCATCACCACATGAAGGCGCGGAAGGGCCAGGGCAAAAAATCCGCTCCGCCACGCCCGGCCGAGGAGGAGGGCAGCCATCTCACCAAGGATCGGAGCGCGCGGCGGCGGAAATCCGACAAGAAAAAACGCAAGGGTCTGCTTTATCGACTGGGCGATGTGGCCGACGATCTGCTGGATTTCGATGACATGCTGGATTTCTTCGACTGAGCGACAGCACTACTCGGCAGCGATGCTCTCGGTGAATTGCAGACGGGCAAGGCGGGCATAGAGACCGTCTTCGGCCACCAGACTGTCATGGGTGCCGGTGGCGACCACCGTGCCATCCTGCAAAACGATGATCTTGTCGGCGCGTTTCACGGTCGAGAGCCTGTGCGCGATCACAATCGTCGTCCGATTGCGTGCCAGAGCCTCGACCGCGCGCTGCACGGCCTGCTCGCTCTCACTGTCGAGCGCCGAGGTCGCCTCGTCCAACAGCAGGATCGGCGCATCGCGCAGGATCGCCCTGGCGATCGCGATCCTTTGCTTTTGTCCGCCGGAGAGGAGCACTCCGCGTTCACCGAGCCATGTATTATAGCCGTCGGGCATTGACGATATAAACCCATCGGCGGCGGCGGCGCGGGCGGCTTCAATGACCTCGGCCTCGCTCGCCTCGGGTCGACCGAAGCGGATATTGGCGATGACACTATCTGCGAAGATCACCGGCTCCTGCGGGACGAGAGCCATGCGTTGGCGCAACTCGCGCAGCGGCATGTCGCGTAAATCCGCGTCGTCGATCAGGATGCGCCCGGCATCGGGATCGTAGAACCTCTGGATAAGCTGCAGGACGGTGGTCTTTCCGGCCCCTGAAGGACCGACCAAGGCGACCGTCTCACCAGGACGCACATCGAAGGTGACGCCCCTCAAGGCCGGGGTTTCTCGCCTTGTCTCATACGCGAAATCGACCGCTTCGAAGCGTACGGAGCCCGAGCTCTGCTGCAGAACCACCGGAGTGTTGGCAGGACGCTCCGGGTCTAGGATCGCGCTGGTCATGGCCATCAATTCCATCAGCCGCTCGGTCGCCCCCGCGGCACGCTGCAATTCGCCCCAGACCTCGGAGAGCGCACCCACAGCCCCGGCAGTGAACACGGCAAACAGCAGGAACTGCGCCATCTCGCCAGGGCTCATCCGGCCCGCCATCACATCCCGCGCACCGATCCAGAGCACGCCGACAATCCCTGCAAAGGCGAGGAAGATCACGATCAGGGTCATCAACCCGCGCGCCTTCACCCTTTCATGTGCGGCCTGATAGGAGGCTTCGATCCGCTCGGCGAACCCGGCGCGGGCGGCTTCCTCATATGTGTTGGCCTGGACCGTTTGCACCGCTTGCAGCATCTCGCCCGCATGGGTGGCTGAGTCGGCGATGAGATCCTGGCTGAGCCGTGAGAGCTTGCGGACCTTGCGTCCCAATTGCCTTATGGGAAAGATCACGCAGGGCACCACCAGAAGCGTCATCACGGTCAGCTTTGGTGAGGTGATCAAGAGCATGATCACCCCTCCGATCAAGAGCACGATATTGCGCAGGGCAACCGAGACCGTCGCGCCCACCACGCCTTGGATCACGGTCGTGTCCGACGTCAAGCGGGTCAAAACCTCCGCCGTCATCAAGCGTTCATAGAAGACCGGGCTCATCCCCGAGACATGGTCGAAGACAGCCTTGCGCAGATCGGCCACGACCCGCTCGCCCAGCATCGAGACCATGTAGAACCGGACCGCAGTCGCCAGCGCAAGCGCCGCAGCGACGCCCAGAAGCGCCATGAAATACTGATCGATCAAGGGCGCGTTTTCGGCTGAAAACCCGTCGATCACTCGGCGAAATGCCACCGGTAGGACCAGAGTGAAAGCTGCCGCAGCGAACAACGCCAACACCACCCCGGCGATCAGGCCGCGATGCGGTTTGAGAAACGGGATCAGCCCGCGCAGTGGCGAGATATTCGCTGATTTTTCCCGTTTGTCCGGGGGGATAATCTCGTTCAATCCCGTGGCCCCATAGCTGCGCGTCTGCGAGTTGCTAAGCGATACCAATCGCTGCGGCGAACGGCAAGGCACCGTGGCATGCCTTAGAGCCGCAGCCCGTGCCAACATGGTGCAGAACGGCGCATTTTCGACATGCGAGGTCGATACGGGCGTAGCATGCGATGGTGGGATCGGGCATTGTAGGGTCAACCCAACCGAGGCCCCATGCGCGCCCTCATCTCCTTTGCAGCTCTCTTCCTCTCAATCTTCCTTGTGCAGATGGGGTCGGGTTCGCTCGGCCCGCTCGACGCTCTGGCGGCCACGGCGCGAGGCTTTACGGCGCAGGAAATCGGGATTCTCGGTTCGGCGCATTTCGTGGGGTTTTTCATCGGCTGCTGGCTGGCGCCGAGAATCGTGGGGTCGGTCGGCCATTCGCGCAGCTTCGCCGCCGCCGCCGCAGTGGGCGCGATGGGGGCGCTGCTCCACCCGGTGCTCGAGCATCCCACCGCATGGGCCGTGCTCCGAATCCTGACCGGCATCGCCATTGCCTCGGCTTATACGGTGATCGAAAGCTGGCTCCAGGCGAAAACCCAGAACCACAATCGCGGACGGGTCTATGGCGCTTTCCGGGTCGTCGATATGGGCGGGCAGGTGGTGGCGCAGGGGATGATCGCGGTGCTCGATCCGGCTTCCTACACCGCCTATAACATCGTGGCGGTGTTTTGCTGCCTCTGCCTTTTACCGCTGGCCCTCAGCCGCCGGGTGGCGCCGGAGATCCCAGGCGCGCCCCGCCTGCGCCCTGTGACTGCCTATCTGCTCTCGCCCTTGGCGGCGGTCGGGATCATCGTGGCGGGAATGACCGGATCGGCCTTCCGCATGGTCGGGCCGATCTTCGGGCTCGAGAATGGATTGAGCCAGGGCGAGATCGCGCTCTTCCTCGCGATGGCGGTGATCGGTGGCGTCGCGGTGCAGTATCCTTTGGGCTGGCTCGCAGACAAGATCGACCGGCGCACCGTGTTGATGGGAATCTCAGCCACGGCTATCGCCGCCTGCCTCTGGACCTCGCAGATCGGGGGCGATCCGACGACGCTTTATCTGGCCGCTGCCTTGTTCGGGATCACCTCCTTCCCGGTCTACTCAGTCTCCGCCGCGCTTGCCAACGACCGGGCCAAGCCCGAGATGGCGCTGGAGTTGAACGCGTCGCTGGTCTTCTTCTTCTCGCTCGGCGCCGTGATCAGCCCGGTCGCTGTGGCCGAGCTGATCGCCGCTTTCGGGCCAGGGGCCATGTTTCTCTTCATCGCCGCGGCGCATCTGGCGCTGATCCTCTTCGCCCTCTATCGTATGACCCGGCGCGAGACGGCCGCCCCGGTCACGCCCTACAGTTACATGCCGCGCACCTCGATGGTGCTGGGGCGGCTCTTCGGGCGAAGCTCCGGGTCTGAGCCGGCGGATACCGACAGGAAGGACGAGAGATGAAACTCTATCACGCCGCGGCATCGCCGTTTGTGCGCAAGGTCATGATGGTTCTGAAACTCACCGGTCAGGAGGCCGAGGTCGAAATCGTCGATGGCGCTGGCACCCCAGTGGCGCCGAACGAGGGCGTCTGCTCGGCCAATCCGATCGGCAAGATCCCCTGCCTGGTGCTCGAGGATGGCAGCAGCCTGTTCGACAGCCGTGTGATCTGTCGATATCTCGACCAGAAGGCTCAGGGTGGGCTCTATCCGTCTGGCGAGGAGGAATTTCCCACCCTTACCTTCGAGGCGATGGCCGATGGGATCATGGATGCGGCAGTGCTCGGCGTCTACGAGGGCCGCATCCGGCCCGAGCAACTGCGTTATGCTCCTTGGGTTCAAGCCCAGCTCAGCAAGGTGCATCGCGGGCTCGGTTCGCTGGAGGGCGATTGCGGCCGCTTCGGCGAGACGATCACCATCGCCCATATCGCGGTGGGTGCAGCACTCGGCTATCTCGATTTCCGCTATCCCGATCTCGGTTGGCGGGAAGGCCGCCCGCGCCTTGCAGACTGGTACGAGGCCCATGCGGCGAGGCCGGAAATGATCGAAACCATGCCAGCCTGATCGGACTGCAGGGAAAGTTCTGCACATGGCGTAACATTCATCACAGCACCCGCCTCATGCCTGCTGCATGGTCCGCGCATGAGGGCGGCTCCACCCGGGTCCGCCATCCGAAGCGGAAGGATCCGTTATGTTGGTGAGTGTTGCTCTGCCCAATCTCTACGACTTGGTCGGCTTGATCGGGGTCATGCTCTATGTGGTCGCTTATATGGGCGTGCAGACCGGTCTGATCGATGGCAACCGGTTGCTCTATACCTG
>JBCDKL010000216.1:0-5721 GCA_038746695.1 Pseudomonadota bacterium | reverse complement strand
CGACGAAAATCGCAAATTTCATTTTCGGTGGCTTTGCCGTATCGCAGAAAAATTGGCAATGCGGTGCGAATTGACGCGGGAAAAGGGCTGGACGGATCGTTTTTGAATGCCATCTTCCATCGTCCAACAGTTGCGATAGGAGACTTCTTGAGCATCGAGTTCGATACAATCGAGGCTGCTCCCGACACGGGAGACTTTCTCGCCCGGGTCGGCATGCGGGTGCGCACTGCCCGGAAAGCTCTGCGCTTGTCGCGCCGAGTGCTATCCGAGCGTTCCGGCGTCTCGCAGCGCTATCTCGCGCAGTTGGAGATGGGTGAGGGCAATGTCTCACTGGCGCTCCTGTTGCGCATCGCCCAGGCTCTGGGTCTGCGTGTCGAGCAGTTGGTGGCTGCGGAACCGCTGGCACCGGTGATCGCGCTTTATGATCAGGCCGACCGGCTGACCCGTCAGCGGGTGCTCGAGCTGCTCGACCCGGGCAGCCTGCGCCAGGCGAGGGGTGAGCGGGTGGCGCTGGTTGGCATGCGCGGGGCGGGGAAATCCACCCTCGGACCAATCGTGGCCGAGATGCGTGGTCTGCCGTTTGTGGAGTTGCGCGAAGTCATCCAGCAGGTTGCGGGCATCCCGGTTACTGAGATAATCGCGCTTTATGGTCAGGCCGGATATCGCCAGCTCGAGGCGCGGGCACTGGCTCAGGTGGCGGATCGCTATAATGACGTTATCCTAGCCGTGGCAGGCGGGATCGCCGACGAACCAGACACGTTCGAGACACTGCTTGCACGGTTCAACACGGTTTGGCTGACCGCGACGCCCGAGACCCATATCGCTCGAGTTCGCGAGCAGAGCGACAATGACAGGCTGGAGAGCGAGCCGGGCGATCAAAACCCTCAAGGGGTTGAGACGTTGCGGCAGATCCTGGCCAGCCGTGAGCCGCTTTACTCGCGCGCGTCGGCGAGGCTGGACACGACAGGGCACAGCGCTGCGCAGAGCGCGGCAGTGCTGGCCGACACGATTGGAAAATTCGGGGACGGGTCAGACAGCGCGCGCTGACCGCCCGGCCTCAATATCCTCGAAACCCCGAGACCCGCCAGAGATCGAAGCTGCCCTGCCGGTCGCTATGGGTCTCGAACAGACCATTATCGATACGCTCGGCCTGGTCGAACCGGGCTGCGATCGTGTCCCCCGAGCCCATCGTGGCCAGCAGCATCTGGCGTTCATCCCCCTGATAGAGAGTAGAGACAAGTTCGTGGTGGTTCTTCGGGGTTAAATCCGGGTTCCATGTCGCCACATCGTCCCAGCCAAGGCCGCCCAGGAACATGCATTCCGAGAGGCGCCTGCGGTCGTTCGAGAGGAGCACCTCGGCCCCTTCCTCGCTCATTGCCGCCAGCGCGCGGTCGCAGAAAGGCTCGCCCAAGCGCATCTTCTTGAATGGATCAGTCGGGCGCGGCCAGTCGGGTCCTTGCGCGTGAAGCAGCGCCAGACCCCAGACCACGGTCACCAATACGCCTCCAAGCGCCGCTTGACCCCAGATCATCGCCTGCCGCCAGTCTCGCGTCAAAAGCCACCGCGCGGCGAGGATCGTACCCGCGATATAGGCCGGGGCCGCCCAATTCGGCTGCGCCCGCGTGGCGAAAGCGAGCAGGATGATGGGAAGCAGCAGAGTGACGCTCTGCCAGATCAGCAGTGCGGCACCTTGGGGCGGTTTCTTCTCACGCCAGATCAGCGCGGCGATCAGGCCCAGAAACACCACTGGACCGATCACGCCAAACTGAGCGCCTAGAAACTCTGCCCCCTTGTCGGGGTTGAAAAGCTGCCCGCCCGGAGCTGCATCCTCGGCCACATGGGCAACGGTCGCAAAGCTGTTCTGCCAGTTCCAGAGGATGTTCGGCGCCATCACCACCAAAGCCGCGCCCAAACCGATGGCAAGCCCGCGCCAAGGCGTCTGTTTGGCGGAGAGGAGCAGATAGAGCACCAACCCAGCTGGAAAGGCGAGCATTGTGTATTTCGCCAATGTTCCCAGACCGATGGCGATACCCATAACCGCCCACCAGAACGGCGCGCGATCCCGCTCGGCCCTTAGCGTGGCGTAGAGCGCCAGCGCCCAGAAGACCATCATGATCGGATCGGTCGAGACGATCATCGCCGAGACGCCGACCCCCGGCGCCAGGCTGTAGGCCAGCGCCGCCCAAAACCCGACTGGTGCTCCGTAAACCATTCGTCCGCAGAGAAAAATCAGCCAGGCGATCAGCGCATGGGCCAATGGGCTGGCCAAGCGCAAGGCGAACAGGGTGTCTCCGAACAGGTCCGTCGTCACCCGGATCACCGCGCCGACCAGGGGCGGTTTCGAGAAGTAGCCCCAGGCAAGTTCCTGCCCATAGGCCCAATATTGCGCCTCATCGAAATGCACGGGCACCAGTTCCAACGCATTGACGCCAAGCCGCAAAAGACACAGGGCACTGATCAGTGCCAGGGTCCATAGCGTCCAAGGCGCCGCTTTGGCCTTGACCCGGGATCTCTTCGATTTGGCTTTGGCCATGCGGGCGGTCCTCGGCTGTCTCGCGCCCGGTTCTAGACGCTCAATCCGCCGCTGGAAACCTCTCAGAGACACCACTTTCTTCTCTGCCGCTACCCGGGCCGCTGCATCGCAGCATCTGCCGCAGCAGAACCGGCCATGCCCCCTAGGAAGCGCGGATCTTGCACGCTATGTCAGGGGCATCTCGATAAGGAGCCCGCCGATGCGCACCGAGACCGCCCCCGCTCAGACCGTCACGCGCCTGGCAGATTACCAGCCCCCGGCCTGGTGGGTCGACGATGTGCATCTGACCTTCGATCTGGCGCCAAAGGCGAGCCTGGTGCGGGCGAGGATCGCCTTTCGCCGCAATCCCGACAGGCCGGACGCGCCGTTTCGGCTGGATGGCCGCAAGCTGACCCTGCGCGGCTGTGCGGTCGATGGAGCGCCGGTCGAACCCGATCTGGATGCCGAGGGCCTTACACTCTCGGCCGATCTGCCCGACAGCTTCACCTGGACCTGCGAGACCGAGGTCGATCCGGAGACGAATACCGAGCTTGAGGGCCTCTACCTCTCCAAAGGCATGTATTGCACCCAATGCGAGGCCGAGGGCTTCCGCAAAGTCACCTACTATCCCGACCGCCCGGATGTGATGGCCCCGTTTACCGTGAGGATCGAGGCACCGAAGGATGCGCCTGTCCTCCTCTCGAACGGCAATCCAGGGGCGTCCGGCGATTTGGGGGAGCGCCATTTCGCGGAGTGGCACGACCCGCATCCCAAACCCGCCTATCTTTTTGCCCTGGTGGCGGGAGATCTGATCAGCCATGACGCGCCTTTCACAACCGCCTCTGGCCGCCCGGTCGATCTCAAAGTCTGGGTCCGCCCGGGCGACGAGGGCAAATGCGCCTATGCGATGGACAGTCTGATCCGTTCGATGCGCTGGGACGAGCGCACCCATGGCCGGGAATACGATCTCGATATCTTCCAGATCGTCGCGGTCGACGATTTCAACATGGGCGCGATGGAGAACAAGGGGCTGAACATCTTCAACTCGAAATATGTGTTGGCGAGCCCCGAAACGGCGACCGATCGCGATTACGAGTTGATCGAGAGCATCGTCGCCCATGAGTATTTCCATAATTGGACCGGCAACCGGATCACCTGCCGCGATTGGTTCCAGCTCTGCCTGAAAGAGGGGCTGACCGTGTTCCGCGATCAGTGCTTCAGCGCTGATGAACGCTCCGAGCCGGTGCAGCGGATCCAGGATGTCAAGGCGCTGCGCGCGCGCCAGTTCCGCGAGGACCAGGGCCCGCTGGCGCATCCGGTCCGGCCGGAAGAATATATCGAGATCAATAACTTCTACACTTCAACTGTATATGAGAAAGGCGCCGAAGTCATCCGTATGCTGCGCATCCTCATCGGCGAGGAAGGGTATCGCAAGGGGCTCGATCTCTATTTCGACCGGCATGATGGCGAGGCCTGCACGATCGAGCAGTTCCGCGCCTGTTTCGAGGAGGCCTGCGGCACCGATCTGAGCCATTTCGCCCGGTGGTGGAGCCAGGCTGGCACCCCGGTGGTGACTGTGCGCGAGGAATGGCAGGATGGCCAGTATACCCTCACCCTTAGCCAGGTCACCCCGCCCAGCCCAGGGCAGGCTGAGAAGGCCCCTCAGGTGATCCCCTGCCAATTCGGTCTTCTGGGAGCGGATGGGCGCGAGCTGGTGCCGACCCGGTTGCTGGAACTGACCGGGGCGGAGGAGACGGCCATCTTCGTCGGGCTTGGCGAACGCCCGACCGCCTCGCTGTTCCGCGGCTTCTCCGCCCCGGTCGTGGTCAGCCGCGAGCTGAGCGAGGCCGATCTGGCGCTGCTGCTCGGCCATGACAGCGACCCGTTCAACCGTTGGGAAGCCGGGCGGCAATACGCACAGCGCATCGTCTTCGATCTGCTGGCAGGCTCCGAGGACGTCCCCGAGGCCTGGAGTGCGGCCTGCGGCGCGCTCCTGACCGATCCGGGCCTCGATCCTGCCTTCCGCGCCCTGGCGTTGGATCTGCCAGGCGAGGACGAACTGGCTGGCGAGATCGCGGCCAATGGCGGCCATGCCGATCCGGATGCGATCCACGCCGCCTTGACCCGTCTGCGCCGGCATCTCGCGGCCAGTCTCGAGAAGGAACTGGTCGAGACCTATCACGCGATGGATGTGCCCGGGTCCTACAGCCCCGATGCGGACAGTGCGGGCAAGCGGGCGCTGCGCGGGCGTTGCCTCAACTTGCTGATGGCGGGGCCGAAAGGTGCCGCGCTGGCGGCCGAGCGCTTCTCCCAGGCGGATAATATGACCGATCAGATGGCCGGACTGATCGCCCTGGTCCATCACGGCGCCGAAGGCTGGGAGGAGGCTCTTTCCGCCTTCCACCGGCAGTGGCAGGGCGATGCGCTGGTGCTCGACAAGTGGTTCTCGTTGCAGGCGGTCAACCCCCGTGCGGGAGCGGTGGCACGGGTGATGGCGCTGACCGATCATGGTGATTTCGACTGGCGCACGCCCAACCGGTTCCGAAGCGTGATCGCCGCTTTTGCCATGGGCAACCCGACTGGGTTCCATACCGCATCCGGTGCGGGCTATGCGCTCCTGGGCGATTGGCTGATAAAACTCGACTCGGTGAACCCGCAAACTGCGGCAAGAGTTGCGGGATGTTTCGAGACCTGGCGTCGCTACAACCCGGAGCGTCAGCAGAAAATGCAGGACCAGATCGCCCGTATCTTGGCGGTCGATGGCCTTTCACGCAACACGACCGAGATCCTCAGCCGCATCGCCGAAGCCTGAGACGGAGCACATTCCGGCTCCCGCGCGCAGGCTGCACAAGTCTGTGTTTGGAGGCGATACGCGGCCACCTGGCGCCAACGCGGCTCCGGAGGGGCCGCTTGCATGTCTTCTGCGCCCGGCACGGGCGCAGGCCGTTTGGCTCATCCCGGTCCGAGCCGGAGATGCGCCACGATCTGCCCGTGATCCGAGGCCAGCGGGTTATAGGGCGCCTCTGGATGCGCACCATCCGTCAGATGGTCGTTCAGGACCGAGAAATAGGTCATCTCGCCGATCTGCCCGGCGAAGTCTGGGTGGAAATGCCGCGATAGGAGGATCTGGTCGATGCTCTCGAACACGCCCCCGAACGCAGCTGTGAAGACCATATCGCGCAACGATTTGCGCAAGAACAGCGTCTCGG
>JBCDKL010000215.1:0-5732 GCA_038746695.1 Pseudomonadota bacterium | reverse complement strand
GGAGCGCATGGGCTTGCCGGTGGCCATGGGCACGCAGCCCGCCGACCAGCGCATCGCGGCTGACCCCGTCGATCGGCGCTTCTCCGGCGGCGAAGACGTCGGTGATGGCAACCACATCGGCATCGTTGAAGGCGGTGCAGAATTCCTCGAACAGATCGTGGAGACGGCTAAACCGATGCGGCTGGTGTATCGCGATCACCCGGCCGCCATCGGCATCCACCGATGCGCGGGCGGCTTTAAGCACGGCGGCGATCTCGACCGGGTGGTGACCGTAATCGTCGATGATCGTGGCCCCGTTCCAGGTGCCTACCCGGGTGAAGCGCCGCTTCACCCCGTCGAACCCGGCCAATCCTTTGGCGATATCGGGCAGGTCGATCCGCAGCTCGCGCGCCACCCCAATGGCGGCCAGTGCGTTCAGGACATTATGCTCTCCCGGCATCGGCAAGGTCATTGGATGCGCGCCCTCATCGCGCAGAACAACGTCGAAAGCCATCACGCCGCCCTCATAGCGGATGTTCTCGGCCCGAATATCGGCCTGGCGGGAGGTACCGTAGGTCACGACACGGCGGTCGGTGACGCGGCCGATCAGGCTCTGCACTTCGGGATGATCGATGCAGGCGACCAGAGCGCCGTAGAACGGTATGTTCGAGACGAATGCGTCGAACCCATCGCGAAGCGCCTCGACCGTGCCGTAATGGTCCATATGCTCGGGGTCGATATTGGTGACCACGGCGATGGTGGCGGGGAGCTTCACGAAAGTGCCGTCACTCTCGTCGGCTTCGACCACCATCCAGCGCCCTTCACCCTTCCGCGCGTTCGAGCCATAGGCATGGATAATCCCGCCATTGATCACCGTGGGGTCCTCGCCCCCGGCATCCAGCAGGGCCGCGACCAGAGAGGTTGTGGTCGTCTTCCCATGGGTCCCACCCACAGCGACGTTCCAGCGGAGGCGCATCAATTCGGCCAGCATCTCGGCCCGGCGCACCACCGGCAGGGCGCGGGCACGGGCCTCGTCCAGCTCGGCATTGCCGCGTTTGATGGCCGAGGAAATCACCACCACTCCCGCCTCGCCCAGATTCTCCGCCCGCTGGCCGATGAAGATCTCGGCCCCGAGATTGCGCAGCCGGGTCACGATCGCGCTCTCTTTCAAGTCCGAACCCTGCACGCGATAGCCGAGATTAAGCATCACCTCGGCGATCCCGGACATCCCGATCCCGCCGATCCCGACGAAGTGGATCGGTCCGATATCGAGCGGCAGAGCGGTGGGTGGGTTCATCTGAAGGGCTCCGTTTGAGTCGGGTCTGCGCGGGTATCAGCCTATTCCCGATAAGCCAAGGGTCTCGACCAGGTTGGCCAGATCGTTCGCCGCCTGCGGTCGGGCCACCTCGCGGGCATTGTCCGACATGGTGCTCGCCCTGGCGGGATCCTCGAGGATGGATTGGATATGCTGGCTGAGGGTTTCGCGGGTCAACCCCGACTCGCGCAGCACGACCGCGCCGCCGACCAGTTCCAGCGCCCGGGCATTGGCGGATTGGTGATCATCCATGGCATGGGGATAGGGGATCAGGATCGCGGGGCGTGCCATCACCGCGATTTCGGCCACCGAGGACGCACCGGCCCGGCTGACGATCAGATGCGCCTGGCGCAGGCGCCGGGGAATGTCGTCGAAAAAGGGCTGCACCTCGGCCTCGATCTTGCCGCGGGAATAGACCGCCTTTGCCTGTTCGGCATCCTCGTCGCGCGCCTGGTGGACAACGCGGAGGCGTTTGCGCATCTGTTCGGGCAGGGTCACCAACGCATGCGGTGTAAAGCGCGAGAGCGCTCGCGCCCCCTGGCTTCCGCCGATCACCAACACGCGCAGAGCGCCTGTCGGTTTGGCAGGCAGATAGGGCATATTCGCCATCCGCTTGATTGGATCGCGCACCGGATTGCCGAGATGGATCAGCTCGGCGCCCCGGGGTGCGTTGGTGACCGGCCAGGTGCCGCAGACGACCCGGTTGACCCTTGTGGCGAAGAGCTTATTGACCCGGCCAAGCACACCGTTCTGTTCGTGGATCAACCGGGGGATGCCCATTGCCAGCGCGGCCGAGAGCGCGGGCAGTGAGGGGTAACCGCCAAAGCCCGCCACCACATCCGGGCGGCGGCGCTTGAAAAGCCTGCGTGCCTCAGTCCCCCCCATCATCAACTGCCAGGGTACGATCAGTTTCGCCAGCACTCCGCCGCGGGCGAAACTGGCCGAGCTGAGCTCGACCCGTTTGACATCGCCGGGAAAGCCGCTGGCATAGCGGGCGCCGCGCTCATCGGTGGTCAGGATCACCGTCCAACCGCGCTCCAACATCTCCTCCGCCAGGGCCTGGGCGGGAAACATATGCCCCCCGGTCCCGCCTGCGGCGATGGCGAGGAGATGGCTCACATCGCGCTCCGCAGATCAGCGGCGGCGTCATGCGGGCGGGCGCGGGTCAGCGCCAGAAGCGCTCCCATCCCGATTGCAGCGGCCACCATGGATGACCCGCCATAAGAGATGAACGGCAGGGTCATGCCCTTGGCGGGCAGAAGCCGGATCGCGACGGAGAGGTTGACGAATGCCTGCAATCCGAACAGCACCGCCAGCCCCGACCCCGCGAGGCGGACGAACAGGCTCCGCTCGGCCTGCAACCGGGCCAGCGCGCGAAGGGTGATGAAGAGGAAGACGCCGATGATCGCGACGGTGAAGATCAGGCCGAATTCCTCGGCCGCAACCGCGATGATAAAATCGGTATGGGCATCCGGCAGGGTCCACTTCACCTGGCCCTGGGCGGCGCCAACGCCGAACAGGCCACCTTCGCGAATGGCGCTTTGGGCATAGGCAAGCTGGGTATTCGGGTCGAGCTGCTCCGAGAGATAACCATCGATCCGCCGGGCGAAATGCTCGGAACTGTTATAGGCGATCCACCCGGCCGAGCCGATGAACGCGCCCAGACCCAACAGAACCCAGATCTGCGCCCCAGCGACGAAGATCATGGCCGCCCAGACGCCAAGAAGCAGCACCGCCTGGCCGAAATCCGGCTGCATCGCCAACATGCCAGCGATCAGCACCGCCATCAGACCGGACAAGGTCATCCCCGGCGGCCCATGCTTCTCGGTGCTGCCAGCCATCAGCCAGGCCATGGCTATCACGAAGCCGCATTTCAGAAACTCCGAGGGTTGCAGCGAGATGAAGCCGAGCGAATACCACCGCGTCGCTCCCTTGCCGAAATCGGTGCCGAATACCGGCAACAGCGCCGTGGCCACCAGAAACCCCAGGAACATCAGCACTCCGATCCGGCGCACGGTGCGCAACTGGCACATCGAGACCGCGGCGATGATCCCGAACCCCAAAACCATGAAGACCGCATGCCGCGCCACATAGTGATAGGTCCAAAGCCCGTTCTTGAAGGCGAGCGGAGGAGACGCGGCCAGCGCCAGCACCAGCCCCACGGCGAACAGCGCCATGACCGCGCCCAAGGTCAGCCGGTCGACTGAGTGCCACCAATCGCCGATGATCGAGGCATTCTCTTTCGGCTTGGCGAGGTTGCGAAAGGCGATCTCGGTCATGTTGCATCCTCCAGAAAAGGGGCGACTAGGGCGCGAAACCGGTCTCCGCGGTCCTCGAAGCTGGCGAATTGATCCCAACTGGCGGCAGCTGGAGCGAGCAGGATGGTCTCGCCCGACTGAGCATCGGCGCGGGCCTCGGCGACCGCGCGGTCAAGCGTTTGGCTGATCTGCGCCTTGTCACCCAAAGTTGCAGCAAACGCCTCAGCGCTTTCGCCGATCAGATACGCTCGGGCAATCCGGGGAAAGAGCGGGGCGAGCGCATCGATTCCCCCCTCCTTCGCCTGCCCGCCCGCGATCCAGCGGATGCGCTCGAAGCTCAGCAGGGCTTTCTCGGCCGCATCGGCATTGGTGGCTTTGGAATCGTTGACAAAGGCGATGCCCCCGGCGGTGCCCAGACGCTCCATCCGATGGGCGAGGCCGGGGAAGCTCGCCAGACCGGCCTCCAGTCTGCGCGGTGCGACGCCAACAGCGCGGGCGGCGGCATAGGCGGCACAGGCATTTTGGTGATTATGGGCACCGATCAGCCCAGGGCAGGCACGCAGATCGATGGCCGCCATCTGCTTGCCACCGCGCCACTCGGTCAGATGGTTCTTGTTCATGTAGACCGACCAGCCCTCGCCTTTGAGCCGTCGGGTGTTGGAGATCTGGATCGTCTCCGGCCCCAGCGTATTGGCCAGGAACCGGCCCTCCAGCCCGTCTACACCGATGATCGCCCGCTCTGGCCCGCCCATCTCGAAAAGCCGCTTCTTGGCACAGAAGTATCCGCCCATTCCGCCATGGCGGCTCAGATGGTCGGGCGAGAGGTTGAGGAACACCGCGATATCCGGGGCCAGGGCGCGGGCGAGCTCGGTCTGATAGGAGCTGAGCTCCAGAACCACCACCTCGCCCGGACCTGGATTGTCGAGATCCAAGACCCCGCGCCCGATATTGCCACCCATCTGCGTATGCCGCCCGGCCTCGCTTAGCAGATGATGGGTGAGCGCGGTCGTGGTGGATTTCCCGTTCGATCCGGTGATGCAGAGGATCTTTGGCATACCGTCATCGGCGCCCTCGCGCTCGGGATCCGCCATGGCCTGAAAGAAAAGCGAGACGTCATTGTCCACCGGAACCCCCGCCTCCCAAGCCGCGGATACGGCGGGATGCGGTATCGGATAGTGATGCACAATGCCGGGCGAGACGACCAGAAGGGAAATCGATGCCGCCTCCCGCGGCCGGGAGAGATCGGCAAGCGCCAGCCCTTCGGCGTACGCGTCCGCACGGGGTTCGTCTTGATCGTCCCAGCAGAGCACCGTCGCCCCGCCCGCCTTCAGGGCCCGGGCCGCGGACAGGCCGGACCGGCCAAGCCCCAGCACTCCGACCGTGGTGCCCGCATATGCGCGCAGCGGGATCACCGTAGCTTCAGCGTGGCGAGACCGATCATCGCCAAGATCACGGCGATGATCCAAAAGCGGATCACGATGGTCGGCTCGGCCCAGCCCTTTTGCTCGAAATGATGGTGGATCGGAGCCATGCGGAACACACGCTTGCCGGTCAGCTTGAAGCTCGCCACCTGGACGATCACACTGACCGCCTCGAGCACAAAGAGGCCGCCAATAATCGCCAGCACGATCTCATGCTTGGCGGCGACGGCCATCGCGCCCAAAGCGCCACCCAGCGCCAGCGAGCCAGTATCCCCCATGAACACCATGGCGGGCGGGGCATTGTACCAAAGAAACCCCAGCCCAGCACCGATGATCGCAGCACAGATGATCGCAATCTCCCCGGTCCCAGCGACGTAGTGAATGCCGAGATACTCCGTGAAGTCCGTCCGTCCGACGATGTAGCAAATGATCCCGAACGACCCCGCCGCGATCATCACCGGCATGATCGCCAACCCATCCAGCCCGTCGGTCAGGTTCACCGCGTTGGCGCTGCCCGCAATCACCAGCATGGCAAAAGGGGCGTAGAACAGGCCCATATGGATTAGAGTGTCCTTCAGCACCGGCAGCGCCACTTGGTTCTGCAGGGGCTCGGGCTGCAAAGACGTCGCCCAGATTGCGGCCAGAAGGCTGAGCCCGAGCCCCATCGCCAGCCTGGTCTTCCCCGAGACGCCTTTCACCGAGAACTTGGTCACCTTGGCGTAATCGTCCCAGAAGCCAATCGCTCCGAACCCGGCGGTC
>JBCDKL010000214.1:0-5798 GCA_038746695.1 Pseudomonadota bacterium | reverse complement strand
GCGTGCCGCCATCGAAAGGATTGTTCATCATGAACACATCGCCGGGGCGGATACGGCCCGCATTCTGGCGCAGAATGGTTCTCACGCTCTCGCTCATCGAGCCGAGATGGACCGGCACATGCTGGGCGTTGGCCACGAGGTCGCCCCTCGCATCGAAGATCGCGCAGGAGAAGTCGTACCGCTCCTTGATGTTCACCGAATAGGCGGTGTTCGCCAGCGTCGCCCCCATCTGCTCGGCAATCGACATGAAGAGATTGTTGAAGACTTCCAGCATAACCGGATCGGCCTGGGTGCCGAGCGCCTCTTGCCGCTCGCGCGGTATGGCCCGGGTCAGGATCAGATGACCGAAGCGGTTGATCTCGGCCTGCCAGCCGGGCTCGACGACATTCGTGCCAGTCGGCTCCTTGATGATACATGGGCCCGGGATGATTTGGCCGGAGGTAAGGTCTGCACGGTCATAAAGCCGCGTTTGCTCACCCATCATTTGAACGAAGTCGATGGGTTCCGCTGCGCCATGCGCGGTCTTTACCTCTCGCTCCGGCACATCCTCGCCGCCGCCAATCGCTTCGACGGACAGGGTTTCGATGGTGATATCATGGTCATCGAAGGCAAAGCCGAAGCGCGCCCTATGGGCCTCATCGAACCTTTTGCGCATCTCGTCATCGGTGCCGAAGGCAACCTCCAGCACCTGATCAGCCCCGCGATAGCGCAGTTTTGCGCGTTCCTCAGTGCGGATCGCGGCGTCATGGATGCCCTGTGCCGCCACTTCTGCACGAGCCATATCGCTCAGATCATCCAAAAAGGATCGCGCCGCGCTCAGGTCGGAAATCGGCTGCCCGAACTGGCGCTCGTGCAAAGCGCGGGTTTCGGCCAGACCCATGCCATAGGCCGACAGCACGCCGGCGAGCGGGTGGATGAACACCCGCTCCATCCCCAAAGCATCGGCGACCAGACAGGCATGTTGCCCCCCTGCCCCGCCAAAACACTGCAGCGTGTAATCGGTCACGTCATAGCCGCGCTGGACCGAGATCTTCTTGATCGCATTGGCCATGTTCTCGACCGCGATGCGCAAAAAGCCCTGAGCGATCTCCTCCGGCGACCTTGGAGCCGCACCAGTGGCAGCCGCAACAGCCCGGGCCAGGGCCTCGAACTTCTCCCGCACGATTGCCGCATCCAGCGGTTGATCGGCCGTCGGGCCGAAGACGCATGGAAAATGACCGGGCTGGATCTTGCCCAGCATCACGTTGCAATCGGTCACGGTAAGCGGCCCGCCCTGGCGATAGCAGGCAGGGCCGGGATGGGCGCCCGCGCTGTCAGGACCGACTTGGAACCTGCCATCCCGGAATGTCAGGATCGATCCCCCACCCGCGGCGACGGTGTGGATATTCATCATCGGCGCGCGCAGGCGGACCCCGGCGACTTCGGTTTCGAACGACCGCTCCAGCGATCCTGCATAATGGCAGACATCCGTCGAGGTCCCACCCATGTCGAAGCCGATCAACTTGTCCAGCCCGGCCAAACCGGCGGTTCGCACCATCCCAACGACGCCGCCCGCTGGACCGGAGAGGATCGCGTCTTTGCCGCGGAAAAACCTAGCATCGGTCAGGCCGCCGTTCGACTGCATGAACAGAAGCTGCCCGCGCCCCTTTCCCCCAAGCTCCTCAGCGACCTGCTCGACATATCGCCCGAGGATCGGCGAGAGATACGCATCGATCACAGTGGTGTCCGCCCGATAGACCAGCTTGATCAATGGCGAGACCTGATGAGAGACGGAGATCTGCTGGATCCCGAACTCTGCTGCAATTTCGGCGACGCGCGCCTCGTGGTTAGGGTTCAGATAGCTGTGCATGAAGGCTATGGCGACGCTGTCGATCCCATCCTCTCTGGCGGAGCTCAGAGCCTCGCGGGCCTTTTCTATATTCAGCTGTGCGATCTCGTGGCCTTCGGCATCCAGCCTGCCTGGGATCTCAGCGACACGCGCGTGGAGCAGTTCCGGCAACGTGATCTTCAGGTCGAACAATCTGGGGCGGTTCTGATAACCGATTCGCAGCAGGTCGCCGAAGCCTTCATTGATCAGCAGAAGAGTGCGGTCGCCCTTGCGCTCCAACAGCGCATTGGTCGCGACAGTCGTGCCCATCTTGACCGCCTCGATTGCCTCCGCCGGGATCGGCTTGTCAGCGGCGAGGCCGAGGCATTGGCGGATACCCTGAACCGCGGCGTCCTTGTAATGAGTCGGATTCTCGGACAGGAGCTTCACGGTCTCGAGAGACCCGTCGGGCCTGCGGCAGACGATATCCGTAAAGGTTCCCCCCCGGTCGATCCAGAATTGATGCATGGCAGTTTTCTCGCGTTGCGCGGTCATTAGCGTGTGATCTCGGCGCGTCTTCGGGTCAGGTGAAGGGTCAGTAGACGAGCGACGGCAGCCAGAGCGCGATATGAGGAAAGATCAGCAGCATTGCGATCATCGCGAACATCGTGACCACGAAAGGTGCTGCGCCGATCATCACATCGGTCAGCCGTCCGCCCTCGCGCACGCCTTGGACGACATAGAGATTGATCCCAATCGGCGGGGTGATCAACGCGGTCTCCAGCAGGACCATCAGCAGAATGCCGAACCAGACCGGATCGAAGCCCAGAGCCACGACAATGGGCGTGACCAGTGGCGCGGTCGTGAGCAGCATCGAGAGCGTTTCCATGAAACAGCCGACCACGACCAGGACCGCGATCAGCATCAGCATGGTCTGCATTGGGCTCCACCCCAATCCGGTCACGAAATCCGCCAAAGCCTGGGTCAGCCCGATGACCGATAGGACGAAATTCAAGAAAACAGCCGCGATTATGATCAGCATGATCATCGATGTGGTCCGCATCGTTCCCTCGATCGCGGAGCGCAGCATCGGCAGGGTCAGTGTCCTGTTCGCCGCGGCCAGGATGAGGGCGGCGACCACGCCCAGTGCCGCCGCCTCGGTCGGTGTGGCCAGACCGGCATAGATCGAGCCGACGACCACCAGGAAAATCCCGATTGGTGGAACCAGGGCAGGCAGTGCTGCGACCCGCTCGCCCCAACTGGCGCGCAAACGCTCTCCACCCCATTCGGGCCGCGCCACGCATAAACAGACCACCGTGATCATGAACAGCAGCGCCAGCAGAAAGCCCGGCAGGAAACCTGCCAGGTAGAGCTCGGGCACCGAGGTATCGGTCAGCAATCCATAGAGGATGAGGTTAATCGAGGGCGGGATCAGAATGCCCAGCGTTCCGCCGGCAGCAATGGTACCGAGGAACAGGCGCTCGTTATAGCCGCGCCGGGAAATTTCGGGGATGGCGACCGTCCCGATGGTGGCGGCCGTCGCCACCGAGGACCCGGAAGTCGCAGCGAAGAGCGAGCAGGAGCCCGTATTGGCATGCATCAGCCCGCCGGGTAGCCATCCCAGCCATTTGACCAAGCCATCATACATCTGCTGAGCGATCCCCGCGCGCAGCAGGATCTCGCCCAGAAGGATGAACATCGGGATGGCGACTAGCAGGAAATCCGTCCCCGTCTGCCACGCCATATCGGCCAAGGCGCGGTGCAGCGGCATCGGGCTTTCCAGATGCATCATGGTCAGGCCGAGCCAGCCCAAAACGGCGGCCACGGGCACGGCCAGGGCGATCAGTCCGAGCAGAATGAGCAGCGTCTTGCTCAGCATCAGACAGTCTCGTCTTCGATCTGTTCATCTAGGGTTTTGGGGCCGATCAGCCGCTCGCCCTCGGATGCCTGTCCGCGCAGCGTGGCCTGCAAAGCTCCCAACAGCAGCAGCAGCCCGCAGGCGACAAAGAACAGCCAGCCGAACAGCCAAGGGATCTGTGGAATGGCCAATGGTGTGCGCATCGGCGTGATCGAGCGCGAGCCGTGCTCGAGCGTGTCGGCCAGCATCTGCCATCCCATCCAGGCAACGATTGCGGCAAAGCCGATCAGCAACAGCAATCCGATCACGTTGAGAAGAATGCGAAACCCCTGTGGCAGCAGGATAAACAGAGCATCTACCCGGATATGCGCCCGTTCGAACAGCGCGTAGGCAAAGCCCAGAGTGGTGGCGACCCCGAAAGCATAGCCGGAAATCTCATCGGCCCCGGCAAGCGACGTGTTGAACAGCCTGCGCAGGAACACTTCGACGGTCACCAGAAAGGCCGACAGCAGGATCATCGCACCGCCGATCCAGACAAACACCCGAGACAGGCCATGCGCGCGGGCTATCAGAGACTGCATGAGCGGGATCCTTCGAAAATGCGCTGGCCAGTCAGGAGGCCAGCGCCAGGGCAGATCCTTTGCGGATCACTTTTCGGCGGCTTCCAGACCCAGTACCTTGCCGACGGTTTCGTTCCAGTTGGCAGCACATTCGCTGCCGCAACGGTCGGCCCAGCGGGCCAGTACGACGTCGGTGGCGATCTTGTCACGCAGCGCCAGATCGTCTGCGCTGGGCTCAACCAGGACCATGGCGCCGGGCTCGCCGATCTCGCAGGCGCCACCGGTGATGCAGCTGATCGCCACATCGTCTTCGGTCGCCGTCTCTGCCCACATCCGGTCGGTCAGTGCCGCAACCTCTTTAGTCAGGACATTTTGCTGTTCGGCGCTTAGCGAGTTCCATTTGTCCATGTTCATGGCGCCGAAGGCGAGGCCCCAGCCGACGCGGAGTGTATAGGCATGGGTCGCGACCTGATGCCATTTCGCCTTATAGGCCGACATCGTGCCGGTGATGGCGCAATCGACCACGCCCTTCTCCAGCGCTGGGATTACCTCGGCAAAAGGCACGGTGACCGAGGTGCCGCCAGCGCCCTCGACGAAATCGCCCAACGTGGTCGCGTAGACCCGGATTTTCTTGCCGTCGAGATCGGCAATCCCGCCCACCTCGCCATTGCACCAAAGGGTCTGGCTGGGGAAAGGGTAGAGCATCAAGAGCTTGGCGTTGTAGATCTCCGCGAACGCCTGTTCGAGCGTCGGGAAATAAGCTTCGGCAACCTTGCGCTGTGTGTCGATGTCCTGGGTAACCGAGGACAGATCGGCGCCTTCGAAGATCGCATTCTCGGCGGCAACATAGCCGGGCAACCCGAAGGCAAAATCGAAGACGCCGTTCTTGACCAGGCGCATGATCTCGAAACCCTTCAGGCCGAGCTCGGTCTGCGGTTTGATCTCGCCGATGATCGATCCGCCCGAGGCCTCGGCGATGAACTCGTTCCAGAACGGCCCTTCGTGCTTTTGATAGTTGGTGAGGCTGCCCCAGGTCCCGACCGCCTTGATGACGGCAGGGCTATCGGCCATGGCTGCAGTCGCGACAGCCGACATGGCGGCAGCAAGCAAAAGTCTCTTCATGATCTTCTCCCGGTTGTTTGGTGGCTACTTCAGAAAACTATCGGCCCGATCATCGATATCGGTGATCAGCATACGCCCTGGTGTATGGGTGATGCAAAGCGGCGGCCGCGCCTCGGCCAACGCATTCTGCGGGGTCACGCCGCAAGCCCAGAACATCGGCACACCCTCGGTCGAAACCGGTGGGTCTCCCCAGTCAGGATGCGCGACGTCACGAATGCCGATCTCGGAGGGGTCGCCGATATGGATGGGCGCGCCATGGGCCCAAGGAAACTGTGCTGTGACCTCTGACGCCTGATCGACCAGGTCGGGGGAGACATAGCGCAGAGAGACCACCATGCCGCCCTTGAACGGGCCGACGGGGACGGTGTCGATATCCGTGCGATACATCGGCACCGAACGATTGGCCTCGATATGGGCGAGAGGGATACCGGCCTCCAGAAGCGCTGTCTCG
>JBCDKL010000213.1:0-5812 GCA_038746695.1 Pseudomonadota bacterium | reverse complement strand
GCTTGCATGTCTTCTGCGCCCGGCACGGGCGCAGGCCGTTTCGTTCATCCCGGTCCGAGCCGGAGATGCGCCATGATCTGCCCGTGATCCGAGGCCAGCGTTTTATAGGGCGCCTCTGGATGCGCACCGTCCGTCAGATGGTCGTTCAGGACCGAGAAAAAGGTCATCTCGCCGATCCGCCCGGCAAAGTCGGGGTGAAAATGCCGCGATAGGAGGATCTGGTCGATGCTCTCGAACACACCCCCGAACGCAGTGGTGAAAACCATATCTCGCAGCGATTTGCGCAAGAACAGCGTCTCGGCCGGATAAAGCCGCACAGCCTCGATGCGCTCGGTAATCGCCACCGCCTCGGCGTCGGAATAGCGTTGATCCGCCCGCTCGGCATCGTGCCGCCGCATCCAGGCATAGTTCTTGAAGGGCCGCTCGCCGGTAACGATCTCGGTCGAGACGGCATGTTCATTGTCGTTGAAATCGCCCAGGACAATCACCGGGCGGCCCTGGTCCAGCTCCGCCAGCACAGCCCGGCGCAGCACCCAGGCCTCGGCCATCCGGCGCAAAGCCGCGCGCAGCGCCCCCATCGCCCGGCCTAGCGGATCATAGGTCAGCAGATCCGCCTCGGGCGCCGGCCCGTCGCCGCGCGGATACGCGCCCAGTTTTGATTTCAGATGGCAGTTGAACACCGTCACCACCTGACCGCCCACGGGCACGCGCGCCTTCTGGATCGGGCGCGACAGCCTTGAGAGCCGAAAGACCCCGTTCTCGCCTCCGCCGAGATCGGCAAGCGGGATCTCCACCGCGGGCTCCAGGACCTGCAGCGCCTTGACCGGCCCAACGAAGCCGAACCGCGACAGCAGGGCCAGCCCAGGGCGCCGCGCCCCCGGCCCGCCATCATTGGCATTGGGCGAGAACGCCAGTTCCGCCTCGGCATAGCTCTGCCATTCGAACTGTCTGAAAGTCGCCCGCCGGTGATGGCGCTTCGAGCGATCCGGCACCCTGGCGGCGTTCAACGCGGCCCCGCGGCTGTCGGCCTCGGCGATGATCCCGGCCAGTGGAGCCTCCTCGAAGATCTCCTGGAAGCCGACCACATCCGCACCCAGCGACAAAAGCTGATCGGCCATCCAATCGGCCTTCCAGGCAAATTCCTCCTCGGTATAGCGTTCAAAGCGGTAATGCTCCCGCTCCGCCCCGATCAGGTTCTTTGCGTTGAAGCTGGCGATGGTGAACTCGGTCACGCCCCCGATCTTCCTCCCGCTGCCCGGTCGATCCGCTCTTGCCTTGCACCGCCCGCCGGTCAAGGCTACATGCGCCGAGAGACAGGAGTGCCAGCCGATGCCCGTGCCCGCCAGTGAAATCGAACGCCTGATCCGCGCGAGCCTGCCCGGGGCCAGGGTCGAGGTTGTTGACACCGCAGGCGACCAGAACCACTACGCCGTTAATGTGGTGGCCGAGGAGTTCCGCGGTCTGAACCGCGTGCAACAGCAACGCATGGTCAACAAGGCGCTGACCAGCATTCTGCACGGCCCTGGCGCGCCGCTGCATGCGATGGCCCTGCAGACCAGCGCGCCCGAGTAAGGAGAGACCCGATGGACACCACCGCCGCCCAGGCCGAGATCAAGACCCATGTCGACGATAACGATGTCGTCCTTTTCATGAAGGGGACGGCGACCATGCCGCAATGCGGCTTCTCCAGCCGGGTGGCGCAGATCCTGGGCTTTATGGGGATCGCCTATAAGGATGTGAATATCCTTGCCAGCGATGAGATGCGCCAAGGGATCAAGGATTTCTCCGACTGGCCGACCACGCCACAGCTTTACGTCAAAGGCGAATTCGTCGGCGGCTGCGATATCGTGACCGAGATGACCCTGGACGGATCGCTCGACAAAATGCTCGAGGAGAAGGGCGTTGCCTTTGACAAGGCCGCGGCCGAGAAGATCCGCGAGCATAACCAGGCCTCCTGACCCCTAACCGGGAACGCTCGGAGAGGGGTGGCGATCCATGCAACTCTTCGTCGGCCTCGGCAATCCCGGCGCCAAATACGCGCAGAACCGGCATAATATCGGCTGGATGGCGATCGACGAGATCGCGCGGGGCTTTTCACCCTGGCGGGCCAAGTTCCAGGGCGAGATCGCCGAGGGCAGGCTGGGAGACCGCAAGGTCCTTCTGCTGAAACCGCAGACCTTCATGAACCTCTCGGGCCAATCGGTCGGCGAGGCGATGCGGTTCTACAAGCTCACACCCGCCGAGATCACGGTGTTCCATGACGAACTGGACCTCGCCCCTGGGAAATGCCGGGTGAAGAGCGGTGGCGGCCATGCCGGGCATAACGGGCTGCGCTCGCTGCATCAGCATATCGGAGCAGACTATACCCGCATCCGGCTCGGCATCGGCCATCCCGGCGACAAGGAGAAGGTGCCCGGCTATGTGCTGCATGATTTCGCCAAGGCGGACCGGGACTGGCTCGACCCGCTTCTGGCAGGGATCGGCGATGGGGCGGTGAAGCTGGCCGAGGGCGATCACGGGGGGTTTCAGAACGCGGTCGCGCTCAGGGTCACTCCGCCCCGTCAGAAAACGGCTGAGAAAAAGGCACCCGCACAGGCTGCGCCAGAGGAAGCCTCGGCCGAGCCGGACCCGCCGCTCACCGCGCTCGAACGCCTGGTCAGCAAGTTCCGGCGCTAGGATTAGGGCATCGGAGCTTAACAGCGATGTGGGGCGGGCCATGCGGCCCACCCCGGGATCTGATTTCGATCAGAGAAGAGCCTCGATCTCCGGCAGGATGAAGTCGTCTTCATCCAGATCGCTTAGCCGCGTGCCATCCAGGAACAGGCTGCCTTGCTCGCCGAAATCGAGGGTGACGGTATTGGCCGTGCTGCTGGCCGTCGCCAGGACATCCTCAAAGCTGAAGATCCCTTCGACATTGAGGACGATCGTGTCATCGCCGCGCCGGTCGAAGAGACGGACCGTGTCATCTCCATCGCCGCTGTTGAAGACGATCACGTCATCGCCCTGATTGCCGGCCACGGTGTCGTCTCCTGCGCCGCCGATGATCGTGTCATCCCCGAAGCCGCCGTTCAAGACATCCTGGCCGATGCCGCCATCCAGCAGGTCATCGCCCGCATGGCCGCCAAGAATGTCATTGCCCTCGCCGCCGAAGATCTGATCGTTGCCCTGATTGCCGCGTGCCAGGTCATTGCCGGTCCCGCCAAAGATCAGGTCATTGCCGAGCCCGCCGAAGATCCGGTCAGCACCGCCTTCGCCAGAAAGCTCGTCATAGCCGCGATTGCCGCGGATCACGTCATTGCCCTCACCGGCATTGACGATGTCGTCATCGCGTTGGCCCGAGAAAGTGTCCGCGCCATCGGTGCCTTCTGTGCGCACCACGGTGTTGATGTGAAGCTCGGCGATCTGTGCGCCTTCGCGGGTGAAGTCGGCTTCATCGGTGATCGACGCGCCGAAATCATTGACGCCTCCCAGGATGATCTGTTCGCCCGAGGTCAGCCCCGCCTCCTCAGCGCCCGGTGTGTCGAAGCCGAACGTGCCGTCGGGGTTGCCTTCGGAGCCGTTGAACCCTTCATGCAGGCGCACGAAACCGTCTTCGTCCAGGCCGGTATTCCCAGCTACCTGGTTGATGAAGGCCGCGTCTTCCTCGGTGTTCAGCTCGGTCCCGGCGTCATAGACGTCGGTCCCTTCCAGCGTCACCACCCGCGCGCCCAGGAAACGGCCGCTGTCCGAGAATAGGCGCAGTGCTTCGTCATTGCCGACAAAAGCATCGTTCGACGGAAGGATCATCGCGGCATAGGCGAGATGGGTGTTCAAAGCTCCATCAATTTCGATTGTATCCGAGGTGACTTCCTCGGTTGCAATCGGGCCGCCAGCCCCAAAGACAACCAGGCCTTCGCTGCCGGGCGACGCGGCAGCGCGTTCCTGTGCCAGGATACCGGCAGAGCCATCCTCGGCCAGGACTTCCAGCCCGGCTGAAGCGGCCTCGCCCGCCTCGAAAAGATCGAAATCCCCATTGTGAAAACCGAAATAGAACGGGGTCAGGAACGTGCCGCCCGCATTCGATGTGTTCGTGACTGTTACCCTGAGTTCTGTCATTCGTGCCTCCTTTGGCGTTTCACTCGCGGGTGGGACGCTCTGTTGTTTCCCTTTACAGATCAATAACCTTGGGGCGTCACGTATATTCGCGTTTTCGTGACGCTACGTGAGTGGATGCCATAGTAATCACGAGGCCGTGACTGCGATTTTACTTGTGGTCTTGACGGCTCGGCCTAGGCGTGTCATCCGGCGGTCCGCATCGATGGAAAGAGGGTGATATGGGGTTTCGCTGTGGCATTGTCGGCTTGCCGAATGTGGGGAAATCCACGCTCTTCAACGCGTTGACCCGGACCGCCGCAGCACAGGCGGCAAATTTTCCATTCTGCACGATCGAGCCGAATGTGGGTGAAGTCTCGGTCCCCGATCAGCGGCTCGACCGGCTGGCCGAGATCGCGGGCTCGAAACAGGTGATTGCGGCGCGGTTGACCTTCGTCGACATCGCCGGGCTGGTGAAAGGCGCCTCGAAAGGGGAGGGTCTGGGTAACCAATTCCTCGCAAATATTCGTGAGGTCGACGCGATTGCGCATGTGTTGCGCTGTTTCGAGGACGACGACATCACCCATGTCGATGGTCGGGTTGATCCGGTTTCGGACGCTGAAACCATCGAGACCGAGCTGATGCTGGCGGATCTCGAGAGCATCGAGAGGCGTTTGCAGAACCTCGCCCGCAAGATTCGCGGCGGCGAAAAGGAGGCGGTGGAGCAGGAACGGCTGCTTCAGGCGGCGAAGACCGCGATCGAGGCGGACAAGCCCGCGCGCATGGTCGAAGTGGCGGCGGAAGACGCCAAGACCTGGCGCGGCCTCGGCCTGCTCACCTCAAAACCAGTTCTCTATGTCTGCAATGTCGAGGAGGAGGCGGCCGCCCAAGGCAATGCCCATTCCGAGGCGGTGGCCCGCTTTGCGGCCGAGCAAGGGGCGGCGCATGTGGTGATCTCGGCGGCGATCGAGGAGGAGATCGCGCAGCTCGCCGATGAGGAACGTGCCGAGTTCCTGACCGATCTGGGGCTCGAGACCTCGGGGCTCGACCGGATGATCGCGGCGGGATACAGGCTGTTGGGTTTGATCACCTACTTCACCGCCGGTCCGAAGGAGGCCCGCGCCTGGACGATTGCCGCAGGCACGCTGGCGCCCCAGGCCGCCGGGGTGATCCATGGCGATTTCGAACGGGGCTTTATCCGTGCCGAGACCATCGGTTATGTGGATTATGTCGATCTCGGCGGCGAACAACCGGCCAAGGAGGCGGGTAAGATGCGCGCCGAGGGCAAGGCCTATCGCGTCGCCGATGGCGATGTGCTGCATTTTCTGTTCAACACGTGAAACGGTACCCGGCGCCCGACCTCAGGCGCTGCGGATCTGCGTCTCGGGCGCGCGATGGCGGGCGATCACCCGGTCGATTTCGTCCAACAGCGCCCTGCGGTCGACCGGTTTGGCGACATAACCGGTCATCCCCGCCCCCAGGTAATGCGCGCGCTTTTCGGGCATGGCATCGGCGGTCATGGCGATCACCGGCAGGTTGGACCAGCTTTGACCGGAGCGGCGGATGCGTTTGAGCGCGCTCAACCCGTCGAGATCCGGCATTTGGATATCCATCAGCACCAGGTCGAACGGCCCTGCTGCGATCTGGGCAAGCGCGTCTTCCCCTCCGGTCGCCGCCACCACATTATGGCCCACGGCCGAGAGCATCAGATCGGCGACCATCCGGTTGGTCGCGGTGTCGT
>JBCDKL010000212.1:0-5825 GCA_038746695.1 Pseudomonadota bacterium | reverse complement strand
TGCTCAGTTCAAGAAGCGTACCGTCTGCGGGGCGCGGAAATCCTCTTCCTCGATATTCAGCGAGAAGAGATGCCGGGCGAGGGTGAGCAACTGCATGCTCCGCCCCGCCGCGGCCCCGCTCGGGATGGCATAGGTTTCGCCACGATGGGTCACCCTGACGGCCACTTTCTCGGCCAGATCCAGCGGGGCCTCATTGACCACAAGCAGCGGCTCGGGCCCGGCGGAAAGGGTGACCTGCCGCTGCCCGGGATCGGCGACCACGAACCTCTCGGGCAGTTGGGTGCGCATCAGTTCACCCATGTAGTAAAGCAGCGCCTGGGGCGAGCGCAGGGTGATATTGGCGCCGACCGAGACGAACTGGACCTTTCCGAGCACTTGGCTCGGCTTGGAGGTCTTGAATTGGTCTTCGGCGACCTTTTTCGGAGTGCGCGATTGCGCTGTTTTGCGGTCTGTTTCAAGGGCGCTCTTAAATCCTTGGAACCCGGCAGGTTGACAGAGCGCGTCGAGCCCGCGGCGGCCGACCGAGACGAAGTGCTGTCGGGTCGCATTGCCGCCCGAGAGATCGAAGGTCAGGTTGCCCGAGCTGCGGGTTAGCTGAAACGTGGTGTCGCCCTTTTTTGCGGTCGTCTTGAAGCCGTCCTCGCGCAGTTCCGCGAAGTCGCCGATCTCGCGGATCTGCGCTGCGGTGAGGACAGGGCCGAAGACATCTGTCTTGGGCACCACCCGGGGCCGGGCCTCGGCCAGGATCTCGGCGATCAGCGAGAAGCGGTCGAACTCGGCCTTGTTCCGCGGGTCATTCGAGATCTCGCAGATGCTGACAGTGGTGGTTTTGGGGTCTGCGCCGCGCGAGACCTGTTTGTTGTACTCGACGGTTATCTCGATCTTCTCGGCCAGGGCGTGGATCAACAGAACCGGCTGCCAACCCTGGCGCAGATAACCGTCGAACATTTCGACGGGAACGGGCGAGAGGATGCCGGTGAAAAACTTCTTCGAATCGAGCGGCTGGAAGGTGAAGCTGGGTTTGCTGGCGCCCGAGAGCTTGCTTGTCAGGTTCAGCGTGTCCAGCCCGCTGCCATCGAACAGTGTCCCGCTGCTGTCGAGTGCGGCCGTTCCCTCGAGATTCCCCGTGATTCCGGTGACCCGCGAAAAGTGCATCGGATGGCGTTTGGCCGCGCGGACCACATTCAGGAACAGCATCCGGTTTTCGATGTCTTCGACGCTTTTGTTATAGTCGGTTGCATGTTCGGAGATCTGTCCCCCGAACGAGCAGGCGCCGAGACCGAGCGCCAGGAGCGCGCTCAGGATTGGTTTTGCAGGCATTTTCGTCTCCCCCAAAAATGGCTTTTGTTTATGAGCCGGTATTATACCGCATGTTTTCTTAGGGGCGAAGATCAGCGCCGCGATACTCTTTAGAGGCGTCTTTCCAATGCATCGAGCATGGCTTCAGCCCTCGGGGCCTGGGCGGCATCGGTCTCGAAACGCCCGGCCTGAGACCGGGCGCGGTGGCGGTGCGAACTCCAGGCGTTCAGATGATGGTAGATCAGCGCCCAGGCAGTTGCGGGGCTCGACCAGTCGAGACCGGGATACCCGGCTTGGAGCAGAGCACTCTTCTCCGTCTCCTGGCGCCAGCCCGGCATGGCGGGCAGAGTGGCGGCAAACCGGGCGAGGTCGCGGGTGACCGGCTCTGCAGGATGGGCACGCTCGGCGCTGAAATCGATTGCAGTGAGGCGGGTCCGGGTCTGCAAGAGGTTATGCAGGCCGAAATCGCCATGGGCCGGGGCGAAAGGCAGCGCGGTGCCGGCCAGCCCGGTTCCAAGCGCGTACCAGCGCTCCCGGGCGCGGTGGAACGTCTCTGAATGCCTTGTGGTCTCCGGTTTCTCAGCGCTCTTGGTCGTGATCGTGTCCAGCCGGGCGGCGAACCAATCGGGGTCGAGACCGCGGGAAGCACGCCCCATCGCCTGATGGAAGGTCTCGAGCCAGGCCAGCGCGTCACTTGCCAGAGCTTGGCGCCGCCGCGGGCCGCTCCGCCAAGACTTGGCGCGAGTGGCGAGCTGCTCTCCCGCCACGAAACGCATGGCAAAGCCGCAATCCTCTGCCATCAGGCAGACCGGTGCGACCACGGCGAAGCGGGGATGCCCGGTCAGCGCCCGATGCGCGGCCTGGGTCTGGGCGAAGGCGCCACGGCTCTTGCTCGCCTGGCCATCGCGGAGGATGAATTTGAAGACCAGCGCCTCTGGCCCCCTCTGCCCGGCTAGCACCACCACATGCCGCCCTCGGCGCGATAACAGCGTGACTGGGGGATCGGGCCTACGGAGCGGGGCATGCAATGCCTCGGTTTCGCGGATCAGGCGCGACGCGGCGGCGCAAAGGTCCTTGTCGGAGGCGTCGACCGGAGCCAGGGCGCGGCCATCGCTACCGGCCGTATGTTCGGAGGCTTCCATGCCGGGCGCACCATGGTTGTCAGCCGCTGTCCGGTCTAGGGCTTCGCCTGGCGAGGGGGGATTAGAACGGGACATCCCCGGCGCCGCTGCCGCTGCCCGTGTCATCCATCGCAGCGCTGCGCGGGGCGGCCTCGGTCACATAGCTGGCGACGACATTCTTGCGGCCCGCCTTCTCGAAGGCGACTGCCAGCTTGTCGCCCTCGATCGCCTCGATCGTGCCATAGCCGAATTTCTGGTGGAACACGCGCATACCGGTCTCGAAGGCGCTGACTGCTTGGGCGTCGATCACCAGATTGCGCGCCTCCTGCGGCTGGCTGAGCCCGTGCTGCCCGCGCCTTTGCGCCATGCGCTTCCAGCCCGGCGAGTTATAGGTGTTCGATTGCGCGGCCCTTGCCTCCAGCATCGAGGCTTCGGTCAGTCTGCTTTCGGTCAGTGGGGCCGAGGCGCCATAACCGCCGCCATAGAGGCCGGGCGGGGTCAGAACCTCGACATGTTCCGCGGGCAATTCGTCGATGAACCGGCTGGGCAGCGAGCTCTGCCAGCGGCCATACATATGCCGGTTGGCCGCGAAGCTGACCGTCAGATGCTGCTCAGCGCGGGTGAGGCCGACATAGGCCAGCCGCCGCTCCTCCTCGACCCCCTGCATCCCGTTTTCATCCATCGAGCGCTGGCTGGGGAACAGCCCATCCTCCCATCCCGGCAGGAAGATCGCGGGAAACTCCAACCCTTTGGCCGCGTGCAGGGTCATGATCGAGATCTTGGCGCCGGCCTCTTCGGTCTCGTTATCCATGACCAGGGAGACATGTTCGAGGAAGCCTTGCAGGTTCTCGAATTCCTCGAGGAAGTTGATCAGTTCCTTGAGGTTCTCCAACCGCCCCGGCGCCTCGGGCGATTTGTCCGACAGCCACATGGCAGTATAGCCTGATTCCTCGAGGATCTGCTCGGCCAACTCCACATGGGTGAGATCCTTGGCGCCGAGCAGCGCGTGCCAGCGGTCGAACCCGTCGATCAGCTCTTTCAGCGCGGACTTGGCCTTCTTGGTCACCCCTTCGCCGGTCTCGGCGGCGATCCGGCACGCCTCGAACAGGCTGATCCCGTTGGCCCGGGCGAGGCCGTTCAGGTTTTGCTGCGCTTTGTCGCCGAGGCCGCGCTTTGGCGTGTTGAGGATACGCTCGAACGCCAGACCGTCATCCTGACTGACGGTCACCCGGAAATAGGCCATGGCATCGCGGATTTCCATCCGCTCATAGAACCGAGGACCGCCGATCACGCGATAGGGCAGGCCGATGGTCAGAAACCTGTCCTCGAAGGCGCGCATCTGGAACGAGGCGCGGACCAGGATCGCCATTTCGTCGAGGCTGAGCGGATCATGGCCGCGGGTGCCGCGTTGCAGGGCCTCGGCCTCCTCGCCGATCCAGCGGGCTTCCTCTTCGCCGTCCCAATGGCCGATCAGGCGGACCTTCTCGCCATGGTTCGAGTCAGTCCAGAGGGTCTTGCCAAGACGGCCCTCATTGGCCGCGATCACGCCCGAGGCGGCGGCCAGGATATGCGGGGTCGAGCGGTAATTCTGCTCGAGTCGGATCACCTCCGCCCCTTCGAAATGCTTCTCGAAATTCAGAATGTTTGCGACCTCGGCCCCGCGCCAGCCATAGATCGACTGGTCGTCATCGCCGACACAGCAGATATTGCGATGCTCGGCCGCCAGCAGGCGCAGCCAGAGATACTGCGCCACATTGGTGTCCTGATACTCGTCCACCAGCATGTATTTGAAGCGCTTCTGATAGTCGGCCAGTACCTCGGGAAAGCCCTGGAAGATCGTCACCACATGCAGCAGCAGATCGCCGAAATCGACGGCGTTCAGGGTCTTCAGTCGGGCCTGATAGGCTTCGTAAAGCTCGGCCCCACGGCCATTGGCGAAGCCGCATTCATCGGCGGGGACTTTGCCGGGCGTCAGCGCCTTGTTCTTCCAGCGGTCCAGCATCGAGGCGAAGAGCCGCGGCGGCCAGCGCTTCTGATCGATCTCCTCGGCATCCAGGATCTGCTTGATCAGGCGGAGCTGGTCGTCGCTGTCCAGGATCGTGAAGTTCGACTTAAGATCCACCAATTCGGCATGGCGGCGCAGGATCTTCACACAGATCGAATGGAAAGTGCCGAGCCATGGCATCCCCTCGACCGCGTTGCCCATCATGGCGCCGATCCGGTTCTTCATCTCGCGCGCCGCCTTGTTGGTGAAGGTGACGGCCAGGATCTGGCTGGGCCAGGCGCGGCGGGTATGGATCAGATGAGCAAGCCTGGTGGTCAGAACCTTCGTCTTCCCGGTACCCGCACCGGCCAGCACCAAAACTGGGCCCTCCAGCGCCTCGACCGCCCGCATCTGAGCTTCGTTCAGGCCCGTGAGATAGGGCGGCGGCGCCATCGCCTGTTGCGACAGGGGCCGCGCCTCCCAGGCCTCGAAGGCTTCCGCATCGTCGGAATATGCACTGCTCATGGGCTGGGAGGATAGCGCCAAGTGCGGTTCAGCAAAAGGGTTTGTTCAATTAATGTTCACGTCTTTTCTGTGGATGACGGGGATTTCGCCGGGGATTCCAGCGGGGACAACCTTGCAACGGCCCGGCTTCGAGCCATAGTTTCAAGCAGAAATCTTTGACGGAGAAAGACATGTTTGGTTTCCGCAAAACCGCCATGGTCAGCGCCGACGCGGCCCTTGCCGGTCGGGCCGAGCCGATACTGACCGCCGAGACCCATTTCATCAACGGTCATGCGTTGAAGGGCCCCTATCCTGAAGGGCTTGAGACGGCGGTGTTTGGCATGGGCTGCTTTTGGGGAATCGAGCGGCGATTCTGGACCCGCCCAGGCGTGTGGGTCACAGCGGTCGGCTATGCTGCGGGCTTTACTCCAAACCCGACCTATCAGGAAGTCTGCTCCGGCCGCACCGGCCATAACGAAGTGGTGCTGGTGGTGTTCGACCCGGCGAAGATCTCCTACGAAGAACTCCTCCGGATGTTTTGGGAGAACCACGACCCAACCCAAGGCATGCGCCAGGGCAATGACGTTGGCTCGCAATACCGCTCGGGCATCTACGCGACATCGGCCGAGCAAGCCCGGGCGGCCGAGGACAGCAAAGCCGCCTTCCAGACCCGGCTGACCCAGGCGGGCTTCGGCAAGATCACAACTGAGATCCTGCCCGCGCCCGAATTCTTTTTCGCCGAGGATTACCACCAGCAATATCTCGCCAAGAACCCCGGTGGCTATTGCGGCGTCGGCGGTACTGGAGTGCGCTGCGCCGAGGGGCTGGAATGGTTGTACTCGTCGCTCAAAATCAGATCGCGACTGTTTACTAGCGCTGCAATAGTCCCGAGATTCGCTAGATAGCCGCTGCTGAAG
>JBCDKL010000211.1:0-5855 GCA_038746695.1 Pseudomonadota bacterium | reverse complement strand
GGCGGGTGGGTGGGAGCCGGCCCCGGCCGCGCGCCCTCTCCACCCGGCGCATGGTTCACCCCAGATAGAGCCCGTAGGAATAATCCTTCTCCGGCTCGGGGTTCAGTCGATAGGTCTCTCGTCGGAGATAATCCATCAACCCCCTCTGATCCCGCGCCCGGGCTGAGATCTCCTCTTGCGGCAGTGGCCGCCCGATCTGCACCTTCAGCGGGTCCTTGATCCGACTGTCAAACTCGTTGATCAACAGTGCCACTCTGAGGGTCGGGTTCAAATGACTGGCGATCTGGAAGAGACGGCTATTGCGCCCGTCGAAATAGATCGGAACCACCGTCGCCTTGGATCTTGCTATCATCTTCGCCGTGAAAGTCTTCCATTGCGGATCCATCGGCCGTGAGAAGGGTTTCGCCGAGGTCGAAACCGTTCCGCCCGGGAAAATCCCAATCGCTCCGCCCTCGGCCAGATACTCCAGCGCTGCCTTGCGGGTCGCGATGTTGCGCGCCATTGCGGCCTTGGTCTCCCCGAAATCAATCGGAAGGATGATCCGTTCCAGATCTCTGGCGCGCTTGAAGACCACATGCGCGATGATCTTGAAATCGCCCCTTGCCGCCGACAGGATACGCCCCATCGCTAGCCCATCCAGAATGCCGTAAGGGTGGTTCGCCACCGCCACCAACGGACCCTCGCGAGGGATGTTCTCAAGCCCGGAGATATCCAGCGTTATGCCGTACCGTTCCTGCATCACTTCCCAGAAATCCCGGCCCGCCTCGACCTCGTCCTCATAACCGAGCGCCATGCGCAGAAGGCGCGGCCTGCCGGTCAGATTCTCGATGGTCCGGACCACTGCCTTGCCTGCCCGCGACCGGGCCGAAAAGGAATAGGAAATCTCGCGCGGTGCCGCACCGGTGGCAATTCCGGTCGCACCCCCTGCCTCACCGGTCTCCGCCGGTAATACTCGATCTGTGGCCCGCCGCATCACCAGGCTCCGTCCGCGTTTCCTCGCCCCTGTCATAAGGCCGTTACGATCCGAGTTCAATTGCCCTTGGGTTAACGCACCATGCAATTGAATTGTCGCTTTACCGCAACCGGCACTACGCGGAAAGAAAAATGGGGCCGCCCGGCCCCATTCCAAACCACAATCGAAAGACGGTTCAGCGTTTCGAGAACTGGAAGCTGCGCCGGGCCTTGCGTTTGCCGTATTTCTTGCGCTCGACCACACGGGCATCGCGGGTCAGGAACCCTGCCGCCTTGAGGGCCGGGCGCATCTCCGGATCATAGATGCTCAGCGCCTTCGAGATTCCGTGCTTAACCGCGCCGGCCTGGCCCGACAGCCCACCACCTTTGACAGTAGCGTAGACGTCGAACTGGCCAGCAACCCCGGCCACGCTGAACGGCTGATCGATCACCATCTGCAAGACGGGCCGCGCGAAGTAGTCCGGCATGGTCTTGCCATTCACGGTGATCTGGCCCGAGCCCGGCTTGACCCAGACACGGGCGACAGCGTCTTTCCGCTTGCCGGTCGCGTAGGAGCGACCGAGCGCATCGCGTACCGGCTCACGCGGGGCCATCACCTCGGCCTCGACCGCCGGATCCTCAGCGCCAACAGCCTCTTTCAACGCGTCGAGCGATTTGATTTCTTCCGCCATCTCAGTCACTCCGCGTGTTTTTCTTATTCATCGCTTTGACGTCCAGAACATCGGGCTGCTGAGCCTCATGCGGATGCTCTTCCCCAGCATAGACGCGCAGGTTGGTGAGCTGTTTCCGGGTCAGCGGCCCGCCCGGCATCATCCGCTGGACGGCCTTGGTCAGTACGCGCTCAGGGAATTTGCCCTCGAGGATCTGCTCGGCTGTCCGACTTTTGATGCCGCCAGGATAGCCGGTATGCCAATAATAGGTCTTCTCGGCCCGTTTATTGCCAGTCATCTGCACTTTACCGGCATTTACGACAATCACATTGTCGCCCATATCCATATGAGGCGTGAAAGTCGCTTTATGTTTGCCGCGCAGCCGCGTCGCAATGATCGAGGCGAGGCGACCCAGAACAACGCCCTCGGCATCGATCAGAGTCCATTTCTTCTCGATCTCCGACGGTTTGGCGGAGTAGGTTTTCATTGTCATCCCAGATATCCGTTCGGTTTCCGGTGTCCAGCCAGCCCCAAGCCGGGGTAGCGTTGGGGCGTTCTACGCATCCTTGGATCGCTGTCAACGTTTTTCGCCGGAAATTTTTGTGTTTTAAGAGGACGTTACCTTTGGGGTTAAAAAGTACCCCAATCAGCACTGATGCTTGTGAACAAGTATGAAGCCATGCAACCAAAACCACCCAGTTTTTAGCGCTTGACGGCTGCCGCTTCTGGCCGCTTAAGCTAAGACACAATCTGCAGGATGTGTGAGATGCCACAGTACGCTGCCAGTGCAAACTGCCCTAATCCGGCGCTTCGCCGGGTCTCTGGCTGCAATCTGGTCGCCTGACCGGGGGCCTACTGGCTGCCCGCCCTTCCTGTTCTTTACAACTCAATCGACTCCATGGCTAATCCTCACGCGCCGCCCGGCTTTCGCCTGGCTATCGATGTCGGCGGAACCTTCACCGACACGGTACTGCTTCGTGGCACGGCGAAGATCGTCGCCTCCTCCAAAACCCCCACCACACCGGAGGCGCCGACGGAAGGCGCTCTGTCCGGGGCGGAGGTAGTTCTGGCCGAAGCTGGCCTGCCTTGGTCGGCGGTCTCAGGCCTGATCCACGGCACCACGCTGGCCACCAACGCGCTGATCGAAAAGCGCGGGGCGGTTGTGGCGACGATCACCACATCGGGGTTCCGCGACATCCTCGAGATCGCCTACGAGCGCCGCTATGCCCAATATGCCATCAATCTCGAAAAGCCCGATCTGCTGGTCCCGCGGCGGCGTGCTTTCACCATCGGCGAGCGGGTCGATGCGACCGGGCGCGCACTCCAGCCGCTGGATCTGTCCGCCATAGCGGGCCTGGCCGAGGCACTGCGGTCCGTTGGGACCGAAGCGGTGGCGATCTGCCTTCTGCATTCTTATGCCAATCCGGCCCATGAGCTGGCGCTGGCCGAGGCGCTGACCGCCCATCTTCCGGGCGTCGCCCTTTCCCTCAGCCACCAGGTGAGCCCGGAGGCGCGGGAGTTCGACCGGCTCTCGACCACCATCGCCAATGCCTATGTTCAGCCCCTGATGGGCACCTATCTGCCCGAGTTCCAGCGCCGTTTCGTCCAAAGGGGTCTCACCTGCCCGATCCTGATGATGACGGCCAGCGGTGGGATGACGACGCTCGAAACAGCGGCGCGCCTGCCGATCCGCCTGGTTGAGTCGGGGCCTGCGGGTGGAGCGATTTTGGCCGCGCGGCTGGCACGTGAGACTGGGGCCGATCAGGTCCTCTCGTTCGATATGGGGGGGACCACGGCAAAGCTTTGCCTGATCGATTCTGCCCGCCCACGGACCGCGCGCAGCTTCGAAATTGCGCGGGCGGCGCGCTTTATCAAAGGCTCGGGCATGCCGGTGCGTATCCCGGTGATCGAGATGATCGAGATCGGCGCAGGTGGCGGCTCGCTGGCCTCGGTCGACCGGGTCGGACGGTTACAGGTCGGGCCGGAGAGCGCGGGCGCCGATCCGGGCCCAGCCTGTTTCGCCAAGGGCGGCACCCGAGCCACAGTCACCGATGCGGATATGGCGCTGGGATTTCTCGACCCTGCACGCTTTGCTGAAGGAAGGCTGCATCTCTCGTCCGATGCGGCCGAGCAAGCAATTGCGCGAGACGTCGCCAAACCGCTCGGTTGCGCGGCGGGTCAGGCGGCCTTTGCTATCAGCGAGATCGTCGATGAGACCATGGCCGCCGCCGCCCGGATGCATGCGGTCGAGAGCGGCAGTGATCTCGCGCCGCGGCTGATGATCGCCTTTGGCGGCAACGGGCCCCTCCACGCCACCCGAGTGGCGCGGCGGGCCGGGCTGGCGCGGATCCTGATCCCCCGCGACCCAGGTGTCGGCTCGGCGCTTGGCTTTCTGTTTGCACCGGTTTCCTTCGAGGTGATCCGCTCGCGGTATGCCCTGTTTGAAGGGCTGGATCTCCTCTCGATCAATCGGCTCTTTGCCGAGATGGTGGAAGAGGCCGAGGCGGTGGTGCGCCAGGGGGCGCCCGAAGGTGCTCTAACCCAGCGGCGGGTCGCTTTCATGCGCTATCGCGGTCAGGGCCATGAGATTGAGATCGCGCTGCCTCCGCGGGATCTGACGGAGTTGGATCTGCCGGACCTCAAAGCCGCGTTCGAGGCCGAATATGCACGCCAGTTCAGCCGCACGGTGCCGGGAATGGTGATCGAGATCTTGAACTGGGGTCTCTCAATAGCCTCTTCGACGGAGATTCCCCACCCCCTGTCCGCGACACCCGGCGCCGTAGCCGTGACCCCTCGCAAAACACGCGAGATCACCTGCGATTTGACCGGGGCGCCCTGCATCGCCGATGTCCATGATCGGTGGGATCTACCCCCGGGCGCACGAATTCTCGGGCCTGCATTGATCGTTGAAGCGCAGACGACCACCCTGCTTAGCGCCGATTTCTCGGCCCAGGTCGACGCTGTTGGCAATCTCTGGCTCACCCGCCGCGACGAAGAGGACAATATGCAATGACCCCCGATCCGCGCCTGCAAGTGATGTGGAACCGCCTCCTCGCGCTGGTCGAGGAGCAAGGACAGGCCCTGATCCGTGCCGCCTTCAGCCCGATCGTACGTGAATGCGGAGACATCTCGGCCGGCGTCTTCGACCGTCATGGGCGGATGCTGGCACAGGCGGTCACCGGGACGCCGGGTCATATCAACACAATGGCCGAAGCGGTGAAGACGCTGCGCGCCCGGTTTCCCCTCGCCGAGATGCGCCACGGCGATGTCTTTATGACCAACGATCCCTGGATCGCCTCGGGCCATCTCAACGACTTCCTCTTGATGATGCCGGTGTTCCACCGCGGTGCAGTGGCGGGCTTCACCGCCTGCACCTCGCATCTGGTGGATCTTGGCGGTAAGGGGATGGGGCCAGAGGGGGCGGATATCTTCGACGAAGGCCTGCTGATCCCACCCTGCCGGCTGGTGGCGGAGGGCGAGATGAACGCGCTCCTGCTCGAGATCGTGAAAGCAAACTCACGCGAGCCGGTGGCCAATGAGGGCGATATCTATGCCCTCGTTGCCTGTTGCGAGGCGGGGGCAGCACGGCTCTCGGGTATGATGGCGGAGTTCGGGATCGACCGGCTGGACCCTCTGGCCGACTACATTATCGAGACCTCACGCCGGGGCACGGAGGAAGTGATCTCCGCCCTGCCCCGCGGCACATGGCATAATGTGCTGACCGTCGATGGCTATGACCGGCCGATCGATCTCCACGCCGCGCTGACCATCGCCGAAGACCATATCTTGGTCGATTTTACCGGCACGGGACCGGTGGTCGGGCGTGGGATCAACGTGCCCTTGAACTACGCCACCGCCTACACGGTGTTCGCCCTGCGTTGTCTGGTCGGGCCGGATATTCCGAATAATGCAGGCTCGCTGGCGCCTTTCCGGGTCGACGGGCCGCCTGGCTGCATCCTCAACGCACAGGCACCAGCACCGGTCGCCATGCGCCATACTCTTGGGCAGATGACGCCGGATCTGGTCTATGGCTGCCTCGCCCAGGCATTACCGGATGCGGTGCCGGCCGAGGGCGCCTCCTGCATGTACGACCTGCCGCTACGCAACCCGCCCGAGGCGGCTGAGAGCGGCGGCACCCAATTCGCGTTGGAACTTGTCTTCAACGGTGGCACGGGGGCGCGGCCGGGGCTCGACGGGCTCTCGGCCACCGCCTTTCCAAGCGGGGTTTGGGGC
>JBCDKL010000210.1:0-5882 GCA_038746695.1 Pseudomonadota bacterium | reverse complement strand
GTCACCTCCGAGTTCCCCTCATTCTGGGGGCTGATGATCACCACTTTCATCGGCTCGGTCGGGTTCCACTATTTCGAGACGGTGAACCAGTCGCTGCAACTGCAATGGCTGTCGAAGGAGCGCGCGCCCCAGGCTTTGGGTTGGATCGTCGCGATGGCCTCGGTCGGCTCGCTGATCGCCTATTCCGGCGTGGCCATCGGCGGACAGGTCTTCGGCTTTGGCTACGACGTGTTCTATTGGGTCGGTGGCGGAATGACGGTGGCGCTAGCGTTTGTCTGCTGGCTTGGTTTTCCCGAGTTCCGCGCTCCAGTCGAGCAGCGCAAGGAGATGGTGCTCCGCAGCCGCTACTGGCTCTACTACGCGCTGGTGTTCATGGGAGGTGCGCGCCGGCAGATCTTTATGGTCTTCGCAGCCTTCATGATGGTTGAGAAGTTTGGGCTGGATCTGCATCAAATGGCCTGGCTTTTCGTCATCAACTATGTCGCCAATATGATCTTCGCACCGCTCGTCGGACGCTTCATCCAGGATTACGGAGAGCGGATGGCGATGGTGGTCGAGTATCTCGGCCTGATCGGTGTCTTCTCGCTCTATGTCGGGATCTATGTCTTCGATTGGAGCTGGCAGATGGCAGCCGCCCTCTACGTAATCGACCATCTCTTCTTTGCTATGGCCTTCGCGCAAAAGACCTATTTCCAGAAGATCGCCGATCCGGCGGATCAGGCACCGACCGCTGCGGTGGCGTTTACGATCAACCATATCGCGGCGGTGTTCCTGCCGGCGAGCCTTGGATATCTGTGGCTGGTCGAGCCGATGGCGGTGTTCGGCCTTGCAGTTGCATTGTCCTGCATCTCGCTGATCCTCGCCTTTCTGGTGCCCCGGCATCCGGAGGAGGGTTGCGAGACCATCCTCTCCCGCGGCCAACCCCTGCCCGCCGAGTGATGCGCGCACTCTACGCAAAACCTGTACCCTGCTCCCTGTCGGGAACGGGTTAGGGAAAAGAGGGGGGATCATGGCCGAGCAGGATATCGACGCGCGCTTTACCCGCGGCTCCACCATGCGCCATGTGGCGGTGATGACCGCCACTGCCTCGGTCGGACTTATGTCGCTCTTCCTGGTCGATGCGGCGAACCTCTTCTACATCTCGCTTCTGGGTCAGACCGAGCTTGCCGCTGCCATCGGGTTCGCGGGGACGATCCAGTTCTTTATGATCTCGATCTCGATCGGTTTGGCCATCGCAGCCACCGCCACCGTCTCGCGCGCCGTCGGTGCGGGCGACCGGAGCGGCGCGCGCCGCCTCGCCGCATCGGCGCTGACCGTCCTGGTCTCGGTGCTGACCATCGCCGCAGCCCTGGTCTGGAGCTACCGCGACGCCGCCCTATCCCTGCTCGGTGCCAGCGGCGACGCCCATGCAATTGCAAGCGATTTTCTCGCCATCGTGCTGCCCAGCCTGCCCTTGCTCGGCATCGCCATGGTGGCGAGCGGGCTCCTCCGTTCAGTTGGCGATGCCAAGCGGGCGATGTATGTCACCCTCTCGGGCGGGGTTTTCGGCGCTCTCCTCGATCCGGTCTTCATCTTCGATTGGGGGTTCGGACTGGGTGTCGAGGGCGCGGCCTATGTTTCGGTGCTCGGACGGGTTCTGGTCGCAGCCGTCGGATTGTTCTATGCCATCGGGCGGCATGATCTGATTGGGCGGATCAATCTGCGCGGGACGCTTGGCGATACACGGACGCTGCTCGCAATAGCCGGGCCCGCTGTGGCGACCCAACTCTCCACGCCCTTCGGCAATGCCTATCTGACCAGCACCGTCGCAGAATACGGCGATCAAGCGGTGGCGGGCTGGGCCGTGGTCGGCCGGATCACGGCGCTGGCCTTCGGTGGCATCTTCGCATTGTCTGGAGCGGTCGGCCCGATCCTAGGCCAGAACTATGGGGCCGGCCTATACCCCCGGCTGCGCATGGCCTATCGGGACGCACTTATTTTCGCCGCCTGCTATGTCACGGTCGTATGGTTCATCCTGTTTCTGTTGACCGATCCGCTGATCGCAGCCTTCGGCTTGGATGGACCCGGTGCCGAGGTATTGACCGCATTCACCCATTTCGGCGCGGGGTCGTTTCTGTTCACTGCAGCGCTTTTCGTCTCGAATGCAGCCTTCAACAATCTCGGCAAGCCCACCTGGTCGACCGGCTTCAATTGGAGCCGAGATGCCCTGGCGGTACCTCTCCTAGTATTGGTTCTGTCCGGCCTGATGGGTGCTGCCGGCGTGGTGGCGATCCAGGCGCTCGCGAGCCTCGCAATCGGTGGTCTGGCAGCGGCGACTGCCTGGCGTTTTGTTGCCACCATCGACCCCGCACCACGCGATCTGACACCCTTTCCAAGCTCCACGCCGAGCAACCCGCTCAGCTCCGGACGCAGCGCTCAAGTCACATTCGCCGAACAGGATCAAGACCCTCTGGCGAAGCGGGAGGAGAGAGGCTAATTAACCCGCGAGTCACAACAGAGGGCAAGGCATGCCAAAGATCACCTTTGTCGAGCATAACGGAACCCAGCACACGGTCGAGGTTGCCGAAGGGCTGACGGTGATGGAGGGCGCGGTGTCGAATAATATCGACGGTATCGACGCGGATTGCGGCGGCGCCTGCGCCTGTTCGACCTGTCATGTCTATGTCGACCCGGCCTGGGTCGGTCGACTTCCTGAGAAGGAAGATATGGAGATCGACATGCTCGATTTCGCCTACGAGCCGGATGAAGAACGCTCTCGCCTGACCTGTCAGATCAAGGTCACCTCCGATCTCGACGGTTTGGTCGTGCAGATGCCGGAGAAGCAGATTTGAGAATGCTGGCCGCCGCCCTTGTGGCGGCGCTCCTGCACGGGGTGGCCGGGGCAGAAAGCCCCCGGATCACGAAGGCATGGCTGGAAGAGCCCACAAGCCGCTATGGCCATGACGTGCTGGGCGGCAATGAATATGCCGCGATGGTGGTCCTGGTCTCCGAGAATGCGATGACGGCACCGATCCGCGTCACGCTTCCACCAGACCGGGTGTTCGAGGATATCGAGGCACGGCTAGCGGATCTCGACGGAGACGGCGCGCCGGAGATCGTGGTGGTCGAGGCTGGCCGGGATGGCGGCGCACAGCTCACCGTCTGGACTCTGACCGATGGCGCACTGACCCGGATCGCCGCAACCCCGCCGATCGGCAGGGCCTTCCGCTGGCTGGCTCCCGCAGGCATCGCCGACTTCGACGGAGATGGGCAGACCGACATCGCCTATGTCGAAACCCCGCATTTGGCCGGTATTCTCCGGTTTTGGACATTGCGCGACGACGCCTTGGTGGAGATCGCTGTCCCAGAGCCTGGATTTTCGAACCACCGGATCGGTGAGGACTTCATCACTAGTCATGTCAGAAGCTGTGAAGGACGGCCCGAATTGCTCGTACCGGATCGGTCTTGGAATACAACTTTAAAGATATTTCTTGATCAGGGCCGGATTATCGCACAGTCGGTCGATGCCGCACCGACTGCGGATCTCTCAAAGCTCGCGTGCGCTCAGTAATCCCCCAAACACGCTCAAAGCGACTCCCGCTTCAGGCGTTCTTCGGATCGGCCCCAGGCTCCGTGCGTTTCGATAGAACTGGGCGGCCAACAAAGCGCTGGCCATTGAGTGCGATCTCGACATTCCCCCCCGGCAATGTCGACACGGCCACTCCTTGAACGGAGATATATGGGCTCAGTTCGATTGTTGTTATCATGGCGGTCCCTCCACATTCTATGGATACAAGGCGCTCCGCCGGATTTGCAACATGTGATCGTTAAAAAAGCACAAATAAGCCTTATTTTGCGCAACTTTTGTGCGCGCGCGAAATCAGTTACGCATCTGCGGGAAGGTGTCGCCGCAGGAGCGAATAGACATCATCGACCATCACAGGCTTGGCCAGAAAGTCATCCATCCCCGCGCTGAGATAAGAGTCGCATTCCTCTTTCCTCGCATGGGCAGTGACAGCGATGATCCGCAGATCGCGGGCACGTGCGCCCATGGGTCCGCCCGCTGACCGGATTTTGCGCGCCGCTTCGACGCCATCCATGCGTGGCATTCGAATATCCATCAGGATCAAATCTGCCGGTCTCTCGGACAAAAGCCGCAGAACATCACGCCCGTCAGAGGCGAGTAGGATCTCGGCACCCGTCGGCTCGAGCAGTGCCTTGAGGAGCATTTGATTGGTCTGATCGTCCTCGGCCAAGATCACCCGGCGGCCGCTCAAATCGGGAATGTCCGCAGGATCGCGCTCGGTTTGCGGGATGTCGGGGTCCTGGCTGGCGATCTTGGCGAGAAGCGAGGTCATATCGGTCGGCATCACGCTCGCGACCATCATCGCATCGAAAAGCGCGCTGGAAGTGAGATGCTGCGGCGGAGGCAACCCGCAATCCAGGATGAACCGGCATTGGGCAAATCCGGGCGCCTTGCGCAATTCGGCGATGCAGGTGAGCGTCTCGACGCCCAGAAGCTCGTGCGAGCAGGCGGCGAGATCGATCCCATCTCCCTGTCCGGTCAGGGCCGCCGCCACGCCGCGCGCCTCGGCAGCGCTGGTGACCCAGACCACGTCGATCCCGACTGCGCCCAGCGAGCCGAGGATCTCGGCGGCGAATGGCGGCTTCTCGGAGATGATCAAGAGCTTCTTGCCCGACAGCGTGGGACGCCAGGCATCACCGATCTTGCCCGAGCCCGAGGCTGCTGCGACCGGCAGACTGACGTCGAGGCGATATCCGACCGGATCGCACTCCTCCAGGGTCATCGTTCCTTCCATCTGCTCGGCGAGATCGCGCGAGATGATCAGACCAAGCCCGGCGGACTTCTCGAACCGCTGGCGCTCGTCGCTCGACTCGGCAAAAGGGTTGTAGGGCCCATAGCGCAGGAGAGGCGCCATGCCTGGGCCCGCCTCGAACACCTCGATACGCATCCTCGCCCGCCCATGCTCGGTCGTGCCATCGGACCAGAGCGCAGCAGAGACCTCGCCTGTCGCGTTGAACTTCACCGCATTGGAGAGCAGGTTGATCACGATCTGCCGGATCCGAGGCGCATCGCCCATGATCTCGTCGGGCAGTCGATTGTCGATCTGCATGCGGATGATCACACCCTTCTGCTCGGCCTCGGGCAGGATCAGGTTCACACAATCCTGGAACAAGCGGCTGACATTGATCGGACCGGTATCCAATTCCAGCCCGCCAACTTCGATCTTCGAAATGTCCAGCACATCGTTGAGAACCGAAAGGAGGGTCTCGCCCGACCGCAGGATCTGGTCAGAGAGATGACGCTGACGCGGCTCAAGATCGGTCTCGGCCAGAAGGCCAGCGCAGCCCAGAACCCCGTTCAACGGCGTGCGGATCTCATGGCTCATTCTGGCGAGAAAAGCGGTTTTGTTGACCGAGGCCCGTTCCGCTGCTGCCCTTCGCATTTCGAGCGCCTGCTTGTCGGCATAGGCCTGACGCTGAAACTCGCCAGCCATCATAAACGCGCGGATCACGAACATCGCGAAGAACAGCGAGATTGCGAGGGTCAGCGCCGCATCCGGGGTCACCGCCCCGCCACGCCAGGACCAATCGATCAGATTGGCAACCGCGATCATCGCCGCCACTGCCGGGCCATAGGTTGTAGCCATCAACAGCCGGTCGGGCACTAGGACCAGCACCGCCGCAAAGATCCCTCCGGCAACCCATAGCACCGCTGCCAGGGTCAACAGGGGTGTTTGCTCCAGCACCAGAAAGACCGAAAGCGCCATGTAAGTGATCACAAGCACCAGGTTCAGATAGACCATGGTCAGGTAATCGAGCCGGATCAACGCCCGCCGACGGGCGAGCATCCGACGCGAGCGAGAGCTCCAAAGCGCCTC
>JBCDKL010000209.1:0-5904 GCA_038746695.1 Pseudomonadota bacterium | reverse complement strand
TGTTGTCCGGTCAGTGCGATCCGCAACCGGCCCGACGAGGTGGCGGAACTGCTCTCGCTGCCCGATCTGGTGTTTCCGGCCATGGCTCTGGCACTTGGCTGGCCCGCGGCGGAGCCGGAGATTGCGATGCGCTTACCGCTTACCGCCAACCTGCACCAGAACCGGTTCGACGATACCGGCGAGGAGGATGCGATCCGTGCCTATGACGCCGCTCGCACCGCCCGTCAGCCCTATGCCGGCCAACGCTCTGCCAAAATATTTGGCACCAACCCAGACTATGGCTGGTCCGAGGACAAGGCCCGGCAATACGCGCTGCCGGAACGGGCAGGTTTCGGCGCCTATCTCAGGCGAATCGGCTTCTCGCTCGACTGATCCGCGGTAGGGCCAGTTTCACAGGCAAAGCATGTGATTGGTACCATGACTCCGGGTCCGTCACAGATTTGTCTTGCATGTGCGAAGCAATGCCCCTCCACTCTCGTCCACGTGCAACAAATACCCCGGTGTTCCGGCGCCGGAGGCAGGGAGACTTACATGACACGCACCAAACTCACGGCGGCGGCCACGGCCCTCGGCCTGATCTTCAGCGCGGGCGCGGCCCAGGCGCTCGATGAAATCACAGTCGCCTATTTCTTGGAATGGCCGACCCCGAACCAGTTCGCGCAGAACAGCGGCGCCTATGAAGAGGCGCTGGGCGTCAAGATCAACTGGGTCGCTTTCGATGCTGGCACCGCGATGTCGGCGGCGATGGCCTCGGGCGATGTGCAGATCTCGTTCAGCCAGGGCATCCCACCCTTCGTGGTTGCCACCTCCGCTGGGCAGGATCTGCAGGTGGTCGATGTGGCGGTGAGCTACTCCGAGAACGACAATTGCGTCGTGCGTGAGGAGTTGGAGATCGACAAAGCCAATGTGAAGGAGCTCGAGGGCAAAGAGGTCGGCGTTCCGATCGGCACAGCGGCGCATTACGGCTTTCTCAAGCAGATGGCCCATTTCGGGGTGGACACCTCGACGATGAAGGTTGTCGACATGGCTCCCCCGGATGGTGCCGCTGCCTTTGCAAATGGTAATCTCGACATGGTCTGCGGCTGGGGCGGCGCGCTGCGCCGGATGAAGGAGCACGGAAACATCCTGCTGACTGGGGCCGAGAAGGAAGAGCTTGGGATCAAGGTCTTCGACGCCACGGTGATCCCGACCTCGTTTGGCGAGGAGCATCCCGATCTAGTGGCCAAGTTCGTCGAAGTGACCGCGAAGATGAACGCCAATTTCGCGAAAGACCCCGACAGCATGCTGCCGGCCATCGCGAAAGAGGCTGGGATGGATGAGAAGGCCACCAAAGAAACCCTGGCGGGCTTTGTCTTCCCAACGGTCGAGGAACAACTAGGCGCGGCCTGGTTCGGCGGCGGTTTGCAGACCTTCCTGAAGGAGGTCGGCGATTTCTTTGTCGAGCAGGGCACCATCCCCGCAGCGCGTGACAGCTATGAGGGAGCGGCCAATGGAAGCTTCCTGAAAGAAGCCACAGGAAGCTGAAACAAACGCTGTCCCGGGCGGGACGCCGCGTTGCTGACCCGGGATCTCCTCCCAAGGCTTTGAGATGTCTCGAGCCGCTTAGGGAGATCCCGGACCAAGCCCGGGACAGCGCCATCTTTCACCGCAAGCACAGGGGGGCAGCATGACGGGCCTGGTAATCGACGATGTCTCGATGACCTTCGAGCTGCCGGGGGGCGGCGCGGTCGAGGCACTCAAGAACATCAATCTGGAGATCAAGGCCGGCGAGCTGATGAGCGTGCTTGGCCCCTCGGGCTGTGGCAAGACCACGTTGCTCAATATTCTGGCGGGTTTTCTGGCCCCCACCGCGGGCCGGGTCGATCTGGAAGGGGCGGAAGTTACCGGCCCCAGCCCGGAACGCGGCATGGTCTTTCAGAAAGGCGCGCTGTTCGAATGGATGAGCGTGCGCGAGAATATCGGCTTCGGCCCGGCAATGAAAAGCACCCCGCAATCAGAAATCGACGACAAGGTCCACGAGCTTCTGGGCATCGTCGGTTTGCAGGATTTTGCCGACAAGATGATCTACGAGCTGTCCGGCGGGATGCAGCAGCGCGTCGCCCTGGCCCGCTGTCTCGCGAATGACCCGGATGTGATCCTGATGGATGAGCCGCTCGGCGCGCTCGACGCCCTAACCCGTGAGAAGATGCAATCGCTGGTGCTCGAGATCTGGAAGGAGACCGGCAAGACCATCATCCTGATCACCCACTCGGTCGAGGAGGCCCTGCTTCTGGGCGAGCGTCTTCTGGTCATGGCACCGCGCCCTGGCCGGATCCATACCGAATACAGCCTTCCCTTTGCCGAACTCGGCGTCGGTGCCGATCTGCGCGAGACCAAGAAACACCCCGAATTCGGCCCCAGGCGCGAGGAGATCCTCTCGATGATCTGGGACATGGAGGAGGAGATCATGGGCCGGAAGGAGGCATGAGATGATGGAAGAACTCGCCGATCTGGCCGCCGATATCATCTCGCTGACCCTCGGAATCGGGGCGATCTTTATTCTCTACGTCGCGATTTCGGGCGCATGTTTTGCGATCTGGAACGCGGCCTCCAGCTTTCGTCAGAAAGCGGGGGATTTCACGTCGCGCAAAACCGTGACCTTCGGCGACGAGAGTGCTGTCACCGCCAACCGCACCGCCTCGATCGTCGCGGTTCTGTCGATCTTTCTGATTTGGGGAGCGTTCACCGGTTCGGTGATCTCGCCCCTACACGTGCCGGGGCCGTTCATCGGCGACACCTCTTTCACCTACACAGCCCAGAATGCGGCGGGCGAGACCGATGACGCCAAGGTGCATATTATCGTCCACGAGATCGGCGCCGAGCCCGAAGACCCTCCCCTGCCCGCATCGGCCGAGGAGGGCTTTGCCAAGGACGATATCCTGAAGGTCGGTGCCTGGCGCTCGAAACTGCTCCGCGCCAGCCGCAATGACGAGGGCGGTGGGGAAGACGGCTACAGTATCACCGCAATCGACGGCCAGCCAATCGCGCCGGAGCAGACGGTCACACTGGACAATGGCACGGTCTTGATGACACCGCGGGGCAGCTTGTCGTTCGAGCCCAACAAGGGTTTGCAGATGGAGGCGATCTGGCTGCCTGCGCCCGAAGCCGTGGTGCAGCGCCTGATCGAGATCGCCAATGAGGGCTATCAGAACGTCTCGCTGGGTGAGAACCTGTTCTGGTCCCTGGCCCGTGTGGTGATCGGCTTCGCGCTCGGCTGTCTTTTCGGCATTCCTTTGGGCTTTGCCATGGGGCTTTCGAGTTGGTTCCGCGGTTGGTTCGACCCGATCGTGGAATTCATGCGCCCGGTGCCGCCCTTGGCGCTGATCCCTCTGGTGATCATCTGGTTCGGGATTTGGGAGCAGGGAAAGATCTCACTTCTGTTCCTGGCAGCCCTCTGGATCATGACGATCTCGGCCCGGGCAGGGGTCTCGGGCGTGAATATCTCGAAGGTTCATGCGGCTTACTCGCTGGGGGCGTCGCGATGGCAGATCCTGAGGCGCGTGATTTGGCCGAACTCGCTGCCTGAGATCTTCACCGGCGCGCGGGTCGCGATGGGGGTCTGCTGGGGCACGGTGGTCGCGGCAGAACTCGTGGCGGCCGAAAAAGGGGCGGGCAAGATGATCATCGCCGCCTCGAAATTTCAGCAGACCGATATCGTGATCATGGGGATCATTCTGATTGGGATCATCGGTTATGGTATCGATATCCTCATGCGCATGCTCGAGCGTTGGCTGATCCCCTGGAAAGGCAAAGCATGACCGCTCCGGTCCGGGTGTCCGATTTGGTCGCCCGGATCGAAGCGGAAATCGCCGAGCTTCAGGCCGCCGAGAAGGCCACGGTCGAGGATCGCCGGGCGGTGGAGCTCGATCAGCAATCGGTAGGCCGGCTCAGCCGTATGGACGCCTTGCAGGTCCAAGCCATGGCATTGGAGCAATCCCGCCGCCGCAGTCAGCGCCTGACCGCACTCAAAGCGGCCTTAAGGCGGGCAGGAGAGGGCGAGTTGGGCATATGCCAGGAATGTGGTGACGACATCGCTGCGGGGCGCCTTGCGCTGGATCCCGCCACCCTACGCTGTGTCTCCTGCGCTCGCGGGGTCTGATCGATCAGGCGAGCAGGGCCACAAAATGCAGTCCCCGGTCGAACAGCGATGAGAACGGCGCGGGGTAGAGCCTGAAATCCCGCCGCTCGGCCAGGATGGTCATGTTCAGACGCGCGAAGATCGCGGCCCATTCCCGCTCGGACCAATAGGTATAGGGCAGGGCCACGCCATGGCCCCGGTTGCCGACCCAATCCATCAGCCGCAGCGTAGACTCGGCGGCGAATCCGTCGCGGAAATGGTCCTTGATCAGCACGCCCCTTCGGGCCACGCGCCGCGCCTCCTGAAGCACCGCTTCCGGTTGGTCGGCATGGTGGAGGACGTCGATCAGCATCGCCCAATCGAAAGCTCCATCGGGATAGGGCAAAGTGAGGCCGTCATAGTGCTGGACCGGGATGACAGTCTCGGCCCGGAGGAGCACATCGACCCCCTCACAGGCGAGCCTTGGAGCCCTGGCCTGCACTTCGCGCGCGACGCTGCCATCGCCGCAGCCGATATCCAGAAGCCGGCCTGTGGGAGCGCCCTCTGTCACCTCGGCCAGAACTGAACTGAGCACGTCCGCAAGAACCCGAACCCGGCGCTGGAATACCGCGCCGTGATGCGCCTCGGTCATAAGACGGGCAAGGGCCATCGGCTGAACATCCTCGGATCGAAAAGCTCGCCGTTGTGATAGTCTAAAATCGGATTGGGCTGAACCAATCTGAACTTAGGATTTTCGTTAAATCGTTGATTTCTTGAAGGAAATCTACGAATAGTAGAATCTTAGCGGAGCTTATCAGCTTCAGCGGGAATCTTATTTGACAGAACCTCCCGCTACGAGACTCGCCAAGTGAAGCGAGCTTTCGGTGCCGACCGTCCCAAACCCAGGGCGATGGTGAGCCTGTCCAAACTCCATCGCAGTCAGAATTGACGAGACGAAAGAAGGCTCGTGTAGCTCCCGTTCGCGGTGATCCAGGCCCCGTCCACCGCTCGGGCAGGGCAGGCTTGGTCGAACCGTTCCAAGGCCGCATGTTCGGGCGGACATGGCCCTGATTGCCTGCTCACGCAAGCCCAGCACCGCCTTCTCATCCGCTGCACTTGCCGCACCCGCGCTGCTGGGATAAGAGCGCGCCAAACAGCGATCCTCAGAGGTGACCCATGCCCAAGATCAACGGCAACGAGATCCGCCGTGGCAATATCATCGAGCATAATGGCGGCCTCTGGGTCGCGGTGAAGACCGACCATGTGAAGCCCGGCAAAGGCGGGGCTTTCGCCCAGGTCGAGCTTAAAAACCTGCGCAACGGGTCAAAGCTGAACGAGCGGTTCCGTTCGGCCGACAAGGTCGAGAAAGTGCGGCTGGAACAGAAGGACCAGCAATTCCTTTTCGAAACCGACGGCATGCTGACCTTCATGGACAGCCAAACCTTCGAGCAGATCGAACTGCCCGCCGATCTCTTAGGCGATGCGCGGCCCTTCCTTCAGGATGGGATGAGCGTGCAGATCGAATACTATGATGAAGAGGCGCTGAGCGTCACTCTGCCCCAAATGGTCACCTGTGAAATCGTCGAGACCGAGCCGGTGGTGAAAGGCCAGACCGCCGCGAACTCGTTCAAACCGGCGATGCTGGACAATGGCGTCAAGATCATGGTTCCGCCTTTTATCGGCCAGGGCGAGAAGGTCGTCGTCAATACCGAAACCTTCGAATATTCCGAACGCGCCTGATGGCGCAGGCCTCCGCAAATGTGAATGTGATGATCAAGGCGGCGCGACGAGCCGCCAGATCGTTGCTG
>JBCDKL010000208.1:0-6002 GCA_038746695.1 Pseudomonadota bacterium | reverse complement strand
TGCAGCGTGTCGGCGACCTGGATCTTGGCCATCGAGACCTCCTGGCGCGCCTTTGAGCCCTGGTCCAGCGCCCAAGCCGCCCTCATCACCAGAAGCCGCCCGGTCTCGACCGCCATCGCCGCCTCGCCCAGCATCAACTGGACACTTTCTCGCTCGGCCAGGCGGATGCCGAACCCCTCGCGTTCGCTCACATAGGCCCGGGCGATGTCGAGGCAGCGTTGCGACAGGCCCAGCCAACGCATGCAATGGGTCAGGCGGGCCACTCCCAGCCGGATCTGAGTGACCTTCAACCCATCGCCCACTTCCATCAGGCGGTTGGTGTCGGGCAGCTCCAGTCCCTCGAACACCAATTCGCAATGGCCGCCATGCTCCTCCGGCCCCATGATCGGGATGCGCCGGGCAATGTGCCAGCCGGGGTCGTCCTTGTGGAACAGAAAGGCCGTCAGCCCCTTGCGCGGATCCTCCGAGGTCTTCGCCATCAGGATGAAATGCGAGGCCACCCCTGCCCCGGTGATGTACCATTTCCGCCCTGTGATCCGCCACATATTGCCCGCGCGCTCGGCTTTGGTCTGGATCATCGCGGGGTCCGAGCCGCCACCCGGCGCAGGCTCGGTCATCGCAAAGGCCGAGCGCACCTGGCCATCGATGATCGGTTGCAGCCATTTCTCTTTCTGATCGTCGCGCCCCAGTTTGTTCAGGACCATCATGTTGCCGTCATCCGGGGCCGCGCAGTTCATGCAGACCGGACCGAAGATCGAGTAATTCGCCTCCTCATAAAGCACGGCCATGCCCTGAACGCCGAGGCCCATTCCGCCCCGCTCGACCGGCATCTGCGGCGCCCAGAGACCCGCCGCCTTGGCCTTAGCCCGCGCGGCTGCCAGAGGCCCCTTGGCGATGTTCTCATGAGCGTCCCAAGTCGCGCGGTCGGCCTCGAGCGGCAAGATCTCCTCGGCGATGAAAGCTCGGGTCTTCTGGCGCAGCGCGTCGATCTCGGGGGGAAGGGAGAAATCCATGGCGATCCTCATGAAACGGGACCGTCATTTGAAACCCTGTTCGCGGGGAATCAAGGAGTTTGCAGCGCCTCGTCCGGTCCATTCGCGCCTAGCTGAGTGAAAGCGAAAGAAAAACGTCGGGCCCCGGCAACGCATCAAAACCGTAGAGATTCTATGAGGCGGGCTCACGCATTCGAGAAACAACGCAACGACCGGATCAAGATCAGAAGCAGCCCAATCGACTGTTGCACCGCCCTTAAAATGAGTTCGATTTGCTTCGACCGATCACTTGCAGTCCTACCAACGATCTCCAGATGCGTCACGGAAGCTGGCTGCACAGGAGCCAAAGGGGCGGGGTGTCGCTGGACAGGCACTTTGGGCCGTTCGGTCGCTCTCCTTTAGAGAGCTTGCGCGCTACAGACAAACCAAATCGTTCATAATCCGCTGGCCGGAACTCTCCGTGCTCTGCACCTTTCACTTGATTCTCAGTTGCCGTGCTTTGAAGCGATCTGTGAGCCCTTCGCTCATCTTTGGCCCGGCGCTTGCCGTGCCTCCAGCGGTTCCACGCAGCGACCCATCACAGCATCGCAAGCCTCGCTTCCAGCGGCTGCTGTCTCACCACCTTGACACCTCCTCGCCTGCAAGCCACGGTTGCCCGGCCCCCGCAGCATGGGGCCAATATCTGGGAGGAATGAGATGCGACAGAAGTTGCTTGCAGCGGCGGCGAGCACCGCGCTGCTGGTCTCCGCGCCTGCGGCATTCGCCGATATGGCGGCGGCGGAGAAATGGATTGCCGACGAATTCCAGCCATCGGTGCTGAGCACTGATGAGCAAAAGGCCGAGATGCAATGGTTCATCGATGCGGCCACCCCGTTCCAGGGCATGGAGATCAATGTCCTCTCGGAGACAATCCCGACCCATTCCTATGAATCCGAGACGCTGACAAAGGCGTTCGAAGAGATCACCGGCATCAAGGTCAATCACCAGCTCCTCGGCGAGGGCGAGGTGGTCCAGGCGGTGCAGACCCAGCTTCAGACCGGGCGCAACCTCTACGACGCCTATATCAATGACAGCGACCTGATCGGCACCCATGCCCGCCTGCAACAAGCGGTCAACCTGACCGATTTCATGTCCGGCGAGGGCGCGGATGTGACCAATCCGGGCCTCGATCTCGACGATTTCATGGGGATCAGCTTCACCACCGGGCCGGATGGCAAGCTCTACCAGCTCCCCGATCAGCAATTCGCCAATCTCTACTGGTTCCGCAAGGACTGGTTCGACCGCCCGGATTTGCAGGAGGCGTTCAAGGCCAAATACGGGTATGACCTGGGCGTGCCGCTGAACTGGTCGGCCTATGAGGATATCGCGCAGTTCTTCTCGGAAGACGTCAAGGAGATCGATGGCGTCACCGTCTATGGCCATATGGATTATGGCAAACGCGCACCGGATCTGGGCTGGCGGATGACCGATGCCTGGCTCTCGATGGCGGGTGCGGGCAGCCAGGGGATCCCGAACGGTATTCCAGTCGACGAATGGGGCATCCGGATGGAGCCTGGAACCTGCAACCCGGTAGGTGCCAGCGTCAGCCGGGGCGGGGCGGCCAATGGCCCGGCGGCGGTCTATGCGATCCGCAAATGGGACGAATGGCTGCGCCAATACGCGCCTCCAGGGGCGGCGAGCTATGATTTCTACCAATCGCTCCCGGCCTTGAGCCAGGGCAATGTGGCCCAGCAGATCTTCTGGTACACCGCCTTCACCGCCTCGATGGTCCAATCGCAGGAGGACGGCAACAACACGGTCGACGCCGAGGGCAAGCCGCTTTGGCGCATGGCCCCAAGCCCCAAGGGTCCTTATTGGGAGGAAGGCCAGAAGCTCGGCTATCAGGACGCGGGCTCGTGGACCATCCTGAAATCGACCCCGATGGACCGGGCGAAAGCCGCATGGCTCTACGCCCAGTTCGTGGTCTCGAAGACCGTCGACACCCGCAAATCCCATGTCGGCCTGACCTTCGTGCGCGACAGCACCGTGCGCCATGAGAGCTTTACCGAACGCGCGCCCAACTTGGGCGGCCTGGTCGAGTTCTACCGCTCGCCCGACCGGGTGCTGTGGTCGCCCACGGGTGTCAATGTGCCGGATTACCCGAAACTGGCGCAGATCTGGTGGCAGCAAATCGGGGATGTGAACTCCGGCGCCTTCAGCCCACAGGAAGCGATGGACCGCCTGGCCGAGGAGATGGACATCACCATGGCCCGGATGGAGGCCGCCGATAAGGCGGGCAATGTCTATGGCGGCTGCGGCCCGCGCCTGAACGAGGAGCGCGGCGCCGATTTCTGGCTCAGCCAGCCGGGCAGCCCCAAGGCGAAGCTGGACAATGAGAAGCCTCAGGGCCAGACCATCGCCTATGAGGACCTGATCCAACGCTGGCAGCAATAAGCCGGCGCCACGAGCCGACATGACCTCTCCCTTCCCCATCTGTTGGGGGAGGGTTCGGGAGGGGGGAGACCCCCTCTCGCCCATCCCGATCCACGGGCAGATATGACCCTCACGCTCGAGCACATCGCCAAACATGTCGGGGCCGAGGCGCATATCCATCCGCTCTCTGCCAGTCTCGGAACCGCAGGTTTCAATATCCTGCTCGGCGCCACCAATGCCGGGAAAACCACCCTGATCAAGCTGATCGCCGGGCTCGAGAAACCCACATCCGGGCGCATCCTGCTGGGGGATCAGGACATCACGAAGATCTCGCCACAGCGCCGACGGGTCTCGCTGGTCCATCAGTTCTTCGTCAATTACCCGCATATGAGCGTGGCCGAGAACATTGCCTCGCCGTTGCGGGTCGCCGGGATGAGCGGCGACGAGATCGACCGCCGCGTGGCCGAGGCCGCCGAGATCCTACGCCTGACCCCCTATCTCGCGCGCCGCCCAGCCGAGCTCTCGGGCGGGCAGCAGCAGCGCACGGCGTTGGCCCGGGCCATCGTCAAGGATGCCGATATCGTGCTTTTGGACGAACCTCTGGCCAATCTCGACTACAAGCTGCGCGAGGAGCTGCGCGACCAGCTTCCCAGGCTGTTCGCCGATCGCGGCTCGGTGGTGGTCTATGCGACCTCCGAACCTTCGGAGGCGCTGATGCTGGGCGGCCAGACCCTGACCCTACACGAGGGCCGCTTGACCCAGGCCGGGCCCACCCCCGAGGTTTATCGCGACCCTGCCGATCTGACCACGGCCGAGGTTTTTTCCGACCCGCCGATCAACCGGGCCGAAGTGGTCAAGGAGGCAGGCGAGATCCTCCTCGGCGCTCTCGCAAGCTGGCCGAGCCCGCCAGGCATGGCCGAAGCGCCGGATGGCCGCTATCTCCTGGCGATCCGCCCGCATTTCGTCACGCCCGAGGCGCCGAGCCACCGGGAGGATCACCCGCCCGCGATCCCGCTGACCGGAACGGTCCAGATCACCGAGCTATCGGGGTCGGAAAGCGTGGCGCATTTCGATCTCGGCGGCCTGCCCTGGGTCAGCCAGAGCCCCGGCACCCATCCCTACCGGCTGGGCGAGGCGCATCGCTTCTTCGTCGATCCTGGCGGCTGCCTCTATTTCCATCCCGATGGCAGCCGTCTGGCCCATACCCGCCGCGAGGCCGCCTGATGGCCGAGATCCGCCTCGACGGGCTCAGCCACCGCTATCCCGGCGCTGAGGAGGATGCGCTCAAGACGCTGGATCTGACCTGGGGCGATGGCGGTGCCTACGCCCTGCTGGGTCCTTCGGGATGTGGGAAATCTACCCTGCTCAACATCATCTCCGGCCTGATCGCGCCCAGTGCCGGGCGGATCTTGTTCGATGGACAGGACGTGACCGGATTGCCGCCGGACCGGCGCTCGATCGCCCAGGTGTTCCAGTTCCCGGTGATCTACGACACGATGACAGTGCATGACAATCTGGCCTTCCCCTTGCGCAATCGCGGCGTCGATCCGGCGATGGTCGAGACCCGCGTGGCCGAGATCGCCGAGATGCTGGAGCTGACCGAGATGCTGCCCCGCCGGGCGGCGGGTCTGACGGCGGATACCAAGCAGAAGATCTCGATGGGCCGCGGACTGGTGCGCCAGGATGTCAATGTCATCATGTTCGACGAGCCGCTGACGGTGATCGACCCGCATCTGAAATGGAAGCTCCGCTCGAAGCTGAAGGAGCTGCATCAGAGGGTGAAGGTCACGATGATCTATGTCACTCACGACCAGACCGAGGCCCTGACCTTCGCCGACAGGGTGGTGGTGATGCAGGCGGGCGAAGTGGTGCAGACCGGCACGCCAGTCGAACTGTTCGAGCGCCCGGCCCATACCTTTGTCGGCCATTTCATCGGCTCGCCGGGGATGAATGTGCTGCCCTGCGCCTGGCGCGATGGGGCGGCGATGGTGGCGGGCCGACAGGTGGCCCTGTCCGATCCGACCGCCCCGCCCGAGGGCGCGCGGCTCGAGCTTGGGATCCGCCCCGAATTCGTTCGCTTCACCGCAGATGGCCTGCCCGCCACGATCACCGGCATCGCCGATGCCGGGCGGATGCGCATTGTCGAGGCCGAGTGCGCGGGCACCAGGCTGCAGGCGATCCTGGGCGAAGGCGACCCAGTGCCCGAAGGCGAGATAGGGCTGAGCTTCGACCCGGCCCATACCGCACTCTATGCCGATGATTGGAGGGTGGGCGCATGACCTCTGTCGCAAGCGATCTCGCAGGCTTGAACCGGATGCTCTCTAAGCCGCGGCGCGTTCCAGCCTCGCGCCTCGCGCCACTCAGGGCTAAGCCCCATCCCGCTATGCATCCGACCGAAAACGGGGTGCGGCCATGACGGCGAAAACTCAAAATCAGCGCGCCTGGCTGTTCGTCATCCCGGTCGTCGTATTGGTGGCCTTCAACGCCTTGGTTCCCTTGATGACGGTGGTGAACTACTCGGTGCAGGAGACCTTTGGGAACAATCAGTTCTTCTGGCACGGGGTCGGTTGGTTCCAGGATGTTTTGCGCTCGGATCGG
>JBCDKL010000207.1:0-6009 GCA_038746695.1 Pseudomonadota bacterium | reverse complement strand
TACCAATCGAGAACGGGTCGCAGAATGTTCAAGGGATCGTTGCCCGCAATGGTCACACCGTTTGCCGGAGGCGCTGTCGATTTCGACACGCTCGCTGCTCTGGTGGAATGGCATATTGCCGAGGGCAGCCATGGGCTGGTCCCTGTAGGCACCACGGGCGAAAGCCCGACACTGAGCCATCAGGAACACGAGGCGGTCATCGCAGCGGTGGTCAAACAGGCTGCAGGCCGTGTGCCGGTAATCGCGGGCGCGGGGTCCAACAACACCGTGGAAGCAGTGCGTTTTGTGCAATTCGCCAAATCGGTTGGAGCGGACGCGGCTCTGGTGGTCACGCCCTATTACAACAAGCCGACCCAGCGCGGGCTGATCGCGCATTACACGGCTCTGCACGAAGCCGCCGAGATTCCGATCATCATCTATAACATTCCGGGCCGCTCGGTGATCGATATGACGCCCGCGACCATGGCGGAGCTTTCGAAACTGCCCCGGATCGTAGGCGTGAAAGACGCCACCGGAGATGTCGTGCGGGTCAGTCAGACCCGTGCCGCCTGTGGGCAGGACTTCATCCAGCTATCGGGCGAGGATGCCTCGGCGCTGGGCTTTAACGTGCATGGCGGTGTGGGCTGCATTTCGGTCACCGCCAATGTGGCGCCTCGGCTTTGCGCGCAATTCCAGGAGGCGACGCTGGCGGGCGACTATGCCAAGGCCCTGGCGCTGCAGGATCGGCTGATGCCGCTGCATGAGGCGGTGTTCGCGGAACCTGGCCTGGTGGGGGCGAAGACCGGCCTCTCGATCCTGGGCAAATGCAGCCGCGACCTACGCCTTCCCCTCACTGAATGCCTGCCAGAGACCGAGGCGAAGATCCGTGCCGCCATGGCGCATGCCGGGTTGATCTGAGGGGCGGACGATGCCGGGTGCAAGGCGATGAAAGCAGCGATCTTCCGCGGCCCGCACCATCCGCTGACCATCGAGCAGGTCTCGATCGCCAACCCCGCCCCGCGCGAAGTGCTGATCCGCACCGCGGCTGTCGGCGTCTGCCATTCTGATCTCCACTATATCGATGGGCACTATGCTCAGGCGGCCCCTGCGATCCTCGGCCACGAAGCCGCGGGTGTGGTCGAAAAGGTCGGCTCGGATGTCACGTATGTGCGTCCCGGCGATCATGTGATCACCTGCCTCTCGGTCTTCTGCGGGCATTGCGATCAATGCACCCGTGGCCGTCCTCATAGCTGCGAAAGCCCGGAGACCGCGCGGCGCGAGGACCAACCGCCGCGCCTGTCGCAGGACGGCGCGGTGATGCATCAATTCTATGACCTGTCTTCCTTTGCCGAGCAGATGCTGGTCCACGAGCATGCTCTGGTGAAGATCCGCCGCGATATGCCGCTCGACCGGGCCGCCTTGATCGGCTGTGCGGTGACCACGGGGTTCGGAGCAGTCGTGAACACCGCAGGGATCGAGATCGGGTCGGTGCTGGCCGTGATCGGCTGCGGCGGAGTCGGGCTTTCGGCCATCAACGGGGCTGCGATCGCAGGGGCGGGGCGGATCATCGCCATCGATATCTCGGCCGAAAAACTGGCCACCGCCCGGCATTTCGGCGCCACCGATACAGTGAACGCAGCCGAGACCGATCCAGTCGAGGCGGTGCGCGAGATGACCTCGGGCGGTGTCGAATACTCCTTCGAAGCGCTCGGGCGGAAGGAGACCACCGAACAAGCGTTTCGCATGCTCCGCAGTTCGGGCGTGGCCACGATCATCGGCATGGTGCCCGAAGGACAGATGATCGAGATCGAGGCGGCGGAGCTGATCTTCGACAAACGGATCCAGGGCTCGAATATGGGCTCGAACCGCTTTCGGATCGACATGCCGCGCTATGTCGATTTCTATCTGCGCGGGCAGTTGAAGCTCGACGACATGATCTCTCGCCGCATCCCGCTCGAGCAGATCAACGATGCGTTTGACGAGATGCGCCAGGGTCGCGTCGCACGCTCGGTCGTCGTGTTCGAGATCTGAGGCTTGTGCGGCGGCGCGCTTGGCCCTAGATCGGCGCGATGGCTCAGGCAAAGACCCCAAAGCTCAAGATCGCCGCCGAAAATCGCAAGGCGCGGCATAACTATTTCATCGAGGACAGCTTCGAAGCGGGGATCGTGCTCGAAGGCTCCGAGGTGAAATCGCTGCGTGAGGGCAAGGCGAACATCGCCGAAAGCTATGCCACTGTCGAAGGGGGCGAGCTTTGGCTGGTCAATGCCTATATCCCGCCCTTCAGCCAGGTCAAAAACGCCGTCTTCGGCCATGACGAGCGGCGTCGGCGAAAATTGCTGGCAAAACAGCGAGAGATCGCCAGGCTCTGGCAGGGGATCGGGCGCGAGGGGATGACTTTGGTCCCGCTCAAGCTCTATTTCAACGAGAAGGGCCGCGCGAAGCTGGAGATCGGCCTCGCCAAGGGCAAAAAACTGGCCGATAAGCGCGAGACCGAGAAGAAACGCGACTGGCAGCGCGACAAGGCCAGACTGCTGCGCGAGCGGGGCTGAGATCCGGACGGGCACCGCGATTAATCACAAACGCTAATCAAAAGATAAATTATCGATATTTCTCTTATCAAATCTCAGCGCCTATCTTCAAAGCATCGAAACGATCGAGACAGCAGGCGATGCGGGCGACCTCTCCCGCGGCCAGCATCGGCCCCAAGCCTCGATCGTCCGTGGAACAGAGCTGCGAGGGTCTTGTTCCACGGTCTCGCGACCCTGGGTGGGGCGCGAAACACTCTGAAGGTGGTCAGAGTGTGTGCCCCGGCGGATCCCCCCTCCGCCGGGGCACGTTCTCTTTAACCCTGTTTTGAGCGCCCGGTTCAGGCCGCCTGATCCAAAGCGAGCAGCGCCAGAGCCGCCCTTGCCGCTTCGGCACCTTTTTCGTGGAAATGGGCGTGGAAGAATCGGTCATGCGCCGGGGTCTCTTGATAGTTATGCGGCGTCAGCACCACCGAGAAGACTGGGCGATTCGTTTCCAATTGGACCCGCATCAAGGCGTCGACCACGGTCGAGGCCACGAAATCGTGCCGATAGATCCCACCATCCACCACGAAAGCAGCTCCGATCACAGCGGCATAGCGCCCGCTCAGCGCCAGCCGTTGGGCCAGCAGAGGGATCTCGAACGCGCCCGGTACCTCGAATGTCTCGACCGGCGGGGCGGTATTGGTTTTGCGAAGTTCCTCGGTCAGCCCGATCTCGGCCTGATCTACGATATCCGCATGCCAACGCGCCTTGATCAGCGCCAATGGCAGCGGGGAGCGGTCTGTCTGGGTCATTACAATCTCCTTTCCATCAGACACCCGATCCCCAGGGCAAATGAAAAGGCACCGCTCCCGGCGATGTCCCGGGGCGCGGCTGCTCTTCATCGTTCTCTTCCATCCGGACTGTAACCGTCGGCTCCGGAGTTGCACCGGATCTGCTGACCCCGGCCAAGTGCCGGGCGCTCGCGGGCTTCGGGGCTGGCCCCGTCACCGCCGGTGGGGAATTCCACCCCGCCCTGAGAACTGGCCCGGCTCTTGTCGCGCCGGGTGCTCCTACCTTATGCAGGAGCGGCGATTTGCCAAGCCCGACGGAGCTTCATGACCTCCAGTCCACAGATGCCGCCCACGATACCCGCGCCCTTCCGTCTGATGTGTGCGATCGATGCCACATGGCCGGCGGCTGAGATGCGCACATTTGCCGGATGGGTACTCCGCCGCGGGGCAGGCGGGGGCAAACGGGTATCCGCCGCCACCGGCCAGGGCGATCCGGCGCTTGCCGCGGCGGAGATGGCGGCGATGGCCCAGCCTGCGATATTCCGGTTGCAGGATCAGGCGGATCTGGACGCCGATCTTGCGGGGCAAGGCTACGCGCTGGTGGATCCTACGCTGCTCTATCTCTGTCAGGTGGCCGATCTCGACGACGGGCGGGACGAGACCGCCAAGGTGATCCGCTGCACCACTCAGTTGAGCCGGATCGAAGAGATCTGGGACCAGGGTGGCATCGGCCCGGCCCGCCGCGCGGTGATGGCCCGCGCGGAGGGCCCTGGCCTGGTTCTGCTTGCCCGTGCTGGAGACCGGCCCGCAGGCTGTGCCTTCATCGCTTGCGATGGCGAGATCGCAATGATCCACGCAATCGAGGTTCTCCCGGCCTTTCGCCGCCAGGGGATTGGCGAGCGGTTGCTCCGCGGTGCCGCCAGCTTCTCCGCTGAAAACGGAGCCACTTGGCTCGGCCTTGCCGTGACCGAGGCAAATGCACCCGCCAACGCGCTCTATCGAAAGCTGGGCATGGAAGAGGCGGGCCGATACCATTACCGCATCAAGGAGTAGCCCATGGACCTGCCCCGGCCGACCGCCCTCGACCTATCGCTGCCCGATCCTCTGCCCGAGGAAGTGGCGACGCTGTTCGCCAAATGCCAGGCCAAGCTGGGTCTGATCCCGAATGTGTTGGTCGCCTATGCCTTTAATCCGGAGAAGCTGGCCGGGTTCGGCCAGATGTATAACGAAATGATGCTGGGCCCCTCCGGCCTCAGCAAACTCGAACGCGAGATGATCGCCGTGGTGGTCTCGGCCCAGAACCGCTGTTGGTATTGCCAGGTTGCCCATGGCGCGGCGGTGAGGGTTCTCTCCGGCAAGCCGGAACTGGGCGAGGCGCTGGTGATGAATTACCGCGTGGCCAATTTGAACCCCCGCGAACGCGCGATCCTGGATTTTGCTCTGAAGATGACGGTGGAAAGCGCTGCGATCGAGGAGAGCGACCGACAGGTGCTGCGCGATGCCGGGCTATCCGATGGCGACATCTGGGATCTCGCGGCAGTGGCCGGATTCTTCAACATGTCGAACCGGATGGCGAGTGCGGTCGGCATGGAGCCCAATCCAGATTATCACGCGCAAGGCAGGTGAGCATGCGCGCACTCCTCCTGGCGCTGGCCCTTGCATTACCGGCTGGGGCGATGGATCTGCCCCCAGCGCTGGATGCCGGGGCGCCGGAGGACGCGGTTTTGACCGCCCATGCCGATCGCAGTTTTGACAGCTATGGCGTACCGGTCGCGGCATTTGGCGGCGATGATCCCGCAACTCAGAAGGTGCAGGGCAGGTTGGTCTGGTCGGCCTTCCGGCTGGTGGGCGAGACCTCGGTGGCGGAAGTGATCGCTTCCTATCGCACGCGTCTCGCGTCCCGTGGTTTCCAACCGCTTTGGGAATGCCGTACCGAGGCTTGCGGCGGGTTCGATTTCCGCTTTGAGGCGGAATTGCTGCCCGCCCCCGGCATGCTGTTAGACACTGCAGATTTTGCGCAATTGTCGATGCGGCGCAGGGTTGATGGCAGCTATGCCTCGATCCTGGTGAGCCGGGTGCTGGATGCCGTGCATATCCAGACCGTGATGGTTGCCGAAGCCGAGGCGGCGCTTGCCTTGACCGATCAGCCCAGTGTCGAGACCGAGCGCAGCACGACGATCCTGCCGCAGAGCGAGAAGGCGCTCTATGACCGGCTGATTGCCGATGGCCATGTGCCGATTGAGGGTCTGGAATTCGAGACCGGCGGCGCCGCGCTCTCGCCCAATTCCACCGAGGCGTTGGATCTGCTCGGTCGGCTCTTGAACCGAAATGAGATCGCCGTGGTGATTGTCGGCCATTCCGACAATGTGGGCGAATTGCTCGTCAATATCGATCTCTCGCGCCGCCGGGCCGAAGCGGTGCGCGATGCGCTGGCCGCCCGCGGCGTGCCGCCGGAACAGATGAGCGCCAGCGGGGCAGGGTTCCTGGCGCCGATCACATCGAACGCCTCGCCTGAGGGGCGCGAGCGCAATCGCCGGGTCGAGCTCGTCCTTAGATGAGCGCGCCCTTGGACTGGATGCTCGCCGTGTTCGAGCCTTTGGATCTGGCCGCCCTCACTCTGTTTCTCGCCAGCCTGTTCGCCACAACTCGGATGGTCGAGAAATGCCCGGAGACCTGGCCCTCGACCAGCGTTTTGATGGCACGGCATCGGGCGGCTTGGATGGCGCAGT
>JBCDKL010000206.1:0-6020 GCA_038746695.1 Pseudomonadota bacterium | reverse complement strand
GGAAGTCTGTTCCGGGCGCACGGGCCACAACGAAGTGGTTCAACTCGTCTTCGACCCGAGCCGGATCAGCTATGACCACCTGCTCAAGCTGTTCTGGGAGAACCATGACCCGACACAGGGGATGCGCCAGGGCAACGATGTTGGGTCGCAGTACCGCTCGGGCATCTACACGTATTCCGCCGCGCAGAAAGCTGCGGCAGACACGTCGCGCGATCTTTTCCAGTCGCGGCTCGACGCGGCGGGTCTGAAGCGGATCACGACGGAGATTGTTCCAGCGCCCGAATTCTTCTTCGCCGAGGATTACCACCAGCAATATCTCGCCAAGAATCCGGGCGGCTATTGCGGCGTCGGCGGTACCGGAGTGCGCTGCGCCGAGGGGCTGGAGGCCTAAACCCAGCCCTTTCCCCGCTGGGCCGCGCCGAGTAAGCAGGCGCGGCACCAAGCAGGTGAGATCAAATGACCACCTATACCGCCCTGACCACCCTGCCTGGTCGCGCCCCGGCTGAGGCTCTTGGGTTAGCTATCGAAGCGCTCAACCCCGCCCCGACAGGCGTGGGCGTGTTCGAAATCGAGGACGGCTCGGGCCTGTGGGAGGTCGGCGGCTATTTCACGGAACGGCCCGACCCGGCTGGGCTGGCGCTTCTGGCAGCGATGCATGGGGCGGCGGATTTCACTGTCTCGAAGCTCGATGACCGTGATTGGGTGGCTCAAGTCCGGCGCGACCTGACCCCGGTGGTGGCGGGGCGCTTTGTCCTGCATGGCGCGCATGACGCGGCTTCGGTGCCGCCCCAGGCTGTCGGGCTCAGGATCGAGGCGGCCATGGCCTTCGGTACCGGTCATCACGGCACCACCCAGGGCTGTCTTCTGTTGCTCGAGCATCTCCTGCGCCATGGGGTGAGGGCACGGCAGGTGCTGGATCTCGGCTGTGGCACGGGTGTGCTGGCGATGGCTGCCGCGGCAAGCCTGCACGCCCGCTGTCTGGCCGCCGATATCGACCCGCTTGCGGTGGCCACGGCGCGCGAGAACATCCGTATCAACCGGCTCCACCCGCTGATCGGCACGGTCGAGGCCGCGGGTCTGACCGCCGAACGGCTGCGCCGCCATGCGCCCTATGACCTGGTCTTTGCGAATATCTTGGCCGGCCCCTTGAAGCGCCTGGCCCGTCCGGTGGCCGGCGCCATGGCACCCGGGGGGCATCTGATCCTCTCGGGCGTCCTGACCGAGCAGGCGCGCGGGGTCGAGGCGGTCTATCGCGGCTTTGGCTTCTCGCCGGTCGAACGGCTGGCCCTGGGGCCTTGGACCTCGCTTTGCCTGCGCCGCGGCAGAGGCCAGAAATGAAAAGGCCGCCCCCAGAGGGGAGCGGCCTTGCAAGCAGAAGATTCGGCGTTTAGCCGCGGATCAGGAACATTTCCGAGACCGCCGCTTCGGTGAGCCCAATATCTTCGAGCTGATCGGGGGTGAGTTGCGCCAAAACCTCACGGGTTTTGCGCTGCTCTTCCCAGCGGTTGTAGCGGTCGAACAGGGCCGAGATGCCCGTGACGATTGCATGGATGGTCTCTGCCCCGAAGGGCGCTTGTGCGGTCGAAACTCGAGCCATTGCATCACTCCTTTGCAGATCTGGCGTTTCATTTCCGGTTGCGTTCTGAGGGTCATCTAGGGGGGGTGAGACCCGCGTACAATTGCCGGAAATGCATGACGGTCATGCAGTTTTTGCATTGCCCAAAAATCATCGTAAACGCCTGTTTCCAATTGTCTTTCTGGCGAATGGAATTGTCGTTTTCAGACCAAATATCTGCGGATTGGCCCTTGAAACGCGCAATGGAGGCCCGGAAAGAATATTTGCTGCCCGGTCTTGCCCTTGCGCGCGTAGATCGGCGGAAACCGGATCTTAAGAAAATGCTGAATCCGGGGGGTCAAATCGCCAATGCATTGGCGGTGAACAGCAGCACACCCGGGATCGTCTGGACATAGAGAACAGTGCGGATCCCACAATACCAACCGGCCAGTCCGGCAACGATCACGCAGGAGGAGAAGAACTCCACAAAACCGCTCTCGACCCGCATATTCGGGTCGAGGCAGAAGAAGAACCCGGCCGCCAGGAAGAGGTTATAGACCCCCTGATTGAACGCCATGAAGCTCGACCATTTCAGCGCCCGGTCGAGATTTTCATCGTCGAGCCCACAGCGGTCGCGATTGCGCGCCAGGCTGCCGCCGAGCTTTTTCCAAAAGAACATCTCGGTAATGCCAAACCCGATATGCGAGACCAACAAAAAGACGCAAAGCCAATAGGTAATCATCCGAACTCCCCCATGCCGGATTAGGTTGGGTGTCAGGCGCCATCACAGGCGCTTGGCCGGGAAAGTCAATGCGAGACTGTGCCAAGAGGGAAAAAGTGAGAAAAATCAGGCCGGAAGCGATGCAGCCAGGTCACCCCCGCATCGCTGCGCAGAATGCAGGCGCCTAGTATGTCGTGATGCGCCAGAGGGCCCTAAGTACTCATCACGTGCCAAGGTTGCGTCAGACCTGAGCGAAAGGTTGGTGCTCGGGACCTTCGGCTTGGGTCCCGTCATTCTTGGCGGGCGAGCAGGCCGCGCGAAAAGTCTCAATACGTAATCGACCCTCCATCTGGGCAAATGTTCTTATTTTGTTTACACTTCCTCCGACTCGAAATTCCGGGATTCGGTGCTATCTGCTCGGCATCATCGTGAACAGGGATCGGCATGAGCGAACGACGGACGATTTCGGTGCGCGGCGCGCGCGAGCATAATCTGACGGGCGTCGATATCGACATCCCGCGCGACACGCTGACGGTGATCACCGGGCTCTCCGGATCCGGAAAATCCTCGCTGGCTTTCGACACGATCTATGCCGAGGGCCAGCGCCGTTATGTCGAGAGCCTGTCGGCATACGCAAGGCAATTCCTGCAGATGATGCAAAAGCCCGATGTGGATCATATCGAAGGGCTCTCACCTGCGATTTCGATCGAGCAGAAGACGACCTCGAAGAACCCACGCTCGACCGTCGGCACAGTGACGGAGATCTACGACTATCTCCGCCTGCTTTTCGCCCGCGCGGGTACGCCTTACTCTCCGGCCACCGGCCTGCCGATCGAGGCACAGCAGGTCTCGGAGATGGTCGACCGGGTGATGGGGATGGAGGAGGGCACCCGCGCCTACCTCCTGGCCCCGATCATCCGCGACCGTAAAGGCGAATATAAGAAAGAGTTCCTCGAGCTGCGCAAGCAGGGCTTTCAGCGGGTGAAGGTGGACGGTGAGTTCTACGACCTCGACAATCCGCCGACCCTCGACAAGAAGTTCCGCCACGATATCGACGTGGTGGTCGACCGGATCATTGTGAAGGAGGGGATCGCCACCCGCCTTGCCGACAGTTTCTCGACCGCCCTGAAATTGGCCGACGGGATCGCGATCCTGGAAACCGCGCCCAAGGAGGGCGACCCAGAACGCATCACCTTCAGCGAGAACTTCGCTTGCCCCGTCTCGGGTTTCACCATCGCCGAGATTGAGCCCAGGCTGTTCAGCTTCAACGCACCGTTCGGCGCCTGCCCGGATTGCGACGGTCTGGGGGTCGAGCTGTTCTTCGACGAGGATCTGGTGGTCCCCGACCGCACGCTCAGCCTGATGGAAGGCGCGCTGGCCCCCTGGAATAAATCCAAAACCCCGACCTTCCGCCAAACGCTCGAGGCGCTGGCCAAGCATTACGGTTTCTCGACCATGGCGCCTTGGGAGAAGCTGCCGAAGTTTGCCCAGCAATTGATGCTGTACGGATCGGGCGAGGAGGAGATCAAGTTCCGCTATGACGATGGTGGCCGGGTCTACTCGATCTCGCGGCCCTTCGAGGGGGTGATCCCCAATATGGAGCGGCGCTATCGCGAGACCGACAGCAATTGGATCCGCGAGGAGTTCGAACGCTATCAGGGCACGCGCTCCTGCGGCACCTGCGGTGGTCACCGGCTGCGGCAGGAGGCGTTGGCGGTCAAGATCGGCGGCCAGCATATCGGCGAGGTCACCCAGAAATCGATCCGCGAAGCGCTGGCCTGGGTCGAGGACGTGCCCAACCATCTCTCGGCTCAGAAGAACGAGATCGCCGCGGCGATCCTGAAGGAGATCCGCGAGCGGCTGGGTTTTCTGGTGAATGTGGGCCTGGACTATCTGACGCTGTCACGCAATTCCGGCACGCTGTCGGGTGGTGAAAGCCAGCGGATCCGGTTGGCCAGCCAGATCGGCTCGGGCCTCACCGGCGTGCTCTATGTGCTGGATGAGCCCTCGATCGGATTGCATCAGCGCGATAATGACCGGCTGCTCGCAAGCCTCAAGGGCCTGCGCGACCAGGGCAATACGGTGATCGTGGTCGAGCATGACGAAGAGGCGATCCGCGAAGCCGATCATGTGATCGATATCGGCCCCGGCGCGGGCGTCCATGGCGGGCGGATCATCGCCTCGGGCACGCCGCATGACGTGGCGATCACCCCCGGCTCGATCACCGGAGAATACCTCACCGGCACCCGCGAGATCCCAATCCCGCAGGAACGCCGCAAAGGCAATGGCAAGACGATCAAAGTCGAGGGCGCCTCGGCCAACAACCTCCGCGATGTGACCGCCGAGATCCCGCTGGGGACGCTGACTTGCATCACCGGGGTATCGGGCGGGGGCAAATCCACTTTCACGATCGAGACGCTCTACAAAACCGCCGCCAATCGGCTGAACGGGGCGCGGACTCAGGCCGCTCCGTGCAAGGCGGTGCGCGGGTTGGATCAGCTCGATAAGGTGATCGATATCGATCAGTCGCCGATCGGGCGCACGCCGCGCTCAAACCCTGCCACCTATACCGGTGCGTTCACCCCAATCCGCGACTGGTTCGCGGGCCTGCCCGAGTCGAAAGCGCGCGGCTATGCGCCCGGTCGGTTCAGCTTCAACGTCAAGGGTGGGCGCTGCGAGGCCTGTCAGGGCGATGGGGTGATCAAGATCGAGATGCATTTCCTGCCGGATGTCTATGTCACCTGCGAGACCTGCCAGGGCCAGCGCTATAACCGCGAGACGCTGGAGGTGAAGTACAAGGGCAAATCCATCGCCGATGTGCTGGATATGACAGTCGAGGACGGGGTGGAGTTCTTCGCCGCGATCCCCTCGATCCGAGACAAACTCGAAACGCTGAACCGCGTCGGGCTCGGCTACATCAAGATCGGCCAGCAGGCGACGACGCTTTCGGGCGGCGAGGCGCAGCGGGTGAAACTGTCGAAAGAGCTCTCGAAGCGGGCGACCGGGCGGACATTGTACATTCTCGACGAGCCGACCACGGGTCTGCATTTCGAGGATGTGAAAAAGCTCCTCGAAGTGCTGCAGGAGCTTGTCGATACCGGCAACACGGTGGTGGTGATCGAGCATAATCTCGACGTGGTGAAAACCGCCGATTGGATCATCGATCTCGGCCCGGAAGGTGGCGATGGCGGCGGCCAGATCGTCGCCACGGGCACGCCCGAAGAGGTCGCAGAGATCGATGCCTCCCATACCGGCCGCTATCTCCGCCCGATGCTGGTGAAAGCGGGAAGAATGGCCGCGGAATAAAGCCATTTTGGCTGAGCCGTGCGCCTTTGGTTTGAAAGCGGCGCGCAAACGGATACTGGGGCAATACGCGAGCAGGAGACGCTCAAGTGCCCTCCTGTCTCATCTGCAGAGAGTCATGCACCGGTTGAGCGCCTCCGACTTGAGCGCTCATGCAGTTGGGCGGCGAGCATGCCGTAAAAGATCGGATCAAACGCGACGCATCGGGGTAGTACCAGCCCTGAGTGGTATGCTGGCATGCAGCCTAAGCCTGCTGCTTCGGTCCTGATAACGCTCTGGGGTTGACCCTGGACGAAAGTGTCCAAGAGGCGCAGGATCAACCGGTGCAGCGCCAGCCAGAAGGGCATCCCCCTGCCTCTCCGCACTAGGCCGGTGCGGAGCCCCTTGCCCACCCCCCGGCCGATGTTCTAGGCAACAGCCATGACCAAGACCCGCATCCTC
>JBCDKL010000205.1:0-6023 GCA_038746695.1 Pseudomonadota bacterium | reverse complement strand
CAGGGCTTGGAGCAGCCGCCCTGCCGCAGATGAGCGGTGCGGTCGAGGCCCGGCCGATCAGCTATTCCGATCTGGACGGGTGGGAGACCGACGACCATGAAGCCGCCCTGGCGACATGGCAGAAATCCTGCGCCGAGGCCAAGGTTGGCCCGCTCTGCGCGCTACCGACCCGCAACGCGAAATGGTTCTGGGAGGCGCACTTTACTCCTGTCCTGTTCGGCGACCCAGATCAGTCCCTGTTCACCGGTTATTACGAGCCGGTCATCCCAGCCTCGCGCAAACCGGGCGGCAAGTGGAAAGTACCGGTCTATGCGCCGCCTTCCGATCTCAGACGACGCTGGCCGCATTACACGCGCGCCGAGATCGAGACCGGGGCACTTCGCGGAAAAGGACTTGAGCTCTTTTGGCTCGAGGATCCGGTCGATGCGTTCTTCTTGCACATCCAGGGCTCGGGTCGCCTGCTTTTGACCGATGGTACGCTGATCCGCTTGGGATTTGCCGCGAAGAATGGGCATCGCTATGTCTCGATCGGGCGGATCTTCAATCGGATGAAGAAGAAAGCGCCTTTGACCTATGGCGCGGCACCGCTGAAGGCGTGGCTGAGAGCCAATCCGCGTGATGGTGCTGCGCTGATGCGCAAGAACCCCTCCTTTATCTTCTTTCAAGAACGCAGCGGGCTTGAGATGGGTGATGGCCCGGTGGGCGCCATCGGCGTGCCCCTAACCGGAGGCCGCTCAATCGCCATCGATCAGGACCGGAACGCGTTGGGTGGCCCCTATTGGGTCGAGACCGACACGGCGGCCGGGCCGCTCAACCGCCTGATGATCGGGCAAGACACGGGCTCGGCAGTGAATGGGCTGCAGCGGGCGGATATCTTCTTCGGTACCGGCGATGAGGCGGGGCAGATCGCGGGCTCCACTCGGTCGAAAGGGCGGATGGTTACCCTGGTGCCGAACGATCAGCTCGCCCTGGCCGAGCTGCGAGCCATGCCGCGCCGGATTTCGGATCAAGACCGCGCGCTCTGGCGCCGGGTCAATGCCGAAACGGTCCCCCTCCGCCCTAAGCCAACGGATGAGGAGCGGCCATCGCGGTCGCTCGCTGCCCCCGCCCCTTTCTCCGAGCGTCCGTCCCGTCCGCTGCCGCTGCCTGGGACCAAAGCTGCGCCAAAGCCCAGCCCTCTCTCGCGATTGACACGGTTCGAGCCTGGCGATCCAGATCCCACTCAGATCCGCCGGCCTGAGCCCGGGATCGACCGGCGCACTGCCGACCGCTTGCGCCGGGGCGAGCGCGCTCCAGATGCAAGGATCGATCTGCATGGTCTGACTGCCGACCGGGCGCATCGCCGCCTGGACCGGTTCATCGCCCAGGCGCTCATGCAGAATCTCCGCTGCGTGCTTGTGATCACTGGCAAGGGTGGCAAGCATTCCGGCGAAGATGCACCCTTCATGCGTTCGGATCGCGGGATTCTGCGTCAGAGCGTGCCGCGCTGGCTGCGCGCTGGGCCACATGCGGCCCGGATCGTCGGGATCTTCACCGCCCATCCCAGGCATGGCGGCGAGGGCGCGCTCTATGTCTATCTCAAGAAGACCCGCTGAGCCGCCGCCTAGGCCGCTCGCTTCAATGTTTTGGTAAATCGCCGCGCGTAAGCCTCGGACTCGATACAGCGCGGGAGCCGGGCATGGCCAAGGACAATCAGCCGATCATCATCAAGAAGAAGAAAAGCGGCGGCGGCGATGGCCATCATGGCGGCGCCTGGAAAGTCGCCTATGCCGATTTCGTGACCGCGATGATGGCGTTCTTCCTGCTCATGTGGCTGTTGAATGCCACGACCGAAAGTCAGCGCAAGGGCATCGCAGATTACTTCGCTCCGACCATTCCAATCTCGCCGATCACCGGCGGCGGCTCGGGCATTCTCAGCGGCGACTCGGTTTTTGCCGAGGATACGCTGGCCCAGGACGGCACCGGCGGCACCAAACAAGTGGCGAGCACGCTGAAGCAAAAGCCGGGCGATGCCGGGCAGGTCGAAGGCGAGCAGTCTTCTCTCAACGAACCCGAACGCAGCCTCGAGGAGGTTGAGAGCCAATTCGTCTCGATGTCCGGCGAAAGCGATGTGGCCGACGATCTTCTCAGCCATATCCGCACCGAGGTGACCGATGAGGGGCTGGTGATCGAGATCTTCGCCAAGGAAGGCCAGCCGCTGTTCCAGACCGGATCGGAGGAGCCGTCGCGCAAGATGCGCCTTCTGCTCGCCATGGTCGGTGATGTGATCGGTTTGGTCTCGAACCGGATCGCCATCACTGGACATACCGATGCGATCCCGTTCACCGGTGCGGACTTCGACAATTGGCGACTTTCCTCGGCCCGGGCCGACCGTTCACGCCGTTCATTGATCGGAAATGGGATCGATGAGGGGCGTTTCGACCGGATCACCGGCAAGGCCGATCAGGAACCTGCCTTGCCCGACGCGCCGGAGGATCCGCGTAACCGCCGGATTACATTGACTTTGTTGCGCAGCGATAAGTAGGCGCAAATACGCTGGAAATTGAAAATATACCTTCTTTTCAGCACTTTACCCTCGCTCAACTATATCCGGTCAACTTGCCCCTCGTGAGGCCGGGACCTTGATGGCGCGATTCAGATCCGTCCGGACCAGCCAAGTCAGTAGGAGCAACGCCGCACCCTTGCGCGGCGGATCACAGAAGGGACCAGCATGACGCTTTCGTCTTCCTTGAATGCCGGGGTGGCCGGGCTGAACGTCAACTCGAGCAAGCTTGGCACCATCGCCGACAACATCGCGAACTCGCAGACCAATGGCTACAAGCGGGTCGACGCCGAATTCTCCAACCTTGTCCTGTCGGAAGCCGCGGGCACCTATGCCGCAGGCGGTGTCAGGGTGACTTCTTTCCGCCAGGTCGATGCCCGGGGCTCGCTCGAATCGACCAGCAACGCGACCGATATTGCCATCGGCGGAAGCGGCTTCCTGCCGGTGACGCCGCTCGCCTCGACCGACAATGCCGACGAGGATTTCCCACTACAGCTTATCACTACAGGCTCGTTCCGCCCGGATGAAGACGGTTTCTTGCGCACCCCGAACGGGTTGACCCTGATGGGCTGGCCGGCAGAGGTGGATGGCACGATTTCCGAGTTTCCGCGCGATTCCGCTTCGGGTCTGGAACCCGTGCGCATCCTCTCGAACCAGCTGGCCGGATCGCCGACCACCGAGATCGAGCTTAATGTGAACCTGCCCGCCGAGAACACCCAGGCCGGGCAGAGCGGCAACACCCTGCCGTTCTCGATCGAGTATTTCGACAATGTGGGCGCGTCGCAGACTCTGACCATGGAGTTCTCACCGACGATCCCGGCGACCGCGTCCTCGAATGAGTGGACGGTGCAGATCACCGACAGCCTTTCCACCGTCAACCCGGTGGCGGCTTTTGTGGTGCAATTCGACGATAGCCGCGCCTCGGGCGGTAAGATCCTGGATGTGCCCGCCGCTGGTCAGACTGGAGGCACCTATGACCCTGCGACCGGTGAGTTCACATTCAACGTGGCAGGTGGTCCGATGAGCCTGCAAATCGGCACGATAAACGATCCGGCGGGCGGGATGACCCAACTTTCGGCCGAATTCCAGCCAGCCGTGTCGAAGAATGGCGCCCCGGTGGCTTCGCTGAACAATGTGGCGGTCGATGAGAACGGTTTGCTGACTGCGACCTTCGAGGGTGGATTTGTCCGCACGCTGTTCCAGATCCCCCTAGCCGATTTCCCCAATGTGAACGGGCTGCGTGCGCTGGACAATCAGGCTTTCGAGCCCTCGGCGGATAGCGGGGCATTGTTCCTCTATGACGCCGGCGATGGGCCGACCGGCCCGGTGATCGGCTTCGCGCTCGAACAATCCAGTGCCGAGATCGCCGCCGAACTGACCGCCCTGATCGAGACGCAGCGCGCCTATTCCTCGAACGCCACCGTGATCCAGACGGTCGACGAGATGCTGCAGGAAACCACGAATATCAAACGCTGACCCGGTTGGGGCCCCTTGCTGGGGCCCCGCACCGGTTTGAATGGAGGCCAAGATGACGCTGTCCGCCACTCTCGCCAATGCCATGACGGGGCTGAACGCGGCCTCGCGCACCGCCGATCTGATTGCCAACAACGTCGCCAACGCCCTCACCGAGGGCTATGGACGGCGCGATATCGAGCTTTCGCCCGTTCAGCTTGCCAATGAGGGGCAGGGCGTGCGGGTGATCGGCATCAGCCGGGTCTCCGATCCCCTGATCACCGGCACGCGGCGGATCTCACAAGCCGAAGCGGGGCAGACTTCCTCGCTGGCCGAAAGCCAGGAGAGGATCGCCGATCTTGTGGGCGAGCCTAGCCAGCCGCTGGCCCTCTCCACTCTGATCGACCGGTTCGAGACCGCGCTAACCGCCGCCTCGGACACGCCGGAGGGGACCACGCTCCTCTCCGACGCAGTCACGGCGGCAGGTGAGCTCGCCGATAAGTTCAATGCGATCTCTAACGAGATCCGCACTATCCGCAGCGAGGCGGATGCCGAGATCAACCGCCAGATCAACCTGATCAATTCCAGCCTCACCGAGGTCGAGCGGCTGAATGATGAAATCCGGATCAACACCTTCACAGGCTCTGATATCGCCGCATTGCAAGACCAGCGCCAGCGCGTTGTGGACGGGATCTCGGACCTGGTGCCGATCAAGGTGATCCAGCGTGATAACAACCAGATCGCGCTTTACACGGCCACCGGTGGGCAGCTTCTCGATGGCCGCTCCTTCGATCTCGAATTCTCGCCGACCACGCTGGTCACCCAGGATCAGACCCTGGCAAACGGTGCCCTGTCGGGCATTACTTTAGCAGGCTATGACATTCCGATCGGTACTGGCGACGGGCGAGGTTTTTACGATGGCGGCGCGCTCGAGGCGCAGTTCCTGATCCGCGACCAGATCGGGCCTGAGGTCGCGATCGAGATCGATGCCCTGGCCCGCAATCTGATCGAACGGTTGGAGGGTCTGCCCGAAGATACCACCCTGGTCGCCGGAGATCCCGGGCTCTTCACCGATAACGGGCTCGCCTTCGATCCTCTGAACGAAGAGGGCATCGCCGGGCGGATCTCGCTGAACGCGCAGGTCGATCCCAGCGCGGGGGGCGATGTCACCCGTCTGCGCGATGGGCTGAACGCCGTGGCTGTCGGGGATGTGGGTGATGCGACCCTTCTCCGAGCGATGCAGGACGCGATCCAGTTGCAAAGCCCCATCGCCACCGGAGCGGGCTTCAGCGGGACCCGAAGCGTGGCGGGTTTCACCAGCGAGTTCAGCGGAACGATCCTGTTCAATTCGGTCGAGGCCGATACCCGTGCTGCCACCGACCAGGCCCGGTTCCAGACCCTCAGCGATGCAGAGACCAATGCCGTCGGTGTCGATACCGATGCCGAGCTTGCTCGGCTTTTGCTGGTCGAACAGTCCTTCACCGCCAATGCGCGGGTCATCCAGGTCGTGGACGAATTGCTCGCCCGCCTGATCAACATCATCTAATCGAGGAGACCGGCGATGGACCCGTTTGGCATTCCCGACGCGCTGGCCAGCCTGCGCCTGCAACGCAATGCGGGCACGGTCTCGCGCGAATTGGCACGGGCCGGTGAGGAGGTTGCGACCGGCATCCGACAGGATATCGCGGAGGCGGTGCGCGCCAATCCGCAGAGGCTCTACGCGATCGAACGCGATCTGGCTCGCAACGAATACTACGCCAATGCAATCACCACGGCCGCGTCGCGGGCCGAGCTGACGCAAACCTCGCTGGCGCTGGTGCAGGAGAACACGCAGGAGATCGGCGTCTCGCTTCTGGCGGCGGTGGACCGGGGAGACAGTTTCTCGGCTGCTTTCGAGGCGAGCCAGGCGCGCTCGGCCTTTGAAAGCTCGCTGGCCGCCCTTAATGCGCGCTTTGGCGAGCGGGCGCTCTTCGCCGGTGCCGCTGCCGATGGTCCGGCGCTGGCCGAGGCGGATTCGATCCTTGCAGAT
>JBCDKL010000204.1:0-6027 GCA_038746695.1 Pseudomonadota bacterium | reverse complement strand
TGCAGCGGCCTGGAATAGGCTGTTCGACGAGACCATGGCCGGGCTCAGCTTCGAGATCGATGGCAAAAGCCTCGGCATCGCCGAGACTTTGGATCTGCTGGTCAGCAGCGACCGCGACAAGCGCGAAGCCGGTGGCCGCGCGCTGGCCGGGAAACTGGGCGAGAACATCCGCCTCTTCACCCTGATCACCAACACGCTGGCCAAGGAAAAAGAGATCGAGGACACATGGCGCGAGATGCCCAGCCCCGATCACGGCCGCCACCTGGCCAACCAGGTCGAGCCCGAAGTTGTCGAAGCGCTGCGCAGCGCGGTGACAGCAGCCTATCCCCGGCTCTCGCATCGCTATTATGCGCTGAAGGCGAAATGGATGGGTTTGGAGAAGTTGGAATACTGGGACCGCAACGCGCCCCTGCCCGACACGGATGACCGCAGGATTCCCTGGTCCGAAGCGCAATCGACTGTGCTCGACGCCTATGGCGGGTTCGACCCGCGCATGGCGGATCTCGCCCGGCCCTTTTTCGAGAAAGGCTGGATCGATGCCCCGGTGAAACCCGGCAAATCGCCGGGCGCTTTCGCCCATCCGACGGTGACCGACGCGCATCCCTTCGTGCTGCTCAACTATCTCGGCAAGACCCGCGATGTAATGACCCTGGCCCATGAGCTCGGCCATGGCGTGCATCAGGTGAAAGCGGCGGGTCAGGGAGAGCTTCTGTCGCGCACCCCTCTGACCCTCGCCGAGACGGCAAGCGTCTTCGGCGAGATGCTGACCTTCCGCAAGCTGCTCGACGCCGAGACCGATCCCGCCAAGCGTAAGACTCTGCTGGCAGGCAAGGTCGAGGATATGATCAACACGGTTATCCGCCAGATCGCCTTCTACGAGTTCGAGCGCCGGGTCCATGCCGAACGCCGCGAGGGCGAGTTGACCGCCGACCGCCTCGGCGAGATCTGGATGGAAGTGCAGAGCGCGTCGCTCGGCCCCGCGATCAATCTGGCAGAGGGTTACGAGACCTTCTGGGCCTACATCCCGCATTTCATCCACGCGCCCTTCTATGTCTATGCCTATGCGTTTGGCGATGGGCTGGTGAACGCGCTCTATGCGGTCTACGAGACCGGGCTCGATGGGTTCGAGGACAAGTATTTCGAGATGCTGGCCGCAGGCGGCGCGCTGCATCACAAGGAGCTTCTGGCACCTTTCGGCCTGGATGCCTCGGACCCGGCATTCTGGGATGCGGGGCTCAATCTCATCTCGAGCATGATTGACGAGCTCGAGGCGATGGGCTGAGCCCATGAGCCGCCTGACCCGCCGGTCGGTGATCGGCGGCTTGGCCGCTATCCCGGTGGCCGCGTGGGCCGGATCGGTCGAACGGGCGCTGTTTCTCGGCAATTCCTTCCTGAAGGAACACGACGTACCAGGGCAGGTTGGAGAGATCGCCTCCGCAGCGGGTTGTGGATTGGAGATTGCTGCACGCCTGGCGGGCGGGGCCTCTATGACCCTGCACGCGGCCGAGCCTGAGCTTGCAGGGGATCTCGCCAGGCTCAGGCCGGATTGGATCGTGCTTCAGGATCACTCGACCGAACCCCTGACCGGGGCGGGCCGCGACCGCTCCGCCAAGGCGGTGGCAGAGATCCTGGCCGCGACTGCCGCGCGCCCGGTTTTCGTCGCAACCTGGCCGCGCGAGGCCGGGCACGCGCTCTATGAAGAGACCGGGATGCCTTCCGGCCCAGCGGGCATGGCAGAGACGGTCGAGTCCCATTGCGCGGACATGGCGGCCGCGCATGGTGGCATCCTCGCCCCGGTCGGCCGTGCCTGGATTGCGGCGCTGGAGAATGGCCAGGATCTGCACCGCAGCGATGGCTATCACGCCAATCCCAAAGGCGCCTGGCTGACCGCCCTGGTTATCGCCGGTGCGATGGGCCGCGATCTGAGCAAGGCCACCCCACCTATGGATACCTCGGAAGCCACCCCGCTGATGAAAGCCGCCATGGATGCGCTGCATTCGGCCTAAGGGCGCCAGGAAAGGGCCAAGTCAAGGAGGCGGTACCAGAGCCAGGTTCGCTCCAACGTAGAGTCTCTTCCCACACCAGTGCCTGGAACAGCTTGGAGCACAATCGATCTGAAAGCGACACGCACCCCCCCGGAAGCGAAATTAGTGCCTTCGGCTTGCTTCCCTTCGCACTTAGGCCGAAGGCGGGGCGCACGAGATGTCGTTCCAGCGCCTCCGTTGCGGTTGAGGGTTGGCAGGACCAACCCGCCGCTCTCCACCCTCCCCTTGCATTCGAAAAGCCGCGTGATAGGACAACCGCGCAACCATCCCGAGGGACACGCAATGCAGGATCTGAGCCCCATCCGAGAGCGCTATCTCGCCGACATCACCGCATCTGGCGACGAGGCGGCGATCGAGGCTTTGCGGGTCGCAGCACTTGGAAAAAAGGGCGAGATCGCTCTGATGATGCGCGAACTCGGCAAGATGACGCCCGAGGAACGTCAAAGTGCGGGTCCCGCCCTGAACGCACTCAAGGACGAAATCAACACCGCCATCGCGGCGCGCAAACAGGCGCTGGCCGATGCAGCGCTCGATGCCCGGCTCGCCAGCGAATGGGCCGATGTCACGCTCGCGCCCCGGCCCCAGGCCAGGGGCACGATCCACCCGATCAGCCAGGTCACCGAGGAGGTCACCGCGATCTTCGCCGATCTCGGTTTCTCTGTCGCCGAAGGCCCGCAGATCGAGACCGATTGGTATAATTTCGACGCGCTGAACATCGCGCCCGAACATCCCTCGCGCACCGAGATGGATACGTTCTATATGGCGCGCACGGAAGGCGACGAGCGCCCGCCCCATGTGTTGCGCACCCATACCTCTCCGGTGCAGATCCGGGGCATGGAGGCGCGGGGTGCCCCCTGTCGCTTCATCTGCCCGGGCCGGGTCTATCGCGCCGATTACGACCAGACCCATACACCGATGTTCCACCAGGTCGAGGGTCTGGCGATCGATACCGATATCTCCATGGCCAATCTCAAATGGGTGCTAGAGGAGTTCTGCCGGGCCTTTTTTGAGGTGGAGGGTGTCGAGCTTCGCTTCCGCGCCAGTCATTTTCCCTTCACCGAACCGTCAGCCGAGGTCGACATTCGCTGCTCCTGGGCGGGTGGGCAATTGAAGATCGGCGAGGGCGATGACTGGCTCGAGATCCTGGGCTCGGGGATGATCCATCCCAAGGTGCTCGCCAATGCGGGGATCGATCCCGAGATATATCAAGGCTTTGCCTTCGGCATGGGGATCGACCGGATCGCCATGCTGAAATACGGCATCCCGGATCTGCGCGCCTTCTTCGACAGCGATCTGCGCTGGCTGCGCCATTATGGCTTCAAGGCATTGGAGCGGCCCAGCATCCACGCAGGCGTAGGGGGATAACGGCGCTGGAGAGGATCCCTGGCGGGACGAGGCGCATGGGGTTACCGCTGGCGATAACTAGGCACAGCAGGTTCTGAAGGCTGACCTCGCAACCGCAAGGGATCGTGGGGCGCCGTTCAGAACTTCAGTTTTCGGAATATGCTCTCGGGGATGAAACCGATGATGCCCATGATGATCCGCCATTTGGGCGTGTAGACGACCTGGCGGCGCTTTTCGATGCCCGAAGCGATCAGATCGGCGACCGTCTCCGGGTCGACTGTCATCGGGCCGGGCAGGTCCATCCCATCGGTCATCGCCGTGCGTACGAAGCCCGGCTTCACGGTCATCACATGCACCCGGCTATCCGCATATTTCTGGCGCAGACCCGAGAGCCAGGCGGTAAAGCCGGCTTTCGCCGCGCCATAACCGTAATTCTTGGCCCGACCGCGGTCTCCGGCGACCGAGGAGATACCGACCACCGCGGTATCCGCATCCATCTCTGCCAGGCGGCGGGCGGCCACCTCCATCGCCAGCGCCGGCCCAGTGAAATTCGCGTCGATAATGCGTTTCGCCAAGGCGCTGTCGGCCACAGTCTTGTCCTGGTCATCCATCGCCCCCACGGCGCAGATCACGATTTGCGGCATCGACGGAAGGCTGTCGAAGAACCCCTCGATTCCGTCGATGTCGAGTGCGTCGAACCCGTGCAGGCTGACCGGAACGGAATGGCGGATCTCGAGGTCGGTCTTGGCCTCCTCCAGCCGGGCAGGGTCGCGCAAGGCCAGCATCAAAGGATGACCCTTGGCGGCAAGCTTATGCGCGGTTGCCAGAGCGATATCGGACCGCGCGCCGAGGATCAGAGCGGAGGGTTTGTCGGTCATATCCCGAGCCTTTCGGAGAGAAGCGAGGCGAAACCCCGCGGCCGCGCCTGGCTAAAGGCGGAAAGCTGCCCGTCATAGCCTTGGCGCATCAGATCCGGGCTCTGCCGGCTGTCTTTCGCAAGATAGAGCCGTCCGTCATAGCGCGCCACGATCCCGTCCAGCCGGTCCATCAATGCATGCGAGGCTGCCGACATCGGAAAGTCCATGGTCAGGGTATAGCCCTCAATCGGAAACGAGATCCCCTTGCCGGTGCCGGGACCGAACAGTTTCAGAACGCTGAGGAAGGCACCCACTTTGGCCGCGGCCAGGGTCTCGAGGATTTCACCAAGCCCAGCGCGCGAGGCGGCCAGCGGGAAAGCGCATTGATACTGGCTGAACCCGCGCCGTCCATAGAGCCTGTTCCAACCGCCGACCGCGTCCAGCGGGTAGAAATACGTGTCCCAGTCGATCAGCCCATGCCCAGCCTTGCGCTTGCCCGCGCGGTAATAGAGCGCGTTGAACGCCTTGGCGGAGAGCCGGTTCAGCACCCAGTCGGGCGCATCGATCGGAATTGTCTTCAGGCCCCGGCGCGGCGGGGTCAGAGCGTTCTCTCGGTTCCAGCGGGGCAGTTCCTCCACCCGCGCATGTTCGCCGAGGTAGATCAGTGAACGGCCAAAATCCCGGCCGGTTGCCAGCGTGTCGATCCAGGCGACGGAATACTCCGCGCTCTCCCCCGCTTCGAGGGCCGCCATCGCAGCATCGAGATCCTGGGCAATGATCGTCTCCTGCCGGATCCATCCGGTCTCGACCGGTTTCAGGCGCAGGGCTGCGCGCAGGATCACACCGGTCAGTCCCATGCCGCCCACGGTCTGGTCGAACAGAGGCGATCCCGCTTGCGCGCGATGCACCTCGCCCGTCTCGTCCATCACGTCGATCCAGGCGACATGGGCGCCGAAACTGCCCGCTCCATGATGGTTCTTGCCATGGACATCTGCGGCGATCATGCCTCCCAAGGTGACAAATTTCGTCCCCGGTGTGACCGGCAGGAACCAGCCGCGGGGCAGGAATGTGTCGATGATCTCCTCGGAGGTCACACCCGCCTCGGCGACCATCAGCCCGCCTTCGGGATCGAAGCTGATAAAGCGGTTCAGGTTCAGCATCGAGATCGTGCGTTTCGGCTGCAAGGCGGCATCGCCATAGGCCCGGCCCTTGCCGCGTGCGATCTGGCTGGTGCCGTCCATAAGGGCAGCAAGCTCGCCCTCCGAACGCGGCGCCTCGACAGCGCAATAGACACGGGGATAGCGGCCCCAGCCCGAAAGCTCCTGCCTCATGCGGCGCGACTCTCCTGTGATGGCGGCCGGTCGAACACGAAGCGGCGGTCGAGATTGTATTTCACCACATAACCGATCGCGAGGCCCAGCGCCCCGCCGAGATAGAGCATCGACTCGGTGCCCCAGAGCATGAAAAACCCGGTCTGCATGCCCCAGAAGATCACCGTCGTCGCCACTCCCATCAGCGTGTAGAGCGAGAATTTCTTCGAATGCGCCGCGACACCCGAGGAGGTGTCGAAAAAGATCCAGCGCTTATCCAGGAGATATTTCACAACCAGCCCAACGCCAGTGCCGAAGCCCAAAGCGCCCCAATAGGCCAGGCCCGGGCTGCCGGGATCCGGCGGCAGGATCTGATGCACGCCCCATTGCGCGCCGAGATTGGACAGCGTGGCGACCACAGCAAAAGCGCCATAGAGCAGGGTCAACCGTGCCAGCGACATCGAAGCGGCC
>JBCDKL010000203.1:0-6028 GCA_038746695.1 Pseudomonadota bacterium | reverse complement strand
GAGAATGAAGACGACCATCCTGGCGGCCGCAATCGCCGCTTTCGCCATGGGGGCGCAGGCCAGCGATCTGGGGGCGGTGGACGAACCGATCAAGCTCGCGGTGAACGAATGGACAGGGCAGCATGTCTCGACCCATGTGGTGGGGCAGATGCTGACCGAAGCGGGTTATCAGGTCGAGTATGTGACCGCCGGTTACATGAACATGTGGCAAGCGATGGCCGATGGAGAGATCCATGCAGCACTCGAGGTCTGGTCCTCGAATGTCTCCGATCAGTTCGCCGACCTGGAGCAGGCCGGCAAGGTCAAGGATATGGGCGATCTGGGCCTCGATGCAAAGGAAGGCTTTGCGTATCCCTCCCATGTGGCCGAGCTTTGCCCCGGCCTGCCCGCCTGGGAGGCATTGAAGGAGTGTGCCGGGCAATTCGCCACCGCCGAGACACTGCCGATGGGCCGACTGGTCGATTATCCCGCGGATTGGGGCACGCCGGGGGCTGACCGGGCGGTCGGGCTGGAATTGCCCTTCAAAGCGGTGCCTGCGGGGTCGGAAGGGGCGCTGATCGCCGAGCTGCGTGCGTCAAGCGAGAAGAAATCGCCGCTTCTCATCGTATTCTGGCAGCCGCATTGGGCGATGGCGCAATACGATGTGCAGTTTGTCGATCTCCCGGTGGGTGAGCCTGCTTGCTATGACGACCCCGCCTGGGGCTCGAACCCCAACGCGGTGAACGATTGCGATTTCGTGCCGACACGGGTGTTCAAGACCGCCTGGGCCGGGATGGCCGAGAAATGGCCTGCCGCGTATGAAATCATCTCGAACTATCAGCTTTCGGTCGCCGATCAACAGCCGCTGATGGGGGCAGTGGATGTCGATGGCCAGAAGGTCGAGGCGGCGGTGGCATCCTGGATGGGTGCGAACGAGGCCACCTGGAAGCCGGTTGTCGACGCAGCGCTGAACTGAGCGGCGCGATGACTGCACCCGACCCGGTAATCGCCTGCGAAGACCTGTGGATGGTCTTCGGCGAGGGTGCGGGCCGGGTGCTGCGGTCCGCGCGGGGGGCGACCCCGCGCGAGATCGCGGCGGATCTGGCTGGGCAAGGGTTGATCCCCGCGGTGCGCGGCGTCTCGTTCGAGGTTGGCAAGGGCGAGCTCTTCGTGGTGATGGGTCTCTCCGGTTCGGGGAAATCCACCGTTATCCGCTGTATCTCACGCCTTTTGGAGCCGACATCCGGTGCCGTCCGGATTGATGGCGAGGATATTCTCAGCGCCCGCTCATCTCGGATGACCAAGCTCCGCCGCGAGAAAATGGGCATGGTTTTCCAGCATTTCGGCCTGTTTCCTCACATGTCGGTAGCGGAGAATGTCGCCTATCCTCTCAAAGTGCAGGGCATGGCACGGGGGGCGAGACATGCACGGGCCGGTGAGGTGATCGAGCTTGTCGGCCTTGCAGGGCGTGAGGACGCCTTTCCCCGAGAGCTCTCGGGCGGGCAGCGTCAGAGGGTCGGCATCGCCCGCTCGCTGGCGGTCAATCCCGAGATCTGGTTCCTGGACGAGCCCTTCTCGGCCCTCGACCCGCTGATCCGGCGGCAATTGCAGGACGAATTCCTGCGGCTGCAGAGCGACCTCAAGAAATCGATCGTCTTCATCACCCACGACATCACCGAGGCGCTGAAGCTCGCCGACCGGATCGCCATCATGCGCGATGGGGAGATCGTGCAGATCGGCACCCCGGCCGAGATCGTGTTGAGCCCCGCCGACAGCTATGTCGCCGAGTTCGCCCGCGATATTCCGCGCGGTCAAATGATGAAGGTTGCTGCCGTGATGGAGCCAGCCAATGGCGCTACTGAAGGACCGGCGCTCCATCCAGGCATGACCTTGGACGCGGCCTTGGCAAGCTTCGTGCCGCATCTGAGTGCTGTGCCTGTTACCGATGGCGATGGCAAGCTGGTGGGCCAGGTGACGCCTGAGGCGCTGGTCAAGGCGCTGGGGGCCGAGGCACCATGACCCTGGCGCTGCCCCTGCCGGTCGAACGCGCGGCGTTGGGGCCTGGCCAGCAGGTGGCGGTGACAATTGCCGCGGCTGGGCTGCTCTCGGCGCTGCTCGCGCCCCTCGTTCCGTTCATCGCGGCATGGCCCGATGCCTGGACATTGCCGGTGGCCGAGTGGATCGGCGCCGGGCTCGGCTGGCTCCTGGAGGCAGTCAAACCCGCAGCACGGGCCATGTCGGCGTTGCTCGGCTATCCGATGATGGCGGCGAACTGGCTGCTCACCGAGGCGCCTTGGCCGGCTGTTTTCGGTGCCTTCGTAGCGCTTGGCTGGCGGGTTGGCGGGGGATGGATGGCGGCACTGACGGTGGCCGCCCTGGGCTTCGTGCTGGCCTCCGGCTATTGGGTGCAGAGCATGAGCACGCTGGCCCTGGTGGCCGTGTCGGTGCCGCTCGCACTGGGGCTGGGCCTGCTGACCGGGGTACTGGCGCATGAGATCCCGCGGGTGAAACGCGCGGTCGAGACGGTGCTGGATGTCATGCAGACAGTGCCGACTTTCGCCTATTTGACACCTCTGCTGGTCCTGTTCGGTTTCGGTCCGGTGGTGGGCCTAATCGCCTCGGCGATCTACGCAGCCCCACCAATGGCTCGCAATGTGCTTCTCGGCCTCGAGCGGGTCGAGCCCGAGATCCGCGAGGCCGCGCGGATGATCGGGACGTCGCGCCTGCAGAGGATCTTCCAGATCGAACTGCCCGCCGCGATGGGGCAGATCCTGGTCGGCGTCAACCAATGTGTTATGGCGGCCCTGAGTATGGTGATCATCGCCGCGGTGATCGGCGGCTTCAACGATATCGGCTGGGAGGTCCTGCTGACCATGCGCAAGGCGCAGTTCGGCCAGGCATTGCTCGCCGGGCTGGTCATCGTCGTGTTTGCGATCCTGATCGACCGGATGAGTGCCGCTTTGACCCGACCCGAAGAGCGCGGAGCGCCCCGCGTGGGTCTAATCCTCCTGGGCGGGTCAGTTCTGCTGGGTGTTGGGCTTTGGCTGGTGGGCGCCCTGCCTGAAAGCGCGAGCCTCGGCGTCATGACCCCGGTCTCCGAGCGTGTGGATGCGGGGCTGACCGCCTTTACGTCGGCCAATGGCGCGGCGCTGGACGGGGTGAAGAACGGGGCGATGTTCTACGGGCTTTTGCCGCTGCGGATCGGGCTAGATGATGCGGTACTGCCCTTCACCTGGGGCTTTTCCTGGAGCATTGGCCTGTCGGTGGCGGTTCTGGGGATCGGGCTGGCATGCGGCGCCGGGCTGATCTGGTCGGGGCGGCTGGTGGCGGGCATGGTGCTGATCGGGGCGGTGGCGGTGTTTCATACCGGTCTGACCCATCTGCCCTGGCCTGCGGTGATTGTCACCGTGGCGGCGCTGGCCTGGCGGGCGGGGGGCTGGCCGCTGGCCGGGTTTGCCGCCGCAGCTTTGACGGCAATCCTGCTGGCTGGGCTGTGGGAGCGGGCGATGCTGTCGCTCTATCTCTGCGGGGCGGCCGTGCTGATCTGCGCGGTTCTGGGCGGGTTTCTGGGCTTAGCCTCAGCCTTGAGCCCACTGGTTTGGCGGGTGATGAGACCGGTCTGCGACACGCTGCAGACCATTCCGCTGTTCGTCTTCCTGATCCCGATGCTGATGTTTTTCCAGATCGGCGAGTTCTCGGCACTATTGGCGATCTGTGCTTATGCAATCGTGCCGATGATCCGCTATACCCGCCAGGGAGTGACCGCGACACCGCCGGATCTGTTGGAAGCGGCGGTCTCCTCCGGGGCGAGCCGATGGCAGATCCTGCGCGATGTCCGGCTGCCCTATGCTGCCCCTTCGGTTCTGTTGGGGCTGAACCAGACGATCCTCTATGCATTTGCGATGCTGGTGATCGCTGCGCTGATCGGGACGACGGGGCTGGGCCAGTCGATCTATATCGCGCTTGGCCGGGCGGATCTGGGTCTGGGGGTGACGGCCGGGGCGGCGATGGCCTTGTTGGCACTGGTGGCGGATCGGATCGTCCAGGGCTTCGCCACCGAAAGACGCCGGGCGCTGGGGCTTTAGATCGGCTCGTGGGCCATTCAATTCCTTTCGCACCGCGTGAGGAAGTGGCAGCACGTTTCGTCGCGGAATTGGCCGCGACCATTATCAGTAGTCTTTCATAGATCGTCACAAGTCTTGCACCAAGTTTGAGGCCGAATGCGTTGCGGGGATCAGAGGATCTGGATTGCGCCGGAGCATTTTTCAACGCGGTGATCTCCCGAAGTGAATCCAGACGGCCATGACACAAAGCAGGGGCGGAATTTTGCGCATTGGAACCCTGAAAGGCCATGGCGCATCGCCACATACAGCGTGCTCATTCGCGAAAGATACGCCCAGTGCTCTTTGTCAATTTGTAGGAGGTTGGTCGCCCTGCGGTCCGAAGTTTCCGCTTCAGAGGGTTGAGCAGCTCCCTCAGAAAAGCTCCATGATGAGAGCTTTGACGAAAGAACGCTCTTAGGAGGCGACCGCGCTATAAGCGGAGGCCTACCACCGGTGCAGATGCACTGCGTGCCGTCGACCCTGGCAAATCCGGTCGAGTCCTCTGTGGGTCAGGGTCCCGACCATTCGATTTCGCAGATTTCGCCTGAGCCGCCGTCGAAGTTCCATACCCGGCCGAAATCGCGGATCTTCGACTTGCCGGCCTGGGCCACGATCACCGTGGGGCCCATCCAATAGGACGTGTTCTCGACCGTGACATAATGGTCCTCGGAGGCGCCGCCGATCGGGGTTACCTCACCGAACACGGCCCTGCCTGCGGAGATCCGGCGAAGTTCGCCCTCGGTCTCGTATTCTACCGGCTCGCGGCGCGCGCCGAGGTAGTTGCCAACCAAGAGCCGGAAGAGCCCGGTGGTTCCTTTGGCGGCGCCTGTGAAGATCTTCTCGAGCGCGGCGAATTGCTGATCGGTCGCGGTCTCGTCGATATAGAGCGCCACGGTCCAGTTGCCCGCGCCCATCTTGCCTGGGATATCCACCAGCAGGCAGATATTCAGTCCATTCAGTTTGATCGGACCATACCGGCCCTTGTCGATCCGGGCCGCGATCCAGGCATGGCAGAAACCATGGGTCGGCGGGTGCTGGCCGAGCGAGATCACGCATGGACAGAACAGTTCGCAAGAGCAGGAGAGCGCCAATTCTCCCTTGATCTTCCACTGCGCGCCCGAGGGGATCGGCTGGTCGTCATCCTCCAACACTTTCAGGGCGCGGGAGCGGGCGGTCTTGGTCAGCGCATTGGCCATGGTCTTCTTCCCTAGACGGTTGTGATGGCGAGGGCGATACCCCCGGCGATCAGGGCATATCCGGCCCAACGGCCCCAGCGCTCGGCCTGGGGTGCGATCTTCTCGGCGAGGAAATAGAGCGCGATCAGCGCCATCCACCAGACATTCATCGCCCCGAAGACAAACATCAGCCCCATGAAGACGATGCAGCAGCCGACGCAATAAACGCCATGATTGGCACCCACCATAAAGGCGCCGCGCATCCCCTCGCGCCAATGCGTCAACAGATAGGTCAGCGGATGGCGGCAGTGGCGCAGGCAAGCGTCCTTGATCGGTGAGAGCTGGTAGAGCCCGGCGGCCAGCATCAGGCCCGCAGCGGCGATCGGCACCGCATGGGTGCCGCCCATGGTGAAGAGAGAGGAGCCGCGCAGACCCAACTGCACCATTGCGAGCGCAATCGAGACGACGGCCCAGAGCAGAAAGTAGCCGGAGCTGAAAAGCCCGATCCGTGCCGCAAGGCGCAAGCCCCGGTCCTCCTTCGAAGCGACGCCCGAGTAGATGGCCATCACCGGCGCCATGGCGGGCAGCATCATGGCGGCCATCATCAGAAGCCACATCGATGAGGTCTCGGCCAGGGTCGATAGACTCCAATCCGAGGGGTCCATTGACATGCCCGGCATGTCCATCGCCATGCCGCCCATATCCATGGTCTCGGACATATTCATAGTGTCGGACATGCCGCCCATCGTGTCCGAGGGCATCGTCTCCATG
>JBCDKL010000202.1:0-6060 GCA_038746695.1 Pseudomonadota bacterium | reverse complement strand
TGAAGGTCCTGTTCGACGGCATACCGCTCGATCGCGTCTATTGCGACACCCGCCTTGCCGACATCGCCCTCGACCCGCGGATGGTCGCTGTCATAGCCCCGGTGAGTCGCCAAATCGAAGGCGACCGAGACGCCCTGCTGCCCGGCGGCCAGGTTCTTTCGGTAGAACGCGTTCGAAGCTTCGGCGGTCGAGAAGCCTGCATATTGCCGGATCGTCCAGGGCCGCCCGGCATACATGGTCGCCCGCGGACCGCGCGTGAAGGGAGAGACCCCCGGCAGGCCACCGAGATGGTCGAGCGCCGCTGCGTCCTCTGCGGTGTAAAGGGGTTTCACCGCAATGCCCTCTGGCGTCTCCCAGATCAGATCGTCGGGTGAGCGGCTTTTCAGCTCCCGTTCAGCGAGTTGGCGCCAAGTGTCGGTTTTCTCGGTCATCGCGCTCTCTCCTGGTTTTTCGGCTCTGGGTATCTTGCCATCCCGCGCGGCAAAGCCAAATGCCTCGCCATGACGCGCTTGCTGATCCCTGCTTTGCTCGGAGTTGCGGCGGCTGGAGAGGCCGCGGCACTCGATGAATATCGCTGGACGGCCCGGCCGATCTTAGTTTTCTCAGCTCCCGACGATCCCAGATTGGTCGAGCAAAACGCGCTCTTCGCTGCCCGGGCGGAGGAGATGCGGGACCGGTGCAATGTGCTGATCGTGGCCGAGCCGGACTCTGAACTTGCGCGGGAATACCGCCCCGGAGACTTCACCGTCATCCTTGTCGGCCTCGATGGCGGCGAGAAATTCCGTGCCGACCGGATCGTCGCGCCGTCCGAGCTTGAGGCGCTGATCGATCTGATGCCGATGCGCCGCCAGGAATTGCGCCGCGCCGACTGAGGTAATCCGCCAGGTGGGCTGGCTTTCCACGGCAGCAGCGTTTCGGTTAAGCGCTGGGTAACCGAAACCGGGTTTTCTCCTTCATGTGACGGGGCTCCCCCCCCTGTCCCCGTCACACCCTCCCTTACCATACCGGCGTTCGAACACACGCGGGCAGCGATAATGGTCGTCGTTAGGACTCTCTTGACGGATTTGGCCCAATGCTTGGTCTCCCACTGCGACGAGGGACAGTCATGACCGAGATCACCAGCCAAGCGATCGCACTCGATATCGTCCGGCTCTTGCATATTCTGGTGATGGCGGTGGCCATCGGAACAGTGGCTTTCACGGATTATTCCATGCTCCGCCGGGTCTATGAGCCGATCCGACCGGGCTGGGCGCGGTTTCTGGGCCGGATCCACGTCTTCCTGATGGTCACCTTTGGGATCACCTGGGCGACGGGTCTGATCCTGATCGGGGCAAAGACCGGTTTCGACCCGTCCAAGTTCTCGCCCGTACTCTGCGCCAAACTTGCGGTGGTCAGCGTGCTTCTCGGTACTGCGATCGGCATCCGCCGCATCGTTGTGCCTGCAATCATGGATGGCGTGGGAGGCACATTGATTGACCTGCCATGGCCGATCAAAAAGACCATCGGCATGTTTGCCGGTCTGTCGCTCGCGGGCTGGACCTCGGCTCTGATCATCGGCGGGTCGGAGGTTCTCAAGGCCGCATCGTTCGAGACCATCCTTGCGGTCGTCGCTTCGATCTATGCCCTGGCAATCGCCCTGGTCCTGTATCTCTTTTGGTATACGCATCGGTGCTATGGCGATCCCTTGGCGCGGCTCCAGCGCAGCCCGGCCTACTAAGGACGGCCGCGCGGGTAGGCGGATTTAGCTGAATTCCATGATCACATCGTCGACTGCCAGGCTGTCGCCCGCGGCACAGCAGATTCTGGCGACCGTGCAGGCCCGTTCGGCGCGGAGCACATTCTCCATCTTCATCGCCTCGACCGTGGCGAGCGCTTGACCCTCCTGCACGTCCTCACCTTCCGAGACCGCCAGCGAGACGACCACTCCGGGCATCGGGCAGAGCAGAAGGCGCGAGGTGTCCGCCGCCGCCTTCACCGGCATCATGGCGGCCAGATCGGCCGCCCGGGGCGTGCGCACGGTCACATCCAGATCCGCCCCGCGATGGCGGATGCGGAACCCTTCGGTCAGCCGGTCGACTTTGACCACCATTTCCTGTCCGTCGATCACTGCCCGAGTAAGCCGGTCGCCCGGGGTCCAATCGCCTTCGACCAACATCTCCTGACCGTCTGCGAAACGCACCATTACAGCACCCTGGCCGTGGATCAGGACCTGCGGCTGTGTCGGGTCTTGGCCCTTCGAGGTGAGGGAGAGTTCGCGTCCCTCTGCGGTCACCACATGGCCGGTCACCTGACGCGTGGCAGTCACCGCATGGGTCTGGCCCGCGATGCCGACCACCCAGTCGCTGCCAGGCTGGGAAGCATGGCCGGTCAGTCGGCCGGTGATCCGGTTCTCGCGCCGTGCCGTGACCAGCCGCATGGCCGCTGCCCCTGCCGCGACGCGGCGCAGGACGTCCTCGGGCAGATCGGCGCCTTGGAACCCGTCAGGATACTCCTCAGCGATAAACGCGGTGGTGATCTCGCCCGAGCGGAAGCGGGAATGATCCATCACCGCCGAGAGAAATGGTAGGTTATGCCCGATCCCCTCCACCTCGAACGCATCGAGTGCTGAGGACATCCCGTCGATTGCCGCAGCGCGGTCCGGCGCCCAGGTACAGAGCTTAGCGATCATCGGGTCATAGAACATCGAGATCTCACCGCCCTCATAGACCCCGGTATCGTTGCGGATCACAGGCGCATCAGGCAGCACGCCGGGGCGATAGCACTCAGTTTCCGCCGGCGGGCGATACCGGGTCAGCCGCCCGATTGAAGGCAGGAAGTTGCGGTAAGGGTCTTCGGCGTAGAGCCGGCTTTCCATCGCCCAGCCATGCAGTTTCACATCCTCTTGGGTCAGCGACAGCATCTCTCCCGCCGCGACCCGGATCATCTGCTCGACCAGATCGAAGCCGGTGATCAGCTCGGTCACCGGGTGTTCGACCTGCAGACGGGTATTCATCTCGAGGAAGTAGAAATTCCTCTCGCCATCCACGATGAATTCCACCGTGCCGGCCGAGCAGTAATCGACCGCTTTGGCCAGTGCTACGGCTTGTTCGCCCATGGCTTTGCGGGTGGCCTGATCGAGGAAGGGCGAAGGCGCTTCCTCGATCACCTTCTGATTCCGGCGCTGGATCGAGCATTCCCGCTCGCCCAGATAGAGGCAGTTGCCATGCGTGTCGCCCAGCACTTGGATTTCGATATGCCGTGGCTGGGTGACGAATTTCTCTATAAAGATCCGGTCGTCGCCGAAACTCGCCGCCGCCTCGTTCTTCGAGCTTTGGAACCCCTCGCGCGTCTCCGCATCGCTGTAGGAGATCCGCATCCCCTTGCCGCCGCCGCCCGCTGAGGCCTTGATCATCACTGGGTAGCCAATCTCGGATGCGATCTTGACCGCCTCCTCGGCATCCTCGATCAGGCCCATATAGCCGGGCACGGTCGAGACCCCAGCCTCCGCCGCCAGTTTCTTCGAGGTGATCTTGTCGCCCATCGCCTCGATCGCACCCTGGGGCGGGCCGATAAAGGCCACCCCGGCAGCATCCAACGCCGCCGCGAATTCCGCACGTTCGGAGAGAAACCCATATCCGGGATGCACCGCCTCGGCGCCGGTCTGACGGATCGCCTGCATGATCTTCTCGATCACGATGTAGGACTGGTTGGCCTGGGGCGGGCCGATATGCACCGCCTCGTCCGCCATCTCGACATGCAGCGCATTGCGGTCGGCGTCAGAATAGACCGCCACTGTGGCTATCCCCATGCGCCGGGCGGTTTTGATCACCCGGCAGGCAATCTCACCCCGGTTGGCGATCAGGATCTTCTTAAACATGCGTCCCTCATCGGTCTTTTTATCGTTAAGGCGTCTGCACATCGGTCGGGCGATATGCCCAGGAGGTGCTGGAGCAAGACCTCTGCGTTGGTTGTCCACGTCAAGGCCTGCATCATTCCTCCTCGCCCGGCAGCAGAACCATCACCCGCCAGGCGATGCCCAACATGCCGAAGGTGATCCCGGTGAAGATGAAAAGCATCAGAAACGCCAAAGGCGCCGAGGCGACATTCAGCGCCATCGAACGCAGCCCCATCACGTCTAACGCCAGCAGGATCGCCACAAAGGCCCAACCCGCAAGCACCCCATCAATCGCTCCCGTCGCTACATATTTCATGAGGCGATAGGGGTCTTTGTTCTTTTCAGAGGAGGCCGGTTTCTCGCTCATGCCGCCTCCGGGCGTCGGGCCAGGCAATCGATCTCAACCAGGGCGCCGACGGCCAATGCCGTGACGCCGACCGTTGTGCGCGCGGGCAGACGGTCAGACGGGAAGTAGTCAGCATATGTATTGTTGAAGCTGGCGTAATCTCTCTGAAAGTCAGTAAGATAGCAGCGGCATTGCAGAATATGCTCAAGCCCAAGCTCAAGACCGCCGAGAACCAGGCGTAGATTCTCCATCACCCGCCGCGTCTGCGCCTCGATCCCCTCCGGCAAGGCTGCCTCCGGCGCCTCCGGGTCGGTTGGCATCTGACCGGTGAGGATCACCCAGCCATCCTGTTCCACCGCATGGGAAAAGGGCGCGACGGGCTGCGGGGCGCCAGGGATCATATGGAAGACCGCCGATGTCACCGCTGTGCCGCCTTTGCGGTTCCATCGTCGGCGGCTTCTGCGTTGCGGAGCATGCGGAGAACGCTTAGCGGAACCATGCATTGCCTCCCCGGCGCCCGCCTCGCCAACTCGGCTCAGAGCGGGATGTTGTCATGTTTCTTCCAGGGGTTCTCGAGCCGCTTGGCGCGCCGCGCGGCCAAGGCGCGGGCGGTGGGGCGGCGGGGGTTGAGGGGCATGATGACCTCATCGACAAAGCCCCGCTCGGCGGCGACGAAGGGGTTGGCGAAGCGGTCCTCATAGTCCTTGGTATGGGCTGCGGTTTTCTCAGCATCCCCGAGATCCTTGCGGTACAGGATCTCGACTGCGCCTTTCGCCCCCATCACCGCAATCTCAGCGGTCGGCCAAGCATAGTTGATGTCGCCGCGCAGATGTTTGGAGGCCATCACGTCATAGGCTCCGCCATAGGCTTTCCGGGTGATCACGGTCACCTTGGGCACCGTCGCCTCGCCATAAGCAAAGAGGAGCTTGGCACCATGCTTGATGATGCCGCCATATTCCTGGCTGGTGCCGGGCAGGAAGCCGGGGACGTCCACAAAGGTCAGAAGCGGGATCTCGAAGGCGTCGCAAAACCGCACGAAGCGCGCGGCCTTGCGGGCGCTGTCGATATCCAGACAGCCGGCCAGCACCATGGGCTGATTGGCAACCACCCCAACTGTGCGGCCCTCGATCCGGACAAAACCGGTCAGGATGTTCTTCGCGAAATCCCGCTGGATCTCGCAAAAATCGCCTTCATCGGCCACTTTGGTGATCAGTTCGACCATGTCATAGGGCTGGTTCGGGTTCTCCGGCACCAGAGTGTCGAGACTGGGCTCGGATCGCGCTGCATCGTCGAAGAAGGGCCGCTCCGGCAGCGGGGCCCGGTTCGAAAGGGGCAGGAAATCGATCAGGCGGCGCACCTCGGCCAGCGTCTCGACATCGTTCTCGAACGCGGCATCCGCAACCGAGGACTTCGAGGTATGAGTCTTCGCACCGCCCAGTTCCTCGGCGGTCACCTGCTCGTTGGTCACTGTCTTCACCACATCCGGGCCGGTGACGAACATGTAGGAACTGTCGCGGACCATATAGATGAAATCGGTCATGGCGGGGGAGTAGACTGCCCCTCCTGCACAAGGCCCCATGATCACGCTGATCTGCGGCACCACGCCCGAGGCGAGAATGTTGCGCTGGAACACTTCAGCATAGCCCGCCAGGCTCGCCACCCCTTCCTGGATGCGAGCACCGCCCGAGTCGTTGAGGCCGATCACCGGGGCGCCATTTTTCATCGCCATGTCCATCACCTTGCAGATCTTCTCGGCATGGGTCTCGGAAAGCGACCCGCCGAACACGGTGAAATCCTGGCTGAAGACATAGACCTGACGGCCGTTGATCGTGCCCCATCC
>JBCDKL010000201.1:0-6078 GCA_038746695.1 Pseudomonadota bacterium | reverse complement strand
TCCTATCGCAACTGTTGGACGATGGAAGATGGCATTCAAAAACGATCCGTCCAGCCCTTTTCCCGCGTCAATTCGCACCGCATTGCCAATTTTTCTGCGATACGGCAAAGCCACCGAAAATGAAATTTGCGATTTTCGTCGTGCGACAGCACCTCTCAGGGCCCATAGGAGTGCTCCTAAACAGTACCAATTTGAACCGCATCTGGCCCACTTGACTGCAGCGCAGTCAGACGTGGCAGATCCGCAGCCCATCGATGCTCGAAACATCGGGCTTGCTCGGCCAGGATGGCGCCGCGGGTGGTCAGCCCTTGGCTAAGATAAACTTCGGCTCGCAAGTTTGGCAGGCGGTTGGCCGCATTGATTACCAGGACCGGCAGCAGAGGCGCACCGATCGCCCGGCAGCGCAGCGCGAGCGCGGTCAGTCGCGCGCCCTGTCCACGGGCCGCGCCACCGCATTCCCGGGCGAGCTCACCATAGGTGACCAGGCGCCCGGCTCCGGCCGCAGCTGCCAGATAGACCACCAGACCCGCGGTTGGCTGGAGCGGACGTCGGTGACGGCGGCGTCTCATGGCGGCAAATGCTCCGATCCTCGTGCCGGATGTTCGGCATGTTTGAGGATCGGCGGGCGCATGTTCATTATCTGGTAAGCTTGAGCGCGCATCGTTGGTGGAAACTAGGACGATTTTTCGGCAGATCGCGCAGGGGTTCGATCGCGATGAAGTATCTCCCACCGCGCATGGCAACCCATCCGCAAGCCTCGCCCCGGCTGCGGGAGGAGGTTCGCGCCTTCTATGACCGCGCCGAGAGGATCGCCGTCTGGGATGCGGCGCGCCGTGACCGTCTCCGTGCGCGTCTGGCCGAGAGGGCTGCGAAAAATCAAGAGGCTGCGGTGGACGCGCCTGGCAATGACGCTCAGCCCCAGATCGAGGATCCGCTGCGGCACCGGTCTGAGGCAGCCGTTGAAATGCTGGGGCAGCTGGAGGCGCTGGCCCGCGCTCATGCCCGCGCTCATCGCCGGGCCGAGCGGCTGGCCGCCTCACGCGCGCGGCTGGCGGATCAGCTGGCATTGCTGCTCGAGGCGCTGCCCGAGGAAGAACGCCAAGCGCTGACCAGCCGCAAACTGCGCTGCGACCGCCTGGCTGAAAGCGGGGCGGTCAAACCCAAAGGACAAACCGAGACGGCGCGCGCGGCTCTGACGCTGCTGGCACAGGCGCCGGATCGCGATGTGCGCCCAGCCGAAATAACGCGCAGCCTGCGCGCAGCCGGGCATTTCGTGTCTGACAATTACGGGGCGGCTATGCTTCATGTCTGGCAGAAGGGCGGCCTGGTGGCCCGGGTCGGACATGGCCGCTATCGCATCGACCACGCGCATCCAGATCTGGTGCCGTTCCAGATTTCCGAACAGGCAGAGGGTGGCGCGGCCCAGAAGCAGACCAGAGCCGCCGAGCGCTGAGCCTCCAAAGCGCATAAGAAGCCGGGGGGAGCGTCAGCCTGCTGGGTCGCGCTTTCAAGCCCTCCCACTGACCCCCTTTGCGGGAACCACATGCCCCCCGGTTCCGCTTGTCTTGTCTTTGGGTGGCCATCCGCCAGCCCCTGAGGAGCGGGCTAAGGTGCATCCGGCACCTTCGCCTCGGTTCTTAGCTGCGGGTGAGAGGCGAGGTGCTTAGGACCCAGCAGGCAGCACAATCGGGTGCGTGGGGCGCCAGCCCCGGGGCGTGGCACCCTGCGATGTAGCCTCGCATCGCGGTTCGTTGGCCTTCCTTTCAGCAGTCCTGGCCGCGTCAATTTGCCAAGCACCAGCGCAGGATGCCCTTTTGGGCGTGCAACCGGTTCTCCGCCTCGTCGAAGACCAGCGATTGCGGGCCATCGAACACCTCGGAGGTCACCTCCTCCTCGCGATGCGCGGGCAGGCAGTGCAGGAAGACCGCATCGGGGGCCGCCTCCTCCATCAGGCTCTGGGTCACCTGATAGGGTTTGAGCTGGTTGTGCCTGCGGTCGCGGCTGGTCACGTCGTCATGCATGCTGAGCCAGGTATCGGCGATCACCACATGGGCGCCGGCGACGGCTTCCTCGGCATTGCGCGCGACGGTGATCTCAGCGCCGGCGGCACGGGCGGCGGCCACGATCTCGGGGTCTGGGTCCAGGGTCTCGGGCCCGGCGAAGACCAGGTCATAGCCGAAGGCCGCGGCGCCTTGGATCCAGCTCGCGCAGACATTGTTGCCATCGCCGCACCAGACCACGCGCTTTCCCGCGATCGGGCCGCGATGTTCCTCGACCGTCATCACATCGGCCATGATCTGGCAGGGATGGGTGCGGTTGGTCAGCCCGTTGATCACCGGCACATCCGCATTTTCGGCCAGTTCCATCAGGGTCTCGTGTTGGAAGGTGCGAATCATGATCAGATCGACATAGCGGCTGAGCACCCTTGCGGTATCGGCCACGGTCTCGCCATGGCCGAGCTGCAACTCAGCACCCGACAGCACCATCGTCTCGCCACCCATCTGACGGACGCCGACATCGAACGAGATGCGCGTCCGGGTTGAGGGTTTCTCGAAGATCAACGCCACTACCCGGTCGGTAAAGGGTTGATCGGCATCGGGTGTCAGTTTCGGCTGGCCCACGCGCGCCTGTTTCAGCGCGCGCGATTCGGTGAGGATGGCGCGCAGCTGATCCGCTGGCACCTGGTCGAGATCAAGGAAATGGGTCACGGCGCGGCCGCCTCCCCCAGGGCCCGGTCGAGACGGCGCACGCCTTCGGCCATATCGTCCTCGGAGATGTTCAGTGCGGGAAGGATACGCACCACATTCTCGGCCGCCGGAACCGTGAGCACACCCGCCGCGCGCCCGGCCTCGACCACATGGCCGCAAGGGGTCGCCTCGGCGATGCGGAGGCCCAGCATAAGACCCTCGCCGCGGACCTCCTCGACCAAGTCATGGCTGTCGGCCAGTTCCGCCAGGCGCTGGCGCAGAAAGCGGGATTTGGCGCCGACAGCCTCGAGAAAAGCGGGTTGAGCCACTTCCTCCAGCACCGCATCGCCCACGGCACAAGCCAGCGGGTTGCCGCCATAGGTCGAGCCATGAGTGCCCGCAGTCATGCCCTTGGCCGCTTCCTCGGTGGCGAGAAAAGCGCCCAGGGGAAAACCTCCACCGATCCCTTTTGCAATCGCCATCAGATCGGGCGTGATGCCGCTGGCCTGATGGGCGAAGAGATGCCCGGTCCGGCCCATGCCGCACTGCACCTCGTCAAAGATCAAAAGCGCGCCGGTCTGGTCGCAGATCCCGCGGAGACGGCGCAACGCATCGCCCGGCACAACTTTGATGCCGCCCTCGCCCAGGATCGGTTCAATCAGGACGGCCGCGGTCCGGTCGCTGACCGTCTCGGCCACCGCATCGAACGCGCCGAAGGGCAGATGCGTGAAGCCCGGGATCATCGGACCGAACCCGCCCACCATCTTCTCGGACCCCGCGGCAGAGATCCCGCCATAGGAGCGGCCGTGAAAAGCGCCCGAGAAGGTGACGATCTCGATCCGCTCCTCGCCCCGCACGCTCCAGTACTTCCGCGCTGATTTGATACAGCCCTCGATCGCCTCGGTGCCGGAATTGGTGAAGAAGACCGTATCGGCGAAGGTCTCGGACACCAGGCGCTCGGCAAGGCGCCGTTGCTCCGGGATGTCGTAAAGATTTGAGACATGCCACACGCGTCGCGCCTGCCGCTCCAAAGCTTCGATCAGCTTGGGATGGGCATGGCCAAGGGCGGTCACCGCAATCCCCGCGCCGAAATCGATGAACGACCGGCCGTCGGTTGTGGTGAGCCAAGAACCCTCGCCCCGCTCGAATTCGAGCGGTGCCCGTGCATAGGTGGGCATTACGGGCGCGATCACGGGAAGTCTCCTTGCGTCTTTGCGTGGTCTGAAACGAAACAGCCCCCGTCTGGCTGGGCGTCAGGCCGAACCCCGGAGGCAGGCGATTTCTCTGCCCTCAGACGTCGAAAAAGTCAATCATCGCTCAGCTTTTCAGGCGGTATCCGGTCGAGAGCCACCGCCAGGCCAGAAGCCCGAGGGCGAGATTGCAGGCCAGCACCACCGCCGCCCCGGTCCAAGGATCGGCATCCGAGACCCCAAGCGTGCCGTGGCGCGCGCCGTCGATCAGATAGAAGAAGGGATTGGCGCGGCTGAGGCTCTGAAACGGCTCGGGCAGAACCGCGATCGAATAGAAGGTGCCCGAGAGGAAGCTGAGCGGGGTGATCAGAAAATTGGTAATCGCGGCGGTCTGGTCGAATTTCTCGGCATAAATCGCAGTCAACAGCCCAACGAGCGCCAGCATCACGCTGCCCGACAGGACAAAGAAGATCAGCCAAAGCGGTTTAGCCAGCCCTGTGCCGACCACCGGAAGGACCATGGTGCCGATTGCCAGCGCGCAGACCATTCCTCGGGTCGCCCCGCCAAGGACGTAGCCCGCCAGCAACTCGCCTGGGCTGAGGGGAGGCATCAGCGTGTCGACGATATTGCCTTGCACTTTGGCGATGATCACGCTGGATGACGTATTGGCAAACGCGTTCTGGATCACCGACATCATCATGATCCCGGGCGCGAGGAACACTTCGAACGGGATCTCGCCCGTGGGTCCGCGCCTCGCGGCGAAGGCAAGGGTGAAGACCACCAGAAACAGGATCGATGTTGCGACCGGGGCCAGCACGGTCTGGGTCCAGACATTGAGGAAGCGTTTGACCTCGCGCAGATAGAGCGTCTCCACCCCCAGCCAGTTGATCCGGCCGAAGCGGCGGCGGCCCATGCCGCGTCTGGTGTCGTTAATCCCTGGACCGCTGCCTTGCATGCCCGGGTCTCCCTCCCATCTGTCGCCCGGGCGCATCTGGCGCAGGCGGATGTCTTGTAACCGGCTGCAGCAAGCTTACAATAGGTGCTGTCCGCGCGATCGCCAAAGGAGTACCCGATGTCTTGGACCGATGACCGTGTCGAGAAACTGAAGGAGCTCTGGGCGGAAGGAATGAGCGCGAGCCAGATCGCGAAATCCCTGGGTGGCGTGACGCGCAACGCAGTCATCGGCAAGGTCCATCGGCTAGGCTTGTCGAATCGCGGTGCTGGGACCACGGGCACGCAAGCCGAGGACCAAAAGGCACAGGAGAAGGCGCAACCAAAACTGGCGCAACCGGCCGAGACGCCGGAGCCCGCACCGGAACCGGTGAAACCGGCGCCGCCGCAACGGATCCCGCCGGCGATCCGCGATGCCAGCCAACCCCGCGCGCCGGGCCTGCCGACACCGGAGGAGGAGGCCGCGCGTGCCACGCTGGTCGAAATCGAGAAGATGGCCAAAAAGCTCAGTCTGCTGGAGCTGACCGAGCGGACCTGCAAATGGCCGATCGGCGATCCGGCGGAGGAGAACTTCTTCTTCTGTGGCCTGCCATGCCTGCCCGGCAAACCCTATTGCGAACATCACGTGGCGGTGGCTTTCCAACCGATGTCGACCCGCCGCGACCGCTCGCGCGCGTCGAGATAGAGCGACCGAAACGGCGTGCGCTGTGACGCGCACAAGTCTCTATTTCGGCTTCTGAGAAAACGCCGTCGCTGCCGCGACAGCGTTTTGGCGGAACCGGGCACTCTGCTCCGAGCTTAGAACCGGGGATCGGTCGAAATGCTGTTGCGCCAGCAACGGTGTTTCCTTCGATAGCCATTAAAAGACTTGCGCGCGCCAGCGCGCGCATTTTGGCAGCATGCCATACGGTCAGCCGGTATAAGTCTCGTCGAGCGCGTAACCGGCGGCGCGGACTGTGCGGATAGGGTCTCGGTCGCCACGGCCGTTGAGCGCCTTGCGCAATCGTCCGACATGCACATCGACCGTGCGCGCCTCGACATAGACATCGCGGCCCCAGACCAGATCCAGCAACTGCTCGCGGCTGAACACCCGTCCGGGACGTTGGATCAGGCAATCGAGCAGGCGGAACTCGGTCGGTCCGAGATGGATCTCGCGATTGGCCCGGCGCACTCTGCGCGTCTCCCGATCGAGCGCCAGATCGCCAAAGGTCGCCACCTCGGCCGACAGGGTCGGGCGGGCGCGGCGGAGG
>JBCDKL010000200.1:0-6083 GCA_038746695.1 Pseudomonadota bacterium | reverse complement strand
GAAATCGGGATTCTCGGAGAGAAAGCCATAGCCGGGATGCACCGCCTCAGCCCCGGTGGCGATGGCCGCCTCGACAATCCGATCCCCGCGCAGATACGACTCAGCCGCCGGAGCGGGCCCGATACACACTGCTTCTCCGGCCATTTGTGTGTGCAGCGCCCCGGCATCCGCCTCCGAATATACGGCCACTGTCCGCACGCCGAGGTCATGCGCGGTCCGGATCACTCGGCAGGCAATCTCTCCCCGATTGGCGATGAGTATTTTGGAGAACATCACCGTCTCACATCCGAAACACACCGAACCGCGTCTCGGGGATCGGAGCTTGCAGTGAGGTGGCGAGGGACAGCCCCAGGACATCGCGAGTCTTGCGCGGGTCAATGATGCCATCGTCCCAGAGCCGGGCACTCGCATAGAGCGGGTGGGCCTGCGTCTCGAACTGATCGAGGATCGGCTGTTTGAACGCGGCTTCCTCCTCGTCCGACCACGCGCCGCCCTTGCGCGCGATCCCGTCGCGGCGGACCTGGGCGAGCACCCCCGCGGCCTGCTCGCCGCCCATCACCGAGATCCGGCTGTTCGGCCAGGTCCACAGGAAGCGCGGGCTATACGCCCTGCCGCACATTCCGTAATTGCCCGCACCGAAACTGCCGCCCACAAGCACCGTGATCTTCGGCACCTGAGCCGTCGCCACCGCGGTCACCATCTTGGCACCGTGCTTGGCGATCCCCTCGGCCTCATAGCGTTGCCCGACCATGTAGCCTGTGACGTTCTGCAAGAAGACCAGCGGCCGTTTGCGCTGACAGCAGAGCTCGATGAAATGCGCTGCTTTCTGCGCGCTCTCGGAATAGAGCACTCCGTTATTCGCGATGATCCCGCAGGCGAGGCCGTGGATCTCGGCGAAGCCCGTGACAATCGTCTCGCCGAAGCGCCGCTTGAACTCGTCAAACTCTGAGCCGTCGACGATCCGCGCGATCACTTCGCGGATGTCATAGGGTATGCGAGGCGATGCCGGAACGATGCCGAGGATCTCATCCGGGTCATAGGCAGGAGGACGAGGCTTTCCTGCCTCCAATCGCGGACCAGGGCCCAGGGTCGAGACCACCCGACGGGCAAGAGCCAAGGCGTGGGTATCGTCTCGCGCCAGGTGATCGGCGACGCCGGAAAGTCGTGTATGGACGTCTCCTCCGCCCAGATCTTCGGCGCTCACCACTTCGCCCGTGGCCATTTTCAGCAGCGGCGGTCCGGCAAGAAAGATCGTGCCCTGGCCCTCGACGATGATCGTCTCGTCCGACATGGCGGGGACGTAGGCGCCACCCGCGGTGCAGGACCCCATGACGACCGCGATCTGTGCGATGCCCTTGGCGGACATATTGGCCTGGTTGAAGAAGATCCTGCCGAAATGATCGCGGTCGGGGAAGACCTCGTCCTGGTTCGGCAGATTGGCACCGCCGGAATCGACCAGGTAAATGCAAGGGAGATGGCATGCCTCGGCAATCTCCTGGGCGCGGAGATGCTTCTTGACGGTCATCGGATAATAGGTGCCGCCTTTCACGGTGGCGTCGTTGGCTAGGATCATGCAAGTGCGACCCGAGACCTGACCCACCCCCGCGATCACCCCGGCAGAGGGAGCATCCCCACCATAAAGCCCATGCGCCGCCGTCGCCCCGATCTCGAGAAACGCGGTCCCGGGATCAAGCAACCGCTCCACCCGTTCGCGCGGGAGCAGTTTCCCGCGCGCCACATGCCGCGCCCGGGCCTTCTCACCCCCACCATCGCGCGCCAGATCGATGGCCGCTCTCGCCTCGAAGAGAGCCGCTTCCATGGCACGCCTGTTCTCAGCGTAGTCGCGCGAAGAAACCGATGCGGAGGCGCGCAGGACAGACACCTGTCAGATCTCCGCGCGGTCGCTAGCGAGCAGGCTCTCGGGCCTGTTTTCGATCAGGTAGGTGATCATTGCATTCACAAAAACCGCGCAGATCCGTTCCGGCACATCGCGGAGATGCACGATGCCGGTATCCAGATCCGCGACCGAGCGGCATTCTGGGCGCAGAGTGGATTTGAGCTTCTCGACACTGGCCTGGATCTGACGAGCCTCGACATCTGATCGTGTCGCAATCTCCCGCCCAAGCGCGCCTTTGGATCGCGTGTCCCAAGTGTTGCGCAAGCCCCTGAGGCAAGAACTAAAGAGATCATATGTCTTGGGTTTCAACCACTTGCCGCAGGGCGCGTAGATCGCCCTGAAGCAGGTACGGGCGCGGTCCTGGGCTTCGAAGCAGGCATAAACATCCTGGGGGTTCGGCTTGGCGCCCAGCGCATTGGAGGGTTGGTAGAGACACGCCAGAGCCATGATGATCAGGCAGAAGCGCATCAAGCCGTCTCCTCGAACATCTCCCGGCCAATAAGCATGCGGCGTATCTCGGAGGTGCCGGCGCCGATTTCGTAGAGTTTGGCATCGCGGAGCAGACGACCGGTGGAGTAGTCGTTGATGTAGCCGTTGCCTCCCAGTGCCTGGATGGCTTCCAGGGCGACTTGGGTAGCTTTTTCGGCGGCATAGAGGATACAGCCCGCGGCGTCTTTTCGGGTGGTCTCTCCCCGGTCGGCGGCGGTGGCGACGGAATAGACATAGGCCCGGCAGGCGTTCATCGTCGTGTACATATCGGCCAGCTTGCCTTGCATGAGCTGGAAAATGCCGATCGGCTGGCCGAATTGCTCGCGCTCGTGGACATAGGGCACCACGACATCCATCGCGGCGGCCATGATCCCCAATGGCCCTGCGGCCAGCACGATCCTCTCGTAATCGAGGCCGGACATCAGCACATTCACGCCGCGCCCTTCCTCTCCCAGCACATTTTCGAAGGGCACCGCGCAGTCTTCGAAGACCAACTCGCAGGTATCCGAGCCGCGCATGCCGAGTTTGTCGAGCTTCTGGGCGGTCGAGAACCCCTCCATCCCGCGCTCGATCAGGAAAGCGGTGATGCCGCGCGGTCCGGCCTCGGGATCGGTCTTGGCATAGACGACCAGAGTGTCGGCGGTCGGTGCGTTGGTGATCCAGAACTTGTTGCCATTCAGGCGGTAATGATCGTTGCGCTTCTCGGCACGCAGCTTCATCGAGACGACATCCGAGCCCGAGCCCGGTTCGGACATTGCAAGGCTGCCGAGATGTTCACCCGAGATCAGGCCGGGCAGATACTTCTCCTTCTGCGCCGGGTTTCCATTGCGGGCGATCTGGTTGACGCAGAGATTGGAATGGGCGCCATAGCTGAGGCCGACAGAAGCGGATGCGCGGGAGATTTCCTCGATCGCGACGGTATGGGCGAGATAGCCCATCCCCGCCCCGCCATCCGCCTCGGCCACGGTGATGCCATGCAGGCCGAGCGCACCCATCTCCGGCCAGAGATCGCGGGGGAAGGTGTTCGTCGCGTCGATTTCGGCGGCGCGCGGGGCAATTTTCTCCTGTGCGAACCGGTGGACGGTCTCGCGCAGGGCCTCGATCTCCTCGCCTAGGCCAAATCTCATTGATGCGGTGAACATGGCGTCTCCCCTGATCGGCCGCTTGGCGGGCGCTTTGACTCGGAGCGCATCACGCCCGCAATCGGCTGCCCCGTCAAGCCGTGCGACGGATGCCGGGCCTCAGCGATTGGCGCGAGGCCGAGTTTGGTTGATTGCCGCCGGTTTGTTGACGCGGTCTTCGCCAAGGCCGGCTCGGTTAGGATCGTTTATGGCTGCTGGATCGGAGGTGGCCCCGCATCGCGCGGGGCCGTCCGAGACTAGGTCTTGTTCATCCGGTTTTCGATCAGATCGTCCACCACTGAGGGGTCTGCCAAGGTCGAGGTATCTCCCAGCGCGCCGTAATCGTCCTCGGCGATCTTGCGCAGGATCCGGCGCATGATCTTGCCGGAGCGGGTCTTGGGCAGACCAGGCGCCCATTGGATCAGATCGGGGCTGGCAATCGGCCCGATCTCGGTGCGGACCCAGGTCCGCAGTTCCTTGCGCAGCTCCTCGGTGGGCTCCTCGCCGGACATCAGAGTGACATAGCAATAGATGCCCTGCCCCTTGATCTCGTGCGGATAGCCGACCACCGCCGCCTCGGCTACCTTGGCATGGGCGACCAAAGCGCTTTCCACCTCGGCCGTGCCCATCCGGTGGCCCGAGACATTGATGACATCGTCGACCCGGCCGGTGATCCAGTAATAGCCATCCTCGTCGCGCCGGCAGCCATCGCCTGCGAAGTAATAGCCTTTGTAGTCCGAGAAATAGGTCTTCACGAAACGCTCGTGATCGCCCCAGACGGTGCGCATCTGGCCCGGCCAGCTGTCCTTGACCGCCAGCACGCCCTCGACCCCGTTGCCCGAGATCTCCTGGCCCGAGGTCGGCTCCAGCACCACCGGTTGCACGCCGAAGAAGGGTTTGGTGGCCGAGCCTGGCTTGGTTGCGATCGCGCCGGGCAGCGGAGTGATCATGTGTCCGCCGGTCTCGGTCTGCCAATAGGTGTCGACGATCGGGCAACGGCCCTTGCCGACGACCTTGTTGTACCAATTCCAGGCCTCTGGATTGATCGGCTCACCCACCGTGCCGAGAATGCGCAGGCTCGAAAGGTCGCACTTCTCGACCGGCCCGTCGCCCTGGCCCATCAGCGCCCGGATCGCGGTGGGGGCGGTGTAGAACTGAGTGACTTTGTGTTTCTCGCAAACCTCCCAAAAGCGGGACGCATCGGGGAAGGTCGGTACGCCTTCGAACATCACGGTGATGGCGCCGTTGGCCAGCGGGCCATAGACGATATAGCTGTGCCCCGTCACCCAGCCCACATCCGCCGTGCACCAGAACACATCGCCCTCGTGATAGTCGAACGTGTACTGATGGGTCATCGCGGCAAAGACCAGATAGCCACCCGATGAATGCACCACCCCCTTGGGCTTGCCGGTCGAGCCCGACGTATAGAGGATGAAGAGCGGGTCTTCGGCCCCCATCTCCTCGACCGGGCAGTCAGCACTGGCGGCCGCCATTTCGGCCTTCACATCCACGTCGCGGCCCTCGACCCAGGTGGTCTGTCCGCCAGTATGTTTCACCACAAGGCATTTTGGATTATGCGGGCAGTGGAGCAAAGCCGCATCGGTGTTCGCTTTAAGCGGCGTCACCCGTCCGCCACGCGGGGCATGATCGGCGGTGATCACCAGCTTGGCGTCGCAATCATTGACCCGGTTGGCCAGCGCATCGGGCGAAAAACCGGCAAAAACGATGGAATGAATGGCCCCGATCCGCGCACAGGCCAGCATCGCATAGGCCGCTTCGGGGATCATCGGCAGATAGATCACGACCCGGTCGCCCTTGCCCACGCCCTGGGCCTTGAAGACATTGGCCATCCGGCAGACCTGATCATGCACCTCGCGATAGGAGATATGCTGAGCCGGATTGGCGGGGTCGTCCTGCTCCCAAATGATCGCGGTCTGATCGCCCCTGGTCTCGAGATGCCGGTCGACGCAGTTGGCACAGACATTCAGGGTGCCGTCCTCGAACCATTTGATCGAGACATCCGGATGCGCATAGGTCGAGTTCTTCACCTTGGTGAACGGCGTGATCCAGTCGAGCCTCTTGCCGTGCTCGCCCCAGAACGCATCCGGGTCGCTGACCGAGGCGGCATACATCTCCGCGTAAGTGGTGGGATCGGCATGGGTCCGGGCGGCGATCTCGGCCGGAATGGGGATCATGTCCTGCATGACCGTTTCCTCCTGGGTAAGTGCGCGTCTTTTATGGGAGCAGGGGCGCGGGCCGCCCCAGCCGCATCTCATTTTTTCATCATTCCGTTGCCAATCGATATTGTCCAGAGCCTCCCTGACACTGCGTCAAATTCCGCGTCCGCCTCAGCCAGGGCCCGGTTTTGTCAAATTCACGCAGGAGACTTGTCATGACCCAATTAACTTGTTGAAATCTCTAAGAGCTCTTGTGACGTTTCGTTGTGAATTTATGCAGTCGAGCGCATGAAGACTGTCGGGGGGTTACTGAACTATGCCGCGCAGCATCGTCGGCACCAGGATCAGGGAGCATCGGCGCAGGGCCGGGATCACCCAGACCGATCTCGCCAAACATAT
>JBCDKL010000199.1:0-6106 GCA_038746695.1 Pseudomonadota bacterium | reverse complement strand
TGGTGCGCAGGGTCAAGAAACAGGCCCGGGCCGAAATAACCATGCAGGCCCGTATCCTGGCCGCGATCAATGAGACGGTGTTGGGTGCGCGGATCATCCGCGCATTCAATCTGCAGCCTGAGATGCAGCGCCGGATGGGCTATGCAATCGAAGGGGTGCGCAACCGGGCCGATCGGATCGCCCAGCTTCAGGGCGCGGTGAACCCGCTGATGGAGACAATGGCGGGTCTCGCCGCGGCTTGCGCCATTATGCTGGGCGGCGCACGCGTGGTGGATGGAGCGCTTGAGCCCGCGAATTTCATCACTTTTGCCACTGCGTTGATCATGATCGGCGATCCGGCGCGCCGGCTTGGGCAGCTTAACGTCCTGATCCGGCAATATCTCGCTGCGGCCGAGTTCGTTTATGCGACGCTCGACACCCATATCGGTCAACCCGATCTCGAGGGTGCGCCCGATTTGATCGTCACCCGCGGCGATGTCCGCTTCGAAGCGGTCAGCTTCGCTTATGAGGGCGAGGCGCGCCGGGCGCTCGACACCCTTGTTTTGCACGCACCGGCAGGCGAGGTGACCGCGCTGGTCGGCCCGTCAGGCGGCGGCAAATCCACCGTGCTGAACTTGCTCGAACGCTTCTACGATCCCGCCGATGGGCGGATTGTCATCGATGGCCAAGACATCGCCCGGACCAGGCTCGCCAGCCTGCGCGCGCAGATGGCCCTGGTCACGCAGGAAACCTTTCTCTTCGACGCCACGATTGCCGAGAACATCGCTTTCGGCCGCCCGGGCGCGAGCCGTGCCGAGATCGAAAACGCTGCTATCGAGGCGAATGCCGCCGAGTTCATCGCTGATCTGCCCGGCGGCTATGACAGTCCGGTGGGCGAGGGCGGGGCCAATCTCTCTGGCGGGCAGCGCCAACGCATCGCCATCGCCCGGGCGGTCCTTCGCGATGCCCCGATCCTGCTGCTCGACGAGGCGACCTCGGCGCTCGATGCCCATTCCGAAGCACGCGTGCAGGAAGCTCTGGAGCGGCTGATGCAGGGCCGGACCACGCTTGTCATCGCCCATCGCCTTGCAACCGTGCGCCGTGCACATAATATCTGCGTCATCGAGGCCGGTCAGGTAACCGAACGGGGCGGCCACGGGGATCTGATCGCAGCGGGGGGGCTCTATGCTCAACTCGCCGCCTTGCAATTTGGCCGGGAGCCCGCTACCCGAGCCGGGGCAGAGGCAGAAGAGGCAGAGGACGACAGCGCATGAGCAAACCGCCCCTGAAACTCTATCTGGCCGATCCGCGCGGCTTCTGCGCGGGGGTGGTGCGCGCGATCGAAATCGTCGAAATGGCAATCGAGAAATGGGGCGCTCCGGTCTATGTCCGCCACGAAATCGTCCATAACAAACACGTGGTCGACGATCTGCGCCGCAAGGGGGCGATCTTCGTCGAGGAGCTTGAAGAATGCCCCGATGACCGGCCGGTGATCTTCTCGGCCCATGGGGTGCCGAAATCGGTGCCGGCAGAGGCGGAAAACCGCCAGATGCTGTTTGTAGACGCAACCTGTCCGCTGGTCAGCAAGGTGCATATCGAGGCCGAGCGGCATTCGTCGCGCGGCCTGCAGATCGTTATGATCGGCCATGCTGGGCACCCGGAGACGGTGGGCACGATGGGCCAGCTTCCCGATGGCGAGGTGATCCTGGTCGAAACCCCGTCGGATGTCGGAACGATCAGCCCGCGTGACCCGTCGAGGCTGGCATATATCACCCAGACCACGCTTTCTGTGGATGACACGGCCGAGGTTGTCGAGGCCCTCGTCGAACGCTTCCCCGAGATCGTCGGCCCCCATAAGGAAGACATCTGCTATGCCACCACCAACCGCCAGGAGGCGGTGAAGGAGATGGCACCGAATATCGACGCACTTCTGGTGGTCGGAGCACCCAATTCCTCTAATTCCCGGCGGCTGGTCGAAGTCGGGGCGGCGGCTGGCTGCGCCTATGCCATGTTGGTCCAGACAGCGGCCGATATCGACTGGCGCGCCATCGAAGGCGTCGAAGCGGTAGGCATTTCGGCCGGGGCCTCGGCGCCCGAGGTGCTGGTCGATGGAGTGATTTCGGCCTTCCGCGACCGCTATGAGATCGATATCGAGCGGGTGGTCACGGCTGAAGAAAACGTCTCATTCAAAATTCCCCGGGTGCTTCGGAAAGCCTCGTGAGCGACCGACAGACGCTCGACTACTACTCGGAAGAGGCCGCGACCTATGCCGAGTTCGTAGGCGACGCGAAGGACGATCCCAACCTGACCCGGTTCATCGACGCCATGCCACGGGGCGCGAGAGTGCTCGATTTCGGCTGTGGCCACGGCTGGGCGTCCGCTCAGATGCAATCGGCGGGGCTGGCGGTGACTGCAATCGACGGCTCACCCGGTCTGGCGGCTGAAGCCAAGGCCCGCTATCGGCTGGACGTCAAAGTGATGCTGTTCTCGGATTTCGCCGAGGAGGCGGCATATGACGGCATCTGGGCCAGTTTCTCCCTGCTCCATGACAGTCGTGCCGCCCTGCCTGGACATTTGGCCCGCCTGCGCCGCGCCGCCCGCGCCAATGCGCTCCTGTTTCTAGGGCTCAAGGCGGGCGAGGGAGAGGTCCGCGACCATCTCGGCAGGATGTACAGCTATTTCTCCGAGGCCGAACTGCGCGGGCATCTCACCACCACGGGCTGGGGCGAGATCACCTGCGAGACCCAGCGCCTGCCCGGCCTCGCGGGCAAGGAGGAAGACTCGCTCCTTATCTTCGCTCGCGCGATCTGATGGAGATCTATGCCTTCACCGATGGCGGGTGCTCCGGCAATCCCGGTCCTGGAGGCTGGGGCGTGGTGTTGGAAGCGCGCGAAGGCGACACGGTTCTGAAGAGCCGCGAGCTTTCCGGCGGCGTCTCCGAGACCACCAATAACCGTATGGAATTGACCGCTGCGATTGAGGCGCTCCAGGCGCTCGACCGACCCTCAGTCGTGACCCTGGTGACCGACTCGACTTACGTGAAGAATGGCATCACCGGCTGGATCCATGGCTGGAAGCGCAACGGCTGGAAGACCGCAGATAAGAAACCGGTGAAGAATGCTGATCTCTGGCAGGCGCTCGATGCAGCGCAGGCCCGTCACCAGGTGATCTGGGATTGGGTGAAAGGCCATGCCGGGCACGAACAGAACGAACGGGCGGACGCGCTGGCCAGCGCTGAGATCAAGGCGCTTAAGGCGGCACTCAAGGCCGCCGCGGAGGAGCCGCCCGCCTGAGAGTTGAAGGTCAGCCTCGCGCCTCTGGACCCCTAGCGGATGTGTATGGTCTGCCGAGCAGCATCCTCGAGCACCGCGTTGGTGACAGCACCTCTGGCAACGTCACCGTCCTACCCCAAAACTGTCTCGCACTCCTGTCCCTGTTGCGCACCCCCTGCCACCCTCTTGACCGCGCCCGCCGCACGGCGTCTGCTGGCGAGTAAGTTCTCTGATGCGGCGGAGCCTATGGCAGGTCTCAGCGGGCGGGACCAGGCGGTCCGTGCCCTTCTCCTTTTGGTGATGGCAGGCGAGTTGGCGGGCCGCGCTCTTGGCCGGGTCGAGGCGGAATACGCCGCCTATGCTGCGATGCTCGGCCTGATCCCGCTGGCCGCTCACCGGTTGGGAGGGCGCGAGGCCTATCTGCTCAGCCTCTGCGCCTTGGTGACCGGAGCGGTGCTCTGGCTCCATCCCGCCCCTGGTCAGGCAATCTCGGCCGCCTTCTCCCAGGCCGCCTTTCTGATGGCCTTCATTCTGCTCCTCAGCCTGATCCAAGAGGCTGCGACCACGTCGCGCGATGTGGCCGAAACCGGGATGTGGCTGACCCGCCAGCCTCCCGGCCGGCGTTGTCTCACGCTGTTCGGCGGCACCAATCTGATGGGGGTTCTGTTCAATCTCGGCGTGGTCAGCCTGCTCGCCCCCCTGATCCGACGCGGGGTCGAGGAGGCCGCGCCGGGCGACCCACTGAACCCGGTGCGCGAGCGGCGCCAGTTGAACGCAATGCTGCGCGGGTTTGCCTGGTGCGTGGTCTGGTCCCCCACGGCAATCGCTCCCCTGGCGCTGCTGGAGCTGATCGACGGTATCGACCGTCCCCGTTGGATCCTGCTCGGGGCCGGGATAACGCTGGCGATCCTGGCCCTAGCCTGGATCGAGGACCGGATCGCCTGGCGACATCTCGCCCCGCGCCGCCGGGTCGCCGCACCTGTACCGCGCCGCGCGGTGTTGGGCTTTGCGGCGATCTGCGCCGTGCTGCTGGGGCTGACGCTGGCAGCGATGGCTCTCTCAGGGGGCTCTGTCGTCCTGGGCCTGATGCTGGCCTGCCCGGTTCTGATGCTGGGCTGGTTGACGGTTCAGGAGCGTGCTCGTCTCTGGCCGCGCCTCACCGAGATCTTGGGCCCGCGCCTCGTGGTCTCGGCACCGCTGGCGGTCACTCTGGCCTGCTCGGGCTATCTCGGTCGGGCCGCGGCGCAACTGATCCCGGCCGAGCGCCTCGCTGAGGCGATTGGCCTCTCCACCCTAGCCCCGCCGGTCTTTCTCACCGGGCTGGCGGTCTCCGTCGCGCTATTCAGCCAATTTGGCCTCAGCCCGATCATGATGGCGGTGTTTTTTGGCAGTCTGCTTGGCGCGCTGCCCAGCCTGCCGGCGGATCCGACCCTGACCGCCCTTGCCATCGCCTCCGGCTGGGGGCTCTCGATGACCTCCTCGCCCTTCGCCACCGTGGTCCTGCTGACCGCACGCACCACGGGCCATGGTGGGCGCGAGCTCACCTGGGGCTGGAATCTGCCCTTCACTCTGCTCAGCATACTGGTCCTGGCTGCGGTCTTCTGGAGTCTCACCGCGCCCTTCTGATCCGGGCCTCACCGAAGGGCGTCACGCCTCGCGAGATCCGCAAGGATCGCAGCGATGGTACGTCATATCGGCCCACAGGGCCGATTCCGCTTACCAGGTCCCTGTGTGACAGCCCGCCCCCGGCAGTCCAGCCCAGTCCCGCCAGTCCGGCTCGTCCAGAAACAAGGGCGGATGGTCTGTGATCACCCCGGTCAGCCCGATCTCGCGGAATGGAGCGACCACATCCGGCCGGTTGATCGTATAGACCCGAACATCAAGCCCCGCCCGCTCCGCTCCGCGCAGCACCTCTTCGCTCAAATGCCGGAATTCGAGATGAACAGCCGCTGCGCGCAAATCCCGGCAGGCCCCCTCCCAGCCAGGCGGCGGCGCGCGATAGAGCAGTGCTATCGGCTGCGCTGGGGCGATCTCTCGCAGTTCAGCCAGCACCTCATGCCGGAAGCTCGACACGATGATCCGATCCCTGGACCAGGGCCGTGCATCCAGATGGGAGGCGACCACCGCAGCCGCCACCTCGGGCGCATAATGATGCAGCTTGATCTCGAGATTGGCAAAGAGCTCCAGCTGTTCCATCAGATCGAGCACTTCGCTCAAGAGCGGCATCGTCTCGCCAGCATAGCGCAGTGCCTTGCGGCTCCCCATATCGAGCTTGGGCAGATCCCCGATCCTGAGGTCCGACAACGCGCCCGTCGACAGGCTGCAGCGGTCGACCGTCGGGTCGTGATGCACAATCGCCGTGCTGTCGCCCAAGAGTGAGACATCGAATTCGATCCAGCGTACCCCCTGTCGCGCCGCCTCACGAAACGCCGTCAGCGTGTTCTCAGGCGCCACATGCGAGGCGCCGCGATGGGCGATGATCCGGCCGGGATCGGCCGTGTTGGGTGGAATGATTTTCTTTGGCTGGGTCTGGGGCGGCATGCCGGGCGCTCTCCTTCGCTGGCGCCAGCTTGATCGAAGCAGGACCTTTGTGCAATCTCCGCCGCAACCTGCCGGGCCGACTCCGGCGCGATCACCGAGATCCCCGCCCTATGCTCCGCCTCGTCACATTCCTTCTGGTCTTCGCCGCCGTCGCGGTGGGGGTCGTGCTGGGTGGGCAATGGGGGGCAAAGACCTATCAGCGGCTGATGGCCGAGCGGCTCGAGCAGGGGCTTGGCGTGCTTGGTATGGGCTGGGTCGAGGCGCGGATCGACGGGTTGCAGGTCGAGCTTCGCGGCGAGGCCCCCGATCCCGAT
>JBCDKL010000198.1:0-6122 GCA_038746695.1 Pseudomonadota bacterium | reverse complement strand
GTGCGCACCGCCCGGGCGAAAGGTCTGCGCGAACAGATCGTCGTTTTGGTCCATGTGCTGCGCAACTCGATGATCCCGGTGATCACGGTGATCGCCCTGGGCGTGCCGCAGATCTTTGGTGGCGCGATCATCACCGAGCAGATCTTCCGCGTGAACGGGCTGGGCCAGTTGCTGATCATCGGGATCCAAGGGGCGGATATCCCGCTGGTCCAGACCCTTACCTTCATCTTCGCGATCCTGATCGTCTTCTTCAATCTGCTGGCCGACATTCTCTACGGCATTCTTGACCCGAGGATCCGCTATGACTGAGGCCGCTCTTCCCAAAGCCGGTGACGAGACGATCGGCCAGCACCGTTCGCTCTGGATGGACGTTTGGGTGCAATTCCGTCAGCATCGCGGCGCTTTGGCCGGCGCGGCCGTGTTCTTCGGGATCACCTTTCTGGTGTTTGTCGGACCTTTCTTTCACGATATCGATCCGGGCTATCTCGATTACCGCGCCAAGAACCAGGGGCCGAGCTTTAAGCATCCGATGGGCACGGACAATCTGGGCCGAGATCTGTTTGCTCAGGTTTTGGCAGGCGGTCAGGTCTCGCTGGCCGTCGGCTTTGCGGCGATGCTGATTTCGCTGATCCTAGGGACGTTGATCGGCATGCTGGCGGGGTTTTTCAGAACCCTGGACGGACCGCTGATGCGGCTGACCGATCTGTTTCTGGCAATGCCGCTTCTTCCGTTGCTTTTGGTCATAATTATGCTGTTCCGAGACAGTCTGCGCGCCAGTTTCGGGCCGGAGACGGGGATTTTCATCCTGATCGTCTTTGTGATCGGCATCACCTCCTGGATGCAAACGGCGCGGATCGTACGCGGAGACGTGCTGGCCTTGAAGGAGCGGGAATTTGTTCTGGCCGCGCGTTCGATCGGCACGCGCCCGGCCAAAATCATGAGCCGGCATATCCTACCCAATGTGCTCAGCCCGATCATGGTCTCGGCCACTTTGGGTATCGCCAACGCGATCATCACCGAGAGCGCGCTGAGCTTCCTCGGCCTCGGCTTCCCGCCCGATTTCCCGACCTGGGGAAGGCTTTTGTTCGACGGGAAGGACTTCATGCAACTGACCCCCGAAAGGGTGATCTGGCCCGGTCTCGCCATCTCGCTGACCGTTCTGAGCGTGAATTTCATGGGAGACGGCCTGCGAGACGCATTGGACCCGCGGATCCGGGGGCGCTAGCCTCGGCTCCGCAGGCCATCTGCTGATCGAGGTCTGAGCCTTTGGGCTTCAATGAGTTCGTCGCTACAACAGCCAGCCGACGCTAAGTCTGCTCCAATCACACGCTTTGTCGTCACGCGCGAAATGAGCTTATGGCCCTTGCCGCAATCTCAAATCTCCGCCATCACAGCGCAATGCAGCGCAACTCCGATGACGTCTTCCAAATCCCGCAAATCCTGTTTTCGGCGATCAGGTGACGCCCGCACCTCGCATAGATGCGCTACAATACTGCGCCTGGTCGGAGGAGGTGTTCCGCCAGATGCACATCGGGCGCCTCGACGCCGTGCATGTGACGCTCGCCTATCACGAGGGGTTTCGCGAGACGGTCGACCGGATCACAGATTGGCACCACCGGTTCCGGACCCATGCCGACCTCATCCTGCCTGGCCGAGCGGCGGCAGATGTCGAGACGGCTCGCGCGACCTCTCGCACGGCGGTCTTCTTTGGGGCTCAGACCCCGCAGGTGATCGAGAACGATATCGGCCTATTGGAGGTGCTTCACCGGCTCGGCCTAAGCTTCATGCAACTCACCTATAACATCCAGTCGCTGCTTGGGGCGGGCTGGCAGGAGCCGGAAGACGGCGGCTTGACCGCCATGGGCCGCGAAGTCGTGGCCGAGATGAACCGTCTGGGGATGATCATCGACCTTTCCCATGCCGGTGAACGCACGGCGCTTGAGGCGATCGCCGCCTCCGCCCGACCGGTTTGCGTAACCCATGCCAATCCACGTCACGCCCGCGAGACCGGGAGGAATGTCAGCGACCGGCTTCTGGCTGCGCTAGCCGAGACGGGGGGTATACTCGGTCTCTCGCTTTACCCGCATCATCTGCCTGATGGATCTGAGTGCACGCTGGAGAGGTTTGCCACCATGGCCGCGCGGGCGGCAGAGATCATTGGGGTCGAGCGTCTCGGCATCGGCTCCGATCTTTGCCAGGGACAGCGCGACAGCGTGGTGCAATGGATGCGCTCCGGCCGATGGACCAGGTCAGCGAGCGATGCCCGTTTTCCCGACCAGCCGGCATGGTTCCACGACAATCGCGACTGGGACGGGATCGAAACGGGCCTCCGCAAGGCCGGGTTTTCAACCGCTGAGACGGAGGGTATTCTCGGCGGTAACTGGTACCGTTTCTGGCAGACCGCAATGGCGCCTGGAGACGGCTAGTGCGGGTACAGCGCATCGAAAGAAGGGCATGCCAGCCTCATGCCGTTTAGGTCTTTGCTGCGACTGGTCACCGGCATTGCCTCCGCGAGGAAGACTGCCATACTGCGCCTATCATAAATGACAGGGCACCTATGCTGGATCTCCCTCCCCTTCGCCCAGCCGAGATTGTCATGCGGCTCGCTCGGCTCGGGTCTTTCCATCCGACCCGGCTCAGCTTCATGCCGACCCTGCTCCGCCACATCCGGGCCGGGGGCTGGCGGTTTGACCGGCCGCTTTGGCGGATTGGAGCCGACGGCACCGGGCTTGCGCTCTACCGTCTCAGCCGCGGAGCACAGTCTTACACGCTCGCCGCATTCGCGCATGATCTGCCGGCGGAGCAGCGCTCGGACAGGGTGATCGCCACTGCCTGGGATGCCACCTTCACGCTGTTCGACGGCATGCCGACCGAGAAAGACATCGAACGGCTGGCCGCTCAGGTCCCGCTTCAGGAGGCCGGGCGGCTCGAAGCAAGCGAATTGGTGCTCAGCCGCGCCAACCGCTCGATCCGGCTCTGGTCCCATGTGGTCGAGCGTCTCGCCGCGGGCCGCCAACCCGATCTAGAGGAGATCGCTGGTGTCGGCTATCTGATGCGGACGACCGCAGTCTATGGGTCCAGTAAATTCGGGACTGCAGACCGCACGCGCCTGATGGGACGGCCCTTACTCGACGGGCCGTTTCGGGCCGAGATGTTGGCCGTCTGGCTGATCCGGGCCTTCAGCCTGGATCTGGTCGAGGATATGGCCCGTGCCGCCAATCCCGCCGCTGCGCGCCTGGCGCCGGAACTCCGCCGGAGACTTGGGATCGGCAATTCCACCGGGCTTGGGATGGCACCGTTTCTGGTCACCCATCCCGCACTGCTCCACCGCTGGATCGCAGCCCGTGAGACAGCCCTTGCGCGGGTTCGCGGCCTCGGACACAGCGCAGGCTGGGAGGCGTTCCGCACCGCTCTCGAAGATGCAAGGCGCAATGCCGCGCTCTGGCAGAGCGCCCATCCATACCAAAAAGCAAAGCTCGCCGATCTGACCCGCGATCTCGACCTGATCGCCGCTCAGCCCCGTCCGCAAACCCACCAGCCATGGGACAGTTTGTGGCGTTGGGGGGCGGCCAATCTAAGTTTGGAGGGCCAGGAGCAGCTTTTTGCCCTTCTCCTCGCGCCGCACGGCGCCGAGATTGACGATCTCGATGGCGAGATGACAGCCAACGAAACCGAAGCCGCCCGCATCGACGGCGCCATGGACATTGCCGATCTGCGCAATTTGATCTGCAGAAACTATGCCTGGGCGCTCGGTTTCGACGCTGAGGCACGCGCGGCCAATGCCCGGTTCTGGTATGTCTCCGAGGAAAAGCTGGAACCCAGGCTTGGCCAACGGTTTGAAGAACCGGGCGCTTCGCGCGAGCAGCCTTTGGCGGTCGCCCGCGACATCGCTCGACTGGCAGCGGCGCTGGAGGATACCGAAGGCCCAGTTGCGGGCTTTCTGCTCCGCCAGCCGCAGCACCGCCATGCGCTGCGCCGGGTCCAGCTTTCCGCCAGCCGCCCCTATGCCGAGATCCGGGACAATCTGATCAGGGCCGAGATGCTGCCGATCGACCTGCTCCGGGCCAAGCTCGCGATGTTCGGCGCAACGCGGTTTGATCCGCGGTCAGACCGGTGGCTGCGGATCACCATGTTCCAGGACGCCCCGCTGCCGCAGGAGTTCGCCGCGGACCAAACAATCGGCAATCATGCGGCTCTCACCGGGTGAGGTCACTAAGCTGGCGCTGACCGCGATGCGTGGCGCCGGTGCCAGCTGGGGCACCGCGGAGGAGGCTGGCCAGGCGGTCCACTGGCTGGAGATGCGCGGGGAACCGGGTGCTGCGGCGCTGGCTGATCTGCTGGACAAATGGCCGGGTGAAGATGTCTTCCTTACACACCGCACCGATGGCCCGGTTCTCAGCGGTCCTTCTGGCCGCCTCTGCCCGATCCGCGCCGGGATGACTTTGACAGACCATAGAGCTCTGTCGAATTGGGCGCAGGTCACGCTCGATGGGCTCGCCACCCCGCTCCTGCTCGCACCCTTTAGCCACCGTGCCGGATACCGCCGCGAGGGCTGTCGCCTAAGCCGGGCCACGCCAGCCGATTGGCCTGCGGGGAGCGCCCATCCGAGGATCGACGCTTTGGTCATATCTCGCCTGCAAGCTCATGCGCGAGAAACCTATGTCCCCGCTTCTGCCGCCTCGCGGCAGGCAGGGGCCGGAGCCGGATCGCATGACAATGACTGAGCCCTCTCCCAGCCCGTTGGAAGATCCCTTTGCCGCCTTTGCCGGGCGGCCCTGGGATCGTGCGGAGTGGGATCCTCCAGCGGCAGCGCTTGCGGTGCCAACCATGCTGACCGAGGAGGAGGGGCGGCTGCTCCACTGGCTGGGGGCCACCTGGGCGGAGGGCGCAGGATCGATCTGCGATCTTGGCTGTTTCGCGGGTGGCTCGACCGCGCGGCTGGCGGCGAGTGCAGCGGAAAGCGCCGAGATCCACGCCTTCGATTTCTTCACGATCTCGGCCGAGCACAAGCAGAAGTTCCTCTATGACAATGGCGTCCGGCGGTTCTGGGGGTCCAATCTGATGCCATGCGCCAAGCGATTATTGGCGCCCTGGCAGGACAAGATCACGCTCCACAAGACCGATATCGCCGCCGAGCGGTGGGCGCGCGGTCCAATCGAAATTCTGTTCATCGACGCGATGAAAACGCCTGAAACCGGCGACGCGATCCTGCGTAATTTCTTTCCGGCGCTTATCCCGGGCCGCTCGATCATCGTGCATCAGGATTATCAGCATTGGCGCCAGCCCTGGATCCCGGCGCAAATGGAGATGCTGCGCCATGCGCTGCGGCCAATCGCTTGGTGCGCGCGCAATACCGTGGTTTTCGCGGTCGATCTTCTGCCTTCGACCGAGGATCTGGATGCGGCTGCCATGGCCGATGCGGGCGACGATCGAATGACCGGGCTTTTGCAACGGGCGCTCCGGACGGCCCCCAAAGGTCACGCGCGGCGGATGCTCGCTCATATGATCTTGGCGTTGGAGGACATGCCCGGCTGCCGCACGCCCAGGCTCTATGACCGCGAGGGCTTCACGCCCGACCGGGTTCGCGCCACCATCCGGGCGGCGATCGAAGGAGACAGCGCATGAGCTATACCATTGTCGGCACACCGCGCAGCCGCGCATTTCGGGTGATCTGGATGCTGGAGGAACTGGGCCAGCCCTACAGCATCGACCCCGTGGCACCCGCGAGTCCCGAGGCCAAGGCGGTGCATCCCTCGGGCAAGATCCCCGCACTTCTGGTCGAGGGTAGTGTGCTGATGGACAGTATGGCGATCTGCAATTTCCTGGCCGACCGGCATGGCGGTTGCACGCATCCCCCGGGCTCACCCGAACGATCCGAGCAAGATGCGCTGACCTATACGACGATTGATGAAATCGAAAGCCCACTCTGGACCCATGCCAAACACAGTTTCGCCCTGCCCGAAGCGCTGCGGGTCGAGGCGGCGAAAACCCATCTTGAGGGTGAGTTTAGGCGCGGCTTGGAAAGTCTGGAGCAGCGCCTCGGTGACGGGACCTATCTGATGGGTGCAGATTTCACCGTTCCGGACATCCTACTCGGCCATTGCGGGATGTGGGCCAAGGGT
>JBCDKL010000197.1:0-6145 GCA_038746695.1 Pseudomonadota bacterium | reverse complement strand
GGCGATTTCACGCCTTCGGCGCTGCGCCGCCGGGGCCGGAAGTAAGCCATGGATACCGCCCGCTCCGCCATGTGCGGGGCGGGCTTGATTTTCTCCTCTCGATTGTGCCGGATGTCGCCTATGCGCCTTGACCGCTGCCTTGCTCTCACCGCGCTGGTCTGGCCGATCGCGACCTGGGCTGCCGAAGTCCCAGATCAATTGGGGACCTCGGCGATCACAGCCAGCCGGGCGGCCGAGGCGAGCCTACTGGATATCGTCGCCACAACCGATGGCGCAGTGGCTGTGGGCGAGCGCGGGGTGATCCTGGCGCTGGGCGCCGAGGGCTGGAAGCAGGAGGCGGTGCCGGTCAGCGCCACCCTGACCGCAGTGGATTTCAACGCCGAGGGCGTGGGCCTTGCGGTTGGCCATGACGGGGTGATCCTGCGCCAAGCCTCGCCCGGCGCGCCCTGGCAGAAGATCACAGATGGCACCGAACTCTTCCCGCTGGTCATCGCGGCCGCCAAGGACCGACAAACCGCGGCCGCCGAAGCTCTGGCGGAAGCTGACGAGAGTGAGCGCGAAGATCTGGAGTTCGAGCTCGAAGACGCCGAATTCCGCTTCGAGACCGCCGAGCAGAGCCTCGCCTACGGCCCCGCCTGGCCGCTGCTCGATGTCCTGTTCACCGATCCGGCTACCGCCTGGGCGGCGGGCGCCTATGGCATACTGTTCCGCTCGGGCGATGCGGGTGAGACATGGGAACTGGTCGCCGACCGTTTGGACAATTTCGAGGATCTGCATCTCAACGCTCTGCATCAGAGCGGTGCTGGCAGTCTGGTGATCGCGGGTGAGGGCGGCATGCTGTTCCGCTCCGCCGATGCCGGTGCGAGTTTCGAGCGGTTCGACACCAACGATGCTCTTTCGTTGTTCGGTTTGGCCGAGGCGGATGGGCGTCTATACGCCTATGGTTTCGGGAACAGTTTTCAGGTTTCCGAGGACGACGGCATCACCTGGGCCTCGCAACGCTTGCCGGACAATCTGCTCCTCATCGGCGATGTTGCCCTTCCCCTGGGCGGGGTCGGATTGTTGGGGGGCTCGGGCCTGATGATCCCGGTCGGGCCAGAGGGTGCCGCGACCCCAACACGCCCGACCGGCACGCGAGATTTTCTCAGCGGCGCAGTTCCGGGCCCCGAAGGCCTGATCTTCGCCAGCGAAGCAGGGTTGCTCGTTGCCGATCCCGGCCAAGGGAATTGAGATGAACGCAGCAGATCCGACCCGCGACGATGGCGGCCCGCTGGGCCGGGTGATCTTCTCAGCCCGCCCTCTGGTGGTTCTGATCTTTGCCCTGGTGACCGCGCTTCTGACCTATCAGGTGACCGGGCTGCGCTCGGATGCCGGGTTTGAGAAGATGATCCCGGCCGAGCATCCCTATGTCGCCAAGTTCCTCGAACATCGCGAGGCGTTGGGCGGGCTCACCAATGTGGTCCGGGTCGTTGTGGCCGCGCGAGAGGGCACGGTTCTGGATGCCGAGTATCTCGAGACCCTGCGCCAGATCACCGATGACGTATTCTATATCTCCGGCGTCGACCGGGGAAATCTAAAAAGCCTCTGGACCCCGAACATGCGTTGGATGGCGGTGACCTCCGAGGGGTTCTCCGGCGGGCCGGTGATCCCGCGCAGCTATGACGGTTCTCGGGCCTCGCTCGAGGACGTGGGTGAGAATATCCGCCGCTCTAACCAGGTCGGCATTCTGGTCGCCAATGATTTCCGCTCGACCATAATCCAGGCGCCGCTTGTGACGACGGATCCCGAGACCGGAGCGCCGCTGGATTACGCTGCTTTCTCGGCAGCTCTGGAGGAGATCCGCGCGAAGTACAGCTCCGATACGATTGCAATCCATATCACCGGTTTCGCCAAACTGGTGGGCGATCTGATCGAGGGTGTCAGCGTGATTGCCATCTTCTTCATGGTGGCACTTGGGATCATGGCGGTTCTTCTGGTGCTTTACACCCATTGTTGGCGCTCGACCCTTTTGGGCATGTCCTGCTCGGTCATCGCAGTGATCTGGCAATTGGGTTTGTTGACGACGCTGGGTTATGGGCTCGATCCTTATTCGGTGCTGGTGCCTTTCCTGATTTTCGCGATTGGGGCCAGTCATGCGATCCAGATCATCAACGCCACCATGCTCCGCTCGGTCGAGGGGGCGGGCCGGTTGCAGGCGGCGCGAGGAGCGTTTGGGGCGTTGGCCGCTCCTGGTTCGACCGCGCTCTTGTCGGATTCCATCGGTTTTTTGACCCTGATCGTCATCCCCATCGCCGTGATCGGAGAGTTGGCGATCGCTGCGGGCCTTGGCGTGGCCATGGTGCTGCTGACCAATCTGATCCTCCTGCCGGTGCTGCTTTCTTATGTCGGGGTCAGCAAACGCGCGGCCGAGCGGGCGGCGGGTAAGCAGGCTGGCGAGGCTCGGGCTCTTTGGCGCTTTGTCGGAGGTTTCGCGACCCAGCCCAGGGCGATGATCGCTATCGGCGTGGCTGTGGTGCTGGCCGCGGGTGGCGCTTGGAAGGCCACGGATCTGGAGATCGGCGATCTGGACAAGGGCGCGCCTGAGCTGCATCCCGATAGCCGCTACAATCGGGATGTGGCGTTTCTGTCGGAGAACTACGCCACATCGACCGATGTGCTGGTGGTGATGACCGAGACTCCGCCCGAGGCATGCGTTCACTACGAGACCCTTGCTCTGATGGATCAGTTGCAATGGCGGCTCGAAAACACCCCTGGCGTCCAGGGTACGATTTCGATCTCGGATGCGGCAAAGCTGGGCACGCAAGGCTTCAACGAGGGCAATCTCAAATGGCGCGCTCTGAACCGCAATCAGTTGGTCGCGAATGCAACACTGAGCCGGGTGCCGACCGGGTTCTTCAACACCGATTGCTCGATGGCGGTGATTGTCGTCTTCCTGGAGGATCACAAGGCTGCCACCCTGCGCCGGGCGACCGGGATGGTCGAGGATTTCAACGCCAACACCGAAACAGGCTCGGTCGTCTTCGCCCTGGCGGCAGGGAATGCGGGGGTCGAGGCGGCGACGAATGAGGTGATCGGGGCGGCGCAGTATCAGATCCTGGCACTGGTCTATGCGGTTGTGGCCGTGCTGATTTTGTTGACCTTCCGCTCGCTGACCGCGCTGGTGGTCATTCTGTTGCCGCTGGCCCTTACTTCGGTTTTAGCGCAAGCCTTGATGGCCAGCCTCGGTATGGGTGTGAAAGTTGCAACCCTGCCTGTCATTGCGCTGGGAGTTGGGATCGGGGTCGATTACGGGATCTATATCTACGACCGGCTGCGCTTTTATCTTCGCCAGGGGCAGGAGCTGGCCGAGGCCTATCTCAACGCGGTGCGCACAACCGGCCATGCGGTCGCCTTTACGGGGCTTGCACTGGCCATCGGCGTCGCCACATGGATCTTTGCGCCGACCAAGTTCCAGGCGGATATGGGGCTGATGCTCACCTTTATGTTTGTGTGGAACATGATCGGGGCGCTGACCCTTCTGCCCGCCCTCATGCGGGTTCTGAGCGGCCCCGGCGCGCGTAGCTGATTGGGTATCGATGTGACCTGACCTTACGTATACGTAAATCCGATTGACATCATACCCGGCAGTATGCTTATCAAATGGCACGCCAAGCGGGCCGGGTCGAAAACCATGCCGTGCCTGGCTCGGGCCATGGTGGCCCGCCGGACCTAGCGCCACTTAGAACCGAGCGCTGGCCGGGAGACGACAAGGGAGACGCAGCCATGAGCCACCCCTGGCTGACAGATTATCCGGAAGGCGTGGATTATGGCGCCTCGCTCGAGACCTATCCCTCGATCGTGCATCTGATCGAAGATGCCTGCGGCCGTTATGGTCCGCAGATTTGCGCGGAGTGCCTGGGGCACAGCTATACCTTCTCCGAATTGGATCGCCGCGCCGCCGATTTTGCCTCATTCCTGCAGGGGCTGGGCCTGGAGCGCGGCGACCGGGTGGCGGTGATGCTGCCCAATATCGGCCAGTTCGGGATCGCGAGTTTCGGTATCCTGCGCGGCGGCTTCACCTCGGTGAATGTCAACCCGCTCTACACCGCCCGCGAGTTGCGGCATCAACTCAACGACTCGGGCGCTAAGGCGATCGTGATCCTCGAGAATTTTGCAGCAACGCTTGAGGAGGTGATCGCCGAGACCAATGTCGACCATGTGATCATCGCCCGGATGGGCGACATGCTGCCGGCCCTGAAGCGCACCCTGGTCAATATGGTGGTCAAACATCTCAAGAAGATGGTGCCGGGCTTCGATCTGCCCCGCGCGATCAGCTTTCGCGATGCGTTGGTCAAAGGAGCGGCCAGCCCGATGACCCCAGTCGAGGTCGGTCCCGACGATATCGCCTTCATCCAATACACTGGCGGCACCACCGGGGTCGCGAAAGGCGCGGTTCTGCGCCATTCCAATGTGGTGGCGAATGTGGCGCAGGGGATCGCCTATAACGGCTCCGGCCTGCCGCCGACCGGGGCGCGGGTGATCCAATCCTTGCCGCTCTATCATATCTTCGCGTTGGGGATGGCTCTGATCGCTTTCCAGAATGGCTATCGCCAATTGCTGATTCCCAATCCGCGCGACATGAAGGGTTTCATCAAGGAGCTCAAGGGCAAACCCTTCGGCATGATCCCGGGCGTGAACACGCTGTTCAACGGGTTGATGAACACGCCGGGATTTGCCGATCTGGATTTCAGCGAGCTGCGCTGCACCTTCGGTGGCGGTACGGCGACCCTGAAGGACACATCCGACCGCTGGCAGAAAGTGACCGGCAAGCCGATCCTCGAAGGATACGGTCTGTCCGAGACCTCGCCGGTCCTCACCGGCAATCATGTCTCGACTCCGGGATTTACCGGGACCGTCGGGCATCCCGTCCCTGGCACGATCATAAGCCTGCGCGATGAGCACGAGAACGAGGTTTCCGCGGGCGAACCGGGGGAGCTCTGTGCGAAGGGTCCGCAGGTGTTCAGCGGCTATTACAACCGCCCGGACGAGACCGCAAAAGCCTTTACCGCAGACGGCTTTTTCAAAACCGGCGATATCGCGGTGATGGACGAAAAAGGCCGCTTCAAGATCGTCGACCGCAAGAAGGACATGATCATCGTCTCGGGCTTTAACGTTTATCCGACCGAGATCGAAGGCGTGGTCGCCGAGATGCCCGAGGTGCTGGAATGCGCCTGTATCGGCGTGCCGTCGGAGAAGACCGGCGAGACGCCGAAGCTTTTCATCATCAGGAAGGATCCCGCGCTCACCGAAGCCTCGGTGAAGGAGCACTGCAAGTCCAATCTCACCGCCTATAAACGCCCCAGCATAGTCACCTTTGTCGAGGATCTCCCCAAGAGCCCCGTCGGCAAGGTGCTTCGCAAGGAACTCCGCCAATGACTGCCTACCCGAACCTTCTGAAACCGCTCGATCTCGGTCACGTGACCCTGCCCAACCGGGTCCTGATGGGATCGATGCATACGGGGCTGGAGGATCGGGGCGACCATCAGAAGGTCGCGGCTTATTTCGCTGAACGAGCACGGGGCGGTGCGGGATTGATCGTGACCGGCGGGGTCGCGCCGAACGAGGAAGGCGCCGTGTTCCAGGGGGCAGGGAAACTGACGACCCAGAAGGAAGTCGAAGAGCACCGGATCACCACCGACGCTGTCCATGCCGAAGGCGGCCGGATCTGCATGCAGATCCTACATTCCGGCCGCTATGCCTATTCACCTCAATCTGTGTCCTGTTCGCCCGTCAAATCCCCGATCACGCCGTTTGCACCGAAGGAGCTCGACGAGGCGGGGATCGAGAAGCAAATCGCCGATTACGCCCGCTGCGCTGTGCTTGCCCGTGAGGCCGGTTTTGACGGCGTCGAGATCATGGGGTCCGAGGGTTATCTCATCAATCAGTTCCTCGTCACCCATGTGAACAAGCGCGAGGATCACTGGGGCGGGCCTTACGAAAACCGCATGCGGTTCCCCGTCGAGATCGTCAAGCGCGTCCGCGCGGCGGTCGGCGAGGATTTCATCATCATCTACCGGCTCTCGATGATCGACCTTATCCCTGAAGGCCAGACCTGGGACGAGGTTGTGATGCTCGCCAAGGCGATCGAGGCGGCGGGCGCGTCGAT
>JBCDKL010000196.1:0-6169 GCA_038746695.1 Pseudomonadota bacterium | reverse complement strand
TCGCTCCGTCCTCGCGGGTCACATCACCGTCTAGCGCCTGCGGGTTGCGCCCATGGCCGCGAAAATCGAAACTGACTGCGACATAGCCCGAGCGCGCCAGGCTGACGGCGAATGCCTGCATCAAAGGGCGAGAGCCCGAGAAGCCATGCGCAATGACCACGGTCGGCGCCGGTGCGGCGCCGAGCGGATGCTGAATGGTCACCGGCGTGCCTTCGACAGAAAGGTGCCGGATGGCAAGCCCCTCCGAACCCATTTCGAGCCGCCAAACGGCCAGCAGGATCGATGCCAGAGCGAGAAAAGCCACAGCATAACGCCACCAAGGCTTCCGGACCGCTCCGCCCGACCGCGCAGCCCGCGGCCCGTTTTGGCGCTCTCCAAAGCTCGACCTGGACACACTGCGATCCGCTCGAGACGGCTCCTGCTCCGCCGCACGGGTGCGCTGCGCCATCGGAGCATCCGGCTGCATCGCGCCTGCAGAACCCGCGTCGTGCCGACCATTGGAGGCCGTCATCGGCGGGGGCGCACGATCAGCGGCATGCCGGTACCAGGGCGCAGGGTGAACCACATCCGCGGCACGGGCTCGAACCCCTCGGGCAGGGTAAACTCGAACCGGTCGAGCAGGGTGGCCAGGATGATCTGCGCCTCCATCACCGCCATGGCCAGGCCGATACAAATCCGCGGTCCCCCTCCAAAGGGCAGATAAGCATAACGCGGCCGGGCCTTCACCTCTTCCGGCGCAAAGCGGCCCGGGTCGAAACGTTCCGGCGCCTCCCAGAGCAACCGGTGGCGATGCAGCGCATAGATAGGCAGGATCACCGTCATCCCGGCCCGGACCTCATGTCCGGCCAGTTCGTCCGCTTCGCGCGCCGCGCGGGTCAGAAACCCCGCAGGCGGGTAGAGCCTGAGTGTCTCCTCGATCACTTGGCGGGCATAGGGCAAGGACGCGCAATCCCGCCCCTCTGCCGCCCTGCCCCCCAGAACAGCGCGCGCCTCGGCAGCTGCCTTCTCTTGCGCCGCCCGGTCCAGGGCAAGGAGATAGAGCGCCCAGGTCAGCGCCAGTGCGGTCGTCTCATGCCCGGCGAAGAGAAATCCCAGCAGATTGTTGCGTTGATCCACCGCTGAGAGGCGCTGCCCCGTCTCTGGATCCTCTGCCGCGATCAGCATATCCACGAAATCCGGTGGCGTGCGCGGACCTTCGCTCACCCGCCGAGCGATCATCGCATCGGTCACCTGGTCCATATCCACCTTGGTGCGGGCCAACAGCATGCCCGGTCGCGGCACCCAGTTCGGGACGCCGATCAGATCGAACAGCGATAGCCGTGCGATGTTGGCGACGAAGGTCTCGACGCTATCGGCAAGCCCCTCACGGTCGATCGCATCGCGGCCCGAAAGCGCAAGATCGCAGATCACATCGCAGGTCGCGCCGGTCATCAGCGGATAGACATCGAAAGGCGCCTCGCCCGCTCCCTCCAGACGGCGTGCGGCAGCCTCTGCCGCATCGCTGAAGATCTGGGCATTCTCGAGGATCGCATTGGCCCGGAACATCGGCGACATCGCCCGGCGCTGCCAGCGCCATTCCGCCCCCTCGGCAATCACGAGGTTCGAGCCTCGCCTTGGGCTCAACAGCCGCTGCACCACGCGGGACTTCGGATAGTTCGGCTCGTTGGTTTTCAGCACCCGCTCCAAGGCGGCAGGCTCCATCAGCATGATCCAACCCCGGCCTTTGCCGCCGGTCAGCACTGGTTGCTCGAATGCCTGGCGGGGGATCAGCTCCAGCACATTGCGCCTGGCCGTGCGGTAGGAGCGCCAGAAACCCAGCGGAGCCTCGGGATGCGTCACCCCAACCGGATCGGTCGCATTTCGATCTGCATCCAATGCCATTGCGGTCTCCTACACCTGTGTTGTGGAGTAGGTGCGGCCACAGCCCAGATGGGCAAGCGGGATGCCGCGCTGCAGCCTGGGTTTTCACGCGCGCCACTGACATTGCCCGTGGCGAAGAATAGCATCTTTTGGGGGTTCTTTGAGGGCAGTCGTCAACAACCGACGAGATCGGAGCTTCGCTGGTCGATTGAGAGAGCCAGTCTCCGCCCGGCGCATGCCAGCGCTAACATCTCAGAGGGAAATCAGTTGCCGCAACCGTTCGGCATCAGGTGCCTCCTTTGGCCCCGCGCTGACCACCTCTCCACGGTCGAGCACCGTCACTTCGTCCGCCAGCGCCCAGGCGAAATCGAAGAACTGCTCGACAAGAACAATCGCCATATCGCCCCGCACCCGCAGCGTTTCAATCGCCCGCCCGATATCCTTGATGATCGAGGGTTGGATCCCCTCGGTCGGCTCGTCCAGGATCAAGAGACGCGGGCGCATCACCAGCGCCCGCCCGATGGCAAGCTGCTGCTGCTGCCCGCCGGAGAGATCTCCACCACGCCTCCTCAGCATGGTTTTCAGGACGGGGAAGAGCTCGAACACTTCCTCTGGGACGTGGCGTTGATCGCGGGGCAAGGGCGCGAAACCGGTCTCAAGATTCTCCTGCACGGTCAGGAGCGGAAAGATCTCCCGGCCTTGTGGCACCAGTGCGATGCCCCGCCGGGCCCGCTCGGCAGGCCGGAGCCGGTCAATCCGTTGCCCCTCCCAAGCGATCTCACCGGCCGAGACCGGGGCGTGGCCGACAATCGCACGCATCAGCGAGGTCTTGCCGACCCCATTGCGCCCCAGAACGCAGGTGACTTGGCCGGGCTTGGCCGAGACTGACACCCCTCGCAAAGCCTGCGCCGCGCCGTAATGCAGATCAATCCCTTGCACTGCGAGCATTACCGCAGACCCCTCATCACAAGCGCTGGTGCGAAATCGATCCGATCACTTAACTGCGCCTCGCTCATCGCTTAGCGCCCCAGATAGGTCTCGATCACAGTCGGGTCCGAGGAGACATGGTCGAACGACCCCTCTGCCAGCACCCGCCCCTCATGCAACACGGTAACCCTGACACCGAGCGATTTGATGAAGTCCATGTCGTGCTCCACCACCATCACCGTATGATCCCCCGCAATCCGCAGGAGCAGATCGGCCGTCTGCGCCGTCTCTGCATCGGTCATGCCCGCCGCCGGTTCGTCGACCAGCAGGACCTTTGGATCCTGCGCCAACAGCATCCCAATCTCGAGCCACTGCTTCTGCCCGTGCGAGAGATCAGCGGCCAGATCCCCGCGCCGCGATTCCAACCTGATGGTCGACAAGATCTCATCTACCCTGTCGGCTTCAACCTCGGTCGGTCTGGCACGAAGCATATCGAAAACGCCCCGCGGCCCGGCCAGCGAGAGCAGCAGGTTATCCGCCACTGTGTGGGTCTCGAAAACGGTCGGCTTCTGGAACTTCCGCCCGATTCCCATCCGGGCGATATCCGCCTCATCATGGCGTGTCAGATCGACAGTCTGATCGAAGATCACATCGCCGGTGTCGGGACGGGTCTTGCCAGTGATGATATCCATCATCGTCGTCTTACCTGCCCCATTGGGCCCGATGATTGCCCGCATCTCGCCCGGGCTCAGCACCAGAGAGAGCGCGTTGATCGCCTTGAACCCATCGAAGGCGACCGAAACGGAGTCGAGATAGAGCATCGAATTGGCCGCCTTACCCGGGCTCATTCGGCGGCTTGCGGCGCAGGGGCCGCCTCCCGTTTGCGTCCCAGGAGATCCAGGCCCCCCAGAACTCCGCGCGGCAGGAACAATGTGACCAGGACGAACATGGCGCCCAGCGCGAAGATCCAGATCTCCGGGATCCAGCCCGTTAGCAGCGTCTTGGCCGCATTCACCAAAACGGCGCCGATTACGGCTCCCAGCAGCAAACCGCGCCCGCCCACAGCGACCCAGATCACAATCTCAATCGAGTTGGCCGGCGAGAACTCGCCTGGATTGATGATACCGACCTGGGGCACATACAAAGCCCCGGCCACCCCGGCAAGCATGGCCGATAGGACGAAAACAAACAGCTTATAGCCCTCGACCCGGTAGCCGAGGAAGCGCGCCCGCGCTTCGGCATCGCGCACCGCGACCAAGACTTTCCCAGCGCGCGAGGTCACCACCACGCGGCAGATCAGATAGCCGATCGCCAGAGCCGCGGCTGAAGCTGCAAACAGCCCCGCCCGCGTCTCGTCCCGGCGCAGATCGAAGCCCAGAACATCCTTGAAGTCGGTCAGACCGTTATTCCCGCCAAACCCCATATCATTGCGGAAAAACGCCAGCATCAGGGCATAGGTCATCGCCTGTGTGATGATGCTAAGATAGACACCCGTCACCCGGCTGCGAAACGCGAACCAGCCGAAGACAAAGGCCAAACTGCCCGGCACCAGCAATACCATCAGACAGGCGAACCAAAACTGATCAAACCCGTACCAGAACCAGGGCAGTTCCTGCCAGTTCAGGAAGACCATGAAGTCCGGCAGCACCGGATTGCCATAAACCCCGCGCGGCCCGATCTCGCGCATCAGATGCATGCCCATGGCATAGCCGCCAAGTGCGAAGAACGCGCCATGGCCCAGACTGAGAATGCCGCAATATCCCCAGATCAAATCAACCGAAAGCGCCAGCAGAGCATAGGTCAGATACTTGCCAAACAGGGCAACTGCGAAGGAAGGCAGATGCAGGCTCGATCCCTGCTCGACATAAAGGTTTGCCGCAGGCACCAGAACCGCCATGGCGGCCAGAACCAACAGCACCAGCTTGGTGCGCAGGTCGAGCGCATCGCGGATCACGCGCCCTGCTCCGCTCTCGACCCATACCCGAGGCGAGCCGCGCGCGGGTGGGTGGGCCGCGCGACCGGTCCAGCCGGGAGAACGCTCGCATGGGAGCGCGCGGCGCTCACTGCTCCACCGCCCGACCACGCAAGGCAAACAGACCCCGCGGTCGGCTCTGAATGAAGAGGATAATGAAGACGAGCACCAGCACCTTGGCCAGAACTGCGCCGGCAAAGGGTTCGAGGAACTTGTTGACAATGCCCAAGGTGAAAGCCCCCGCCAATGCCCCCCAAAGGTTTCCTACCCCGCCGAAAACCACCACCATGAAACTGTCCACAATGTATCCCTGACCGAGATTGGGAGACACATTGTCGATCTGACTCAAAGCCACCCCGGCCAGTCCCGCCACCCCGGCGCCCAAACCGAAGGTCATCGAATCGACCCAGCTCGAGCGTATCCCCATCGCCTCCGCCATCCGCCGGTTCTGGGTCACGGCGCGCATCTGCAATCCCATTGGCGTGCGTTTCATGATCAGTAGCAGCAGTGCAAACACCGCCAGGGCGAAGACGAGGATCCATAATCGGTTCCAGGTGATCACCATCTGCCCGACCTCGAATGCGCCCGACATCCAATCCGGATTTCCGACCTCCTTATTGGTCGGCCCGAAGATTGAACGGACAGCCTGCTGCAGGATCAGGCTGATACCCCAAGTCGCCAGCAAGGTCTCCAAAGGCCGGCCGTAGAGATAGCGGCACACCCCGCGCTCGATCCCGACTCCCACTGAACCGGCAACCAGAAACGCCAGCGGTGTGGCGATCAGAAGCGACCATTCGAACAGCCATGGGGCCGACAGCCGGATTGCCTCCTGCACAACGAATGTCGTGTACGCGCCGAGCATCACCAGTTCGCCATGGGCCATATTGATGACCCCCATCACGCCGAACGAGATTGCCAGTCCAATCGCCGCCAGCATGAGGACCGAGCCGAGCGAGAGCCCGTACCAGACATTCTGCGCCAGACCCCAGGCAAAACGCGCGTTCTCGATCTGCTCCAGCGCCGCTTGCGCCGCCTCCGCCACAGCCCCCTCGCCCTCGGCTGCCCGGGTGACCAGCGAAAGCGCCTGTTGATCCGCGCGCCCGGCCAAAAGTTCGAGTGCCGCGATCTTCTCGGCCTCGCCCGCCTCCGAACCCAGAGTGGCCGCCGCCACGGCATCTTCGAAGGCCGATCTTACTTCGGCATCCTCCTCGATCTCCAAAGCTGCGCGCAAGGCCGGCAATTTTCCCGGGTCACCGCTTTTGAATGCCTGTGCCGCCGCTTCCAGCCGCACCTCGCGGTCTGGCGCTTGCAGTGTCATCACCGCCACCGCATTCGAGATCTGCCGCCGAAGCCGATTGTTCACCCTGATCTTGCGCGCATCCCGCCGGCCGATCTCGCCGATTTCTGCCC
>JBCDKL010000195.1:0-6174 GCA_038746695.1 Pseudomonadota bacterium | reverse complement strand
AAGCGTGGGATTAGGCGCTTGCTCGAGATTTTACCCGATGCCATGATGGCGGACAGTGACGCCTATGATCGGGTGTTGGACGCGTCGCCCTCCGAGAAGGATGGTAGTGCGCTCAGCCGCCCGGCTCTGGTTGTGTCGAACACTGAGTGGGTTCAGAATTTACACTAGAAAGTCTCCGTAACTCTCCGTATAACAACGATTACGGCTTGTGAAAGGTGATCAAAATTCACCCCACATGGCGGCGAGGCGCACAGACGGGCCAAGCGTTCGGGACGAAACGGACGGCATGAGGGACCACCTTGGGGGAGAGGAGAGACCCGATGAGGCAGAGCACGCGGATAGGGCGGGGCATCCTCGCCATCGGCTTGGCACTGGCCATTTCAGCCTGCGGCCTGCCGCGCAACGGACCCTATAAGGACGAGATCGAGGCAGCGCCCGCCGAAGACAGCGGCCTCGCGTTCCAGGTCGTTCCGGTGACAGCCGATATCGCGCGGATCACCCGGATCGACGAACGCTCGGGCTTCGAAATCAGCCTGGTCGACACTGCGAAAGAGCCGACGCAATTGATCGCCGCGGGCGATGTCATGTCGATCACGGTATGGGAGAATATCGACGAGGGTCTGCTGAACCCGCAGGGGATCGGCGCCAGTCAGCTACCCAACTCCATCGTCGATGACCGGGGTTTCATCTTTGTGCCCTATGTCGGTCTCGTGCAGGCGGCAGGGCGCAGTCTCAACACCCTGCGCACCGCGATCCAGGAGGCATTGTCCGAAAAAACCCTGAACCCGCAGGTCGATATCTTCCCGATCGAGAAGGGTGGGCGGCTGGTCAGCGTGCAGGGCCGGGTGAACACGCCGGGCCTCTATCCGGTCGAGAAGGCAACGCGGACCCTCTTGCCGATGATCGCCCGCGCCGGCGGGGTCTCGGAAGATCCCGAGGTTACACGCATCAAGATACGCCGTGGCCGCATCGTGGGCGAGATCTCGTTGCAGGATCTCTATGACGACCCGTTGAACAATATCGCTGTCCGCTCCGGCGATGCTGTTATTGCCGAGCGGGACCGGCGGATTTTCACAGCACTCGGCGCCGTGGCCGGGCCGCAGACGGTGCCCTTCCCGACCCGCGACGTCTCGGTGGTGCGGGCGCTTGGGATCGTGGGCGGTCTGATCGACAGCCGCTCGGACCCGACAGGGATCTTCGTCTTCCGTGAGGAACCTGCCGAGATCGCCAATCGCCTGCTGCCCGGCTCGACCGAGACCGAGCCTCAGAAAGTTGCCTATATCTTCGACCTGACCCAGCCCGGTGCGATGTTCCTGGCGAGTGATTTCATGATGCGAGACAATGACACGCTCTACGTCACCACTGCGCCCTTCGTGCGCTGGCTGAAGATTCTGCAAGCGATTTCACCGATCATCAGCTTTGCGGGCAATGCGCGCTCGTTGAGCGGTCAGTGATGCTCAGCTAGAAAGGTCCCAAAAGCTGAGCGTGTCGGTACCGACACGCTCGATACTGTCCAGGTGAAAGCCGGGGGCTCCGGCGAGACTGTCGAGCCCAAACCCCTGAACCACAGGCAGGCCGTCACCTCCGATTGCCTTGCCCGCGGTGAAGAGCGCGATCCGGTCGACCAGCCCTTCGCGGATCAGGGCGGCGGCGATCTGTCCTCCGCCTTCACAGAGGATGCGGGTCAGGCCGCGGGTGGCTAGGGCCTCGAGCGCCGCCTTCATCTCCAGGCGGCCATCTGGTGCATGGGGCAGGGCGATCGTCTCGGCTTCGATGTCTTGCAGCGCCTGGCGCCGCTCGTGCGGTGCGCCCTCGCGATGCAGGACCCAAAGAGGATGCTCTCCCGCCGAGGCCGCCAGCCTACCGGTCAGCGGAAGCGACAGCCCGCCATCGGCGACGATGCGTACGGTCGGCGCCCAGGTGCCCGGCAGCCGCACATCCAGCATCGGATCGTCGATCCGCGCCGTGCCAGCCCCGATCAGCACTCCATCCGCCTGTGCGCGCATCAGATGCACCCGGCGCCGCGCCTCGGGACCGGTGATCCAGCGGCTCTCGCCCGCTTGTGTGGCGATGCGCCCGTCCAGCGTTGCCGCCATCTTGAGCTGCATCCAGGGCCGCCCGGTCCTAAAGCGAGCGAGGAACCCAGCGTTGATCGCCGCCGCCTCGGTTTCCATAACCCCGGTCACGACCGTGATCCCGGCCGCCCGCAACGCCGCGAATCCGCGGCCGGATACCCTTGGGTCCGGATCCTCGACTGCGGCTACGACCCGCGAGATGCCGCTGTCGATCAGAGCCTGGGCGCAGGGCGGGGTCATGCCATGATGGGCACAGGGCTCGAGCGTGACATAGACGGTTGCGCCCGCCAGGTCATGGCCGAGCGCACGTGCTTGCGCCAGAGCAACCGCCTCGGCATGGGGCCGACCCCCGGGTGCGGTGGAACCTCGGCCCAGAACCCTGCCATCCCGGACGATCACTGCGCCGACCGCGGGATTGGGCGCCACCTGGCCCAAGCGCCGCCGCGCCAGACCGAGGGCGACGCGCATCCACCCGGCATCGGCGCCATCTTCCATGGGGTCAGTCCTCGTCGACCAGCACCTTGGTCGGGCGCAATTCGGCGACGAACTTGTCGAAATCGGCGACTTCCTGGAAGTTCTTGTAGACGCTGGCAAAGCGGACATACGCCACCGTGTCAATCCGGCTAAGCGCTTCCATCACGATCTCACCGATCGTGTCCGAGGCGATATCCGTGTCGCCCATGCTTTCCAGCCGACGCACGATGCCCGAAATCATCTGATCGATCCTTTCGGGTGCGACCGGTCGTTTTTGCAGAGCGATCCGGATCGAGCGGGACAGTTTGTCCCGGTCGAACTCCTCGCGCCGCCCGTTCTTCTTGACCACCACTAGATCCCTGAGTTGGACCCTCTCATAAGTTGTGAAACGCCCGCCGCAGGCCGGGCAGGAGCGCCGCCGCCGGATCGCCACATGATCCTCGGCCGGGCGTGAGTCTTTAACTTGTGTCTCGACATTTCCACAGAATGGACAGCGCATTACGGCCCCCTAGCTCGCCAGACCCGACCAGTATAGGCAAACCGCGAGCGATTGTGTAGAGGCCGATTGGTGGCCCCAAGATATGCCTTGCTCGTGCTGGGTAGCGATATCGCCCAGGCGCTTTTTTCTTGGGGGGCAAGTTCAGCCCAGCGGCACTTGAACCCTTGCCAATGTGGTGAGGTCGCCAGATTCCGAGACCCGGAGAACGAAGATTTCGCCCGAGCTGACACCGCGGCCGGTTAGCGCTGTGATATTCACCTGATGGGTGACGCCGAAGGCCGTCTCCTCTGCTGGCAGAGCGGCCAGTTGTCGACGGATTTCGGCCGATTGCACGGGTTCGTTGCCGCGGTTCCGAAAAAAGGAATTGAGCGCGGGCTGTTCGATCACTGGCCCCATCTTCATCTGCGATGCGGTGTCGAGGCAGCGGCACCATTGACTCGACCAGAGATGATCGATGGTAATCCCCGCTTGTCGCAGCATCTCGCCCGCATTGACCGCCTGCGCCCGTCCCTGACCGGAGAGATTGCGTTGGGTGGCGCAGTCGCGGAGCTTGAAATCTGAGGGATCACCAGTACCCGGCGCCAGGGCGTGTCGCATCAGAGCGTGCGTCCTCGGTTCGGCCAGACGCGACAGCGCGGGGTCCGAGCAACGGGCAAGTCCCGCACCGGTCAATGAGAGGAGAGTGCCGGAAGAGAAGGCCCGTCGATCCATGGTCCAATCCACCTGAGTGCTTGTACGCTCGGGTAAGACTTAGGATTGGGCCTGCGAGGATGTAGAGCCGATACGGCCCGAAAGCCGCAGAAAGTCGATAGGGCGCGACCGCGAGGCCGCGCCCATTAAGATCAGAGACCTGGATAGATCGGGAAACGGTCGCAGAGAGCTTTGACCTTGTGCTTCACAGCCTCCTCGACCGCGCCATTGCCTTCCTCGCCATTGGCGGCCAGACCGTCCACAACTTCACAGATCAGCGCGCCGACCTCGGTGAATTCAGGCTCGCCAAAGCCACGGGTGGTGCCCGCCGGGGTGCCGAGGCGGATACCCGAAGTGATGGTGAACTTCTCGGTATCGAAGGGGATGCCGTTCTTGTTGCAGGTGATGTGCGCGCGGCCGAGTGCTTTCTCGGTTGCCACGCCGGTCACGCCTTTTGGCCGCAGATCTACCAGCATCACATGGGTGTCGGTGCCGCCAGTGGTGATGGCCAGCCCGCCCTCGATCAGCCGCGCGGAGAGCGCCTGCGCGTTCTTCACCACCTGGTCGATATAACCGCGAAACTCCGGCCGCTGCGCCTCGCCAAAGGCAACCGCCTTGGCTGCGATCACATGCATCAAGGGGCCGCCCTGGATGCCCGGGAAGACCGCCGAGTTGATCTTTTTCGCGATGGTCTCGTCATTGGTCAGCGCGATGCCGCCGCGCGGGCCGCGCAGAGTCTTATGGGTGGTCGAGGTCAGGGCGTGCACATGCTCCATCGGATTGGGATAGGCCCCGCCTGCAATCAGGCCCGCGTAATGCGCCATATCTGCCAGCAGGTAGGCGCCCACCTTGTCTGCGATCTCGCGGAACCGCTTCATGTCGATGATCCGCGGGATGGCCGAGCCGCCGGCGATGATCATCTGCGGTTTGTGCTCCAGCGCTTTGGCTTCAAGGTCGTCATAGTCGATATCGAGCGTGTCGCGGCGCACTCCATAGGAGACAGCGTTGAACCACTTGCCTGACTGGTTTGGCGGCGCGCCATGGGTCAGGTGCCCGCCCGAGGCGAGGTCCATGCCGAGGATCGTATCGCCCGGCTTCAACAGCGCCATGAACACAGCCTGATTGGCCTGGCTACCCGAGTTCGGCTGCACATTTGCGAAGCTGCAATTGAACAGGGCACAGATCCGCTCGATCGCCAGTTTCTCGGCCACGTCGACATACTGGCAACCGCCGTAATAGCGCTTGCCCGGATAGCCCTCGGCATATTTGTTGGTCATGACCGAGCCCTGGGCCTGCATCACCGCCAGCGAGGCGATGTTTTCCGAGGCGATCAGCTCGATCTCGTCTTGTTGGCGGCGCAGTTCGTCCGAGACCGAGGCGAAAAGCTCTGGGTCGCGGGTGGTCAATTCTTCGGTGAAGAAACCGGCGTCGCGGGTTACGGCGTCCATCTGGCGCTCCTCTTCTTAGATGACTGGCGGGCACGTATCACAGGAGAAGAATGGGTTCTATTCAGAAATTGTAAATGAGCGAAAACTGTTTCCTATAGGAAACCGCCCAATGAGGTCATTTTCCGACCGGGTAACCCAGCGCTTTCATCGTGGTGCGGACCTTCGTCACCAAGCTGCTGACCGTCCCACCCTGCGAGTTCGAGCATTTGCTGCATTGCGGTCTAAGCTGCCATTCGGGTTTGCGCAGTTTGAGCAGTCGGATTGCCTCGCCCATATAGGCTGTGCCGAATTCCTGCGGCGGGTAATGATCGGCGATGAAGCGAGAACCGGATTTCTTATTCCCGCAGGAATGGCAGCCCTTGCTCATGCCCAGCTTCTGGATCGCCTCTTTCTGGGCTTTCTTCGAGTTACCCTTCTGCCCGGTGATCGAAAGCGCAGCACGCTGATCCATGATGAAGCTCTGCAATTTGGCATTGTTCAACGGTGGAAGCGGATTACCGGCTTTCGAGGCGCGTTTGATCGAACGGACCAGTTTGCTCTGCAGCGCCGAGCATTTGTTGCAATGGGGGAAGAAGCGATAATTCCCGTTCCAACTTGGCCAGTAAGCCTTGACGAGCGTTGGCGACAGATTTCTGGGCGGAATGTGGTCGGCGATGAACGGGCCATCGGCAATCCCATGGCAAGTATGGCAGCCATAGGTCATACCGATGATATTGATCTCGTTCTTCTGTGAGCGAGAGACAGGTTTGGGAAAATCGTCCCCGCCCAGTTTGACTGGCCAGCCGATCCAGCCGGGTTTTGTGGCGAGGGTCAGATGCTCGCGGATCTTTCGCTTATGACTGAGAAGATCGCGGACCAATGCGGCCTCATCATAGGCCGGTTTGCGGGTCGAGCGGCGTTTCGTGGGTTTGTCATCCCCCAGTCCATCGGTTCTCAGGCGTTTGGGCATGCCATCTCCCGTTGCGCTGGCGGCGTGAGACTCAATTTT